>NZ_CP012643.1:0-300000 GCF_001310085.1 Rufibacter tibetensis
TCAATAAAATTGAAACTGTTTTCCTGACTAAAAGCGGGAAGCCTATCCACTTAATTGGTAGTATCAACTGCAGTTGGCAGGACGGCAAACCAATTGCTACCCGTGCCATTCTCCACGATATTACAGACCGTATCAAAGCAGAACGCCTGCAGAAGGTATACTACAGTATTGCCAACTTGGCTATCAGTTCTAAGGATTTGCCTTCCTTGTATAGCGCCATCCACCGGGAACTTAGCAAGATTATTGAGACCCATAACTTCTACATCGCACTTTTTGATGAGGAAAAAGACCTGATCAACTTCGTGTACTATGTAGACCAGCTTTCCAGTGTACCCGCTGCCCCCAGGCCTTTTTCTAAGGGCATGACCGAGTACATCATCAAAACCGGGAAACCACTATACGCCACCAAAACTGATTTCATGGAATTGGTGGAAAACGGCAAAGTGGAAGTGAACGGGGTTGTGCCGGAAGTAATGCTCTCCTCCCCTCTTTCCATTGGAGAGCGTATTATTGGGGTAATAGCAGTAAGGGATTACAAGAACCCTGAAGCTTATGTGAATACGGATATTGAGATCCTGCACTTTATTTCTAACCAAGTGGCACTGGCCATTGAGCGGAAACGAAACGAGGAGCAGATCAACATCCAAAACGCCCGGCTAAAAGCCATCTTTGAAAGTGGCACCCACTTGATGTGGTCGGTGAACCGTCATTACCAACTCACCTCATTTAACCAAAATTTCTATAACGAGATACATTCCTGGACTGGAAACCTGCCTACTCCGGGCGTCAAACTGAACGCCATAGTAGGCGAAACTATTTCGCAGAACTACTTCCAACTGATGAAGGAGACGTATGAGTCTGCTTTTGCCGGTCAGCCCCAGCAATTTGAAATTGAATTGCACCAACCAGATGGATCCAGCGTTTGGCGTGAGGTGCTGTTAAACCCAATTTACTTAGATGACGGTACCTTTGAAGATGTATCTGCCATTGCCCTGGACATCACTGAGAAGAAAATCTCACAGATAGGCTTGGCTGTTAATGAGGAGAAATTCAGGCAGATTTTCGAGTCATTCCAGGACCTGTATTATAAAACTAGCATGGAGGGCGATTTCCAGCTCATCAGCCCTTCCGTTCAGGAAGTACTTGGGTATTCTTCAAGTGAGGCGATGCTGTTGAATTCAAACCAGTTATATGCCCGGCCAGGAGACCGGGAGGAGCTCTTGCGCATGCTTAACAACCAAAAGAGCGTACGTAACTTTGAAACGGCCCTTCTCACCCGTGACCAGCAGGAAATAGAAGTGTTGATTAACTCACGCCTCATCCTGAACGCCGACAAGGAACCCATTGCCATTGAAGGGGTAGCTCGTGACATTACAGAACTGAAAGATACCCAACGGGAGCTTATCAGGGCTAAGGAGGTCGCAGAGAACTCGCTTCAGGTCAAAAATCAGTTCCTGGCCAACATGAGCCATGAGTTAAGGACCCCAATGAACGGGATCATTGGCATGATTGACGTGCTGCACCATACAGCTGGCGACGCAGAGCAGGTAGATTACATTGAAACTCTTCGTAAATCATCTGATGCCCTGCTTGATATCCTGAATGATATCTTAGATCTTTCTAAAATTCAGGCCGGAAAACTCCAGTTACATGAGACGGGTATTGACCTATTTTATGCTTTAGAGAGAACTCATGCCCTGTTTTCCAATAGGGCTGCTCAAAAGGACCTTACCTTCACATACCATATTTCTGAAGATACGCCTCATTACATTGTCACAGATGAGACCCGTCTTCTACAAATTCTTTCTAACCTTACCTCAAACGCCATCAAGTTCACAAACGAGGGAACAGTTAGCGTAGAAGTAAGCAGAATAGGTGGTGAAGGACGTGAACATAAACTACTTTTCAGGGTGAATGACTCTGGTATTGGTATCACAGAAGAAGACATTCAGCTGCTTTTCACCAATTTTACCCAGTTAGACAACTCCTCCTCCAAGTCCTTCGGCGGGACAGGTTTAGGGTTGGCCATTTCAAAACAGTTGAGCGAACTTCTGGGCGGAGAGATTGGGGTGGAATCTACTCCGGGCAAAGGCAGCACATTCTGGTTCACCATTAAATGCTATGAAGCAGAAAATATAAAGCAGATCCATGAACAATTACTATCTTCCAAAGAATTAGAGGAAATAGGTCATTTTGACCCTGAACCAGTTCTATTGTTAGTGGACGATAATCAGATCAATCAGAAAGTAGCACTCAAACTTCTGGAGCGCATGGGATGCCATGCCGATGTGGCCTCTAATGGGTATCAAGCCATTGAGAAAGCCACCCAAAAAAGCTATGATCTTATCTTTATGGATATCCAGATGCCTGAAATGGATGGGGTTACGGCTACGAAAGAGCTGAAAAGAATGCTAGGGCCAGATTGTCCCCCTATCATTGCCATGACCGCTTACTCCATGAAAGATGATGCGGAGAAGTTCATCAGCGAGGGGTTAGATGATTATGTATCCAAACCAGTCAAAATTTCTGACTTGCATGACCGCATCATTAGGTGGTACGGCCACGGAGTACACTCTGAAACTAATAAGGCAGCAACAGAAGATCCGGCCCAACTGGAACCTCTTACCCAGGAAGATAAAAAAGAATTTATCTTAAATATGAATGTGGTGGATCAATTGAAAAGCTTAGGCGGAGATGATTTTGCCCTCCAATTGTATGAAGAGTTTGAGGAAGAAACCTCTGAGTTATTGGAAGAAGCCAAAAAAGAGGTGGCTTCAGAACATTATGAAGGCATTTTAAGTACATTGCATCAAATCAAAGGAACAGCCTCTACCTTGGGTCTTGACTCCGTTTCCACTTTAGCGAAGGAATTAGAGCACGATATTAAAAAAGGAAAATTCACATTTGTTAGCAGTACCTTTTCTGATTTAGAGTCAAGTTTTACTAATTTTAGAACAAACTATCGAAATAAAATTTTATCGAACTAGCCATGGCCGAGTCTAAAACCATTTTGATCGCAGAGGATAGCTCTGTTATTCTGAATCTTACAAAGAAAATATTAGAACTACAGAACTACACAGTAGTGTCGGCTAAAAACGGCGGCGAAGTTCTAAAGAAGGTGCAGGACCAGAAAATTGACGCCATTCTGATGGATTTGAACATCCCGGTAAAGAATGGGATGGAGTGCACCAAGGAGATCCGCGCGAACGAGAATCCACAAATCTCTCAAATTCCTATCATTGCTGTAACTGGTAATGCGAACAACTACACGTTGGAACAATTTAAAGAAGCCGGCATCAATGCGTATCTGCCTAAGCCGCTTGATTTTGATATGTTAGTGCAGACCGTAAAAGAGTACGTGCACTAAGAGGTCTCTTTTCTTACAGTATGCAGTTAAAGTATACCCGGCCTTTTTTGAACCGGTTAGAAGATATTTTTGCGGAGTCTGAGTACATGCTGCGGTATGAAAAAGGCACGTTTAAGTCTGGTTTCTGCCTTTTAAAAGACACCAAAGTAGCGGTAGTAAATAAATACTTCCCTCTTGAGGGAAAGATCAATTGCCTTGTGGAGATTCTTAAGGCTGTGGATATTAGTCCGGAGAGTCTGCGCCCCGAAAGTCAGGAACTGTTCCTGGCCATCAAACAAAAAACCATAACCTCTGCGTGAAAGTAACTTTCTTAGGAACAGGCACATCTCAGGGCGTACCCGTAATTGGGTGCGAATGTGAGGTGTGCCGTTCCTTAGATTACCGGGACAAACGACTTAGGGTGTCTATTCTGGTGGAGGTTGGAAACAAAAACTTTATCATAGACGCGGGCCCCGACTTTCGGCAACAGATGTTGCGGGAACGAGTGAAGCGGGTTGATGCGGTTCTGTTCACGCATGAGCACAAAGACCATACGGCGGGCTTAGATGATATACGGGCGTTCAATTTCATGCAACATATTGACATGCCCCTGTACGCCGACCAAAGGGTGTTGAACCAGCTTCAGCAGGAATTCAGTTATATCTTCACAAACCACACGTACCCAGGCGTGCCCCGGGTTGAACTTCACCCCATCCAAAATCAGCCTTTTGATTTACAGGGTGTTCCTATTACTCCTATTAATGTCTTGCACCACCGCTTGCCTGTTTTTGGGTTCAGGATTGGTGATTTCACCTATATCACCGATGCTAATTACATCTCTGAAGAAGAAAAAGAGAAAATAAGAGGTTCAAAGGTGATCATATTGAACGCCTTGCGCAAAGAACCACACATCTCCCATTTTTCCCTCTCAGAAGCCATCTCCGTATTAGAGGATTTGGCCCCTGAACAAGCTTACCTCACCCATATCAGCCATTTGCTCGGCTTGCACCAGCGGGTAGAAAAAGAACTACCTTCATTTGTGAAGTTGGCCTATGATGGCCTTGCGCTTACTATTTAAACGTGCATCAGAATTACTTCTTTCTAAAACAATTAGCCCAGCAGCTAGATCAACAGCTTAGGGGATATACCTTGCAAGCTGCATTCAGTCAGGAAAAGGATGAATTGATGCTGGCCTTTTATCAGGGGGAACGGGAGTTTTATCTCAAGGCTATCCAAACCTCCACTTTTTCCAGTTTGCAATTCCCCCTAACGTTTAACCGTGCAAGGCAGAACTCAGTGGACCTTTTCTCTAATCTGGTGGGGGAAGAAGTGTTGGAGGTGAGCGTACACCAGCAGGAACGCAGCTTTTACATCAGGTTCACTCATGAACGTGTACTTTTATTTAAACTGTTCGGGAACCGGTCTAATGTAGTGCTGTTTGTACAGAATCAGGCGGTTGAGTTGTTTCACCGGAAACTTGCCAAAGACCTGGAACTGGATTACAAAACAATGAACCAGAACTGGCACCTGGAGAAAGAAACGTTTCTACAAGCTCCTTTAAACCTAAAAAAGCTTCTGCCTACACTAGGGGACCTTCCGTGGCTTTACCTGCAGGAGAAGGGGTATGAAACTCTTCCTCCCAGCAGCCGATGGGACATGGTAACAGAGATGATGGAGTTGCTGGAGAACCCCACCTCCTACTATCTCACTACCCATAAGAAACTGCTCCGCCTTTCACTGCTTCCAATAGGCGACATAAGAGAGGCTTTCGAAGACCCAGTCACCGCACTAAACGCCTTTGTGCCCCAGTACCGGTCACAGGAGTACTTTCAGAAAAACTATGCCGCTACCCACAAACAACTCAGCAAGCAGCTAGACGGTGCACAGAAAATATGGTGGCAGATTCAGGAACAGCTGGAACAATGGCACCACGGTACTCCCTACGCCCAAACCGCCGATGTCATCATGGCCAATCTCACCAACATTCCGGCTGGAAGCAAAGAAGTAGAATTGTTTGACTTCTATTCAGATACTACACGGCTCTTTAAGCTACATGCAACGGAAACACCGCAGAAAACGGCCGAGCGGTTGTATAAAAAAGCGAAAAACCAAAAGATAGAGCTGCGGCTATTAGAAGAACGTGCTGCAAGGAAGGAAGAGGAAGTAGAGAGGCTTACTACCCAATTGCAGGAATTGGAAAGCTTGACTACCACCCCTGAATTGCGGCAGTTTCTGAAAAAATATACTCCTACGCAAGCTACAGTTCAGGTGGATCTTCCCTACCACACGTTTGAGACCATGGGGTTCAAAATACTAGTAGGCAAAAATGCGAAGGCCAATGATAAACTCACCCTGAAGCACACGCACAAAGATGACCTATGGCTGCATGCCAAAGATGTGCCGGGTTCTCATGTGGTCATTAAGTTCCAGTCTGGAAAATCCATTCCTACGCCCGTGGTAGAAGCCGCAGCGCAATTGGCAGCCTTCTACTCCAAACGTAAATCTGATAGCCTCTGCCCTGTCCTATACACGCCAAAGAAATATGTAAGGAAACCTAAGGGTGCTACCCCGGGGTCTGTGATAGTGGAACGAGAAAAAGTAATGCTGGTGAAACCTGAGAATCCTTTTCGGCAGAATTAAAAACGAAATCTGAGCACACCTGTTTATAAAGTGGTTTAGTGAAAATCGGCCAAAAACAGCAGCGCCCCTGGGTAATCTAGGGGCGCTGCTGTTTTATAGGTAATTGTACTGAAATTCACTTTCGTCCACTGCCTTGGGGATGCAGTATAACCAAAGGAGAAGCTAAGTGTCTAAAAATGGAAACATTACAAATCCAAACCAGTACACAAGCCCATGACTTCCACCGATCAATTCTATAAAAAGGCCACTTTAGTCCTGTTGGGCATCATTCTTCTGGTGTATGTGCTTTTCATATTAGGAGATATTCTGGTGCCTATCGCCTTCTCACTGTTGCTAGCCATACTGTTGAACCCTTTAAACAGTAGACTTCTACGGATGAAGATTCCGCCGGTGCTGGCCATATTGCTCACGCTCCTCATAGCCCTGACGGTGCTTGGCTTGATTCTCTTCCTATTGTCGTCTCAAATCCTGCAATTTGGGGAAATGGTGCCTTCGCTAAAGCTAAAGTTCTCCCAAATCTTAACAGATCTACAAAACTTTGCCCAAAACACTTTCGGAATAGGAATTCAGAAACAAACCCAATTTTTGAAGAATACTGCGAACAGTGGTACTGCCCTACTTGGAAGAACGGTGAGCGGGGTGCTAGGGGTTTTCAGTCTCTTGTTCCTAATTCCTGTGTATATCTTCCTATTTCTACTATATAAGCCTCTGATTTTGAATTTTCTTTTTGAGGTGTTTTCCTCAAAGAACACGCATTACGTAGCTGAAATACTGCATGAGACAAAATCTGCCATTCAAAGCTACATAGTAGGCTTGTTGATTGAGGCATCCATTGTGGCGGTCCTGAACTCAGCTGCGTTGATGCTATTGGGAGTACCTTATGCCATTCTATTAGGTGTGATTGGGGCCATTTTGAACATGATTCCTTATGTGGGAGGTATTATTGCTATTCTGCTACCTGTTCTCATGGCTACGGTCTCAACAGAAGGATATACTACCCAATTGGGGATAATTGGAGCCTATGCCGTCATTCAGTTCATAGATAACAATGTACTGGTTCCAAGAATTGTGTCTTCCAAAGTACAGCTGAATGCCTTGATTTCAATCCTTGCGGTTCTGTTAGGTGGGGCATTATGGGGTGTTTCCGGAATGTTCCTGTCTATACCGTTTGTGGCCGTTCTCAAGATTATCTTTGACCGAATAGAATACCTGCGCCCTTGGGGAAAACTACTAGGCGATCAGATACCAGACTCTTATCCTGGTCAAATTTCCCCTGCCCCTCAGGTACAACCACAGGAGTTCAGGCTAAGTGAAGATAAAGCTTCACCTGCCCACTAAAAGGGGATAGCTGTTAATTAATTTATAAATGAGGGTAGTAAGAAAAGATGGAGGTTTACAAACAATACAATTAGACGTGCCTGATCTCCATTGTTACATCTTCCAAACAGGAAGGATTAAACTATTTGTTTGGCCTGTAGACCATAATGGTAAAAACAGAAAAGCCCTCCTGCTTAGTAAGCAGGAGGGCTTTTCTGTTTGAAGTGCGCGCGGGGAGATTCGAACTCCCACACCCGTAAGGCACCACCCCCTCAAGATGGCGTGTCTACCAGTTTCACCACGTGCGCAATTTCCAAAAGGCTTTTCCTTGATTGGTGGTACAAATGTATTGCATCCTTTCATATCCTGCAAGCCCTTCCAGATTTTTTCAGAAACTAGAATTTAGCAGTTTTTCATATCAGCTCTAATGTTTGGTCTACAACTTTGAGTAATTTATATAATACTACTAAATGATATAACTCATGCTTATGATATGTATGAACTTACTTTACCATTTATTCATTAAATGCATATCTAGTTTAATCATGGTACAGATATGTATAACATTTAAGTACTCACAAAAAAATAATTAACATCTTATTTTAAAAACATAACTACTACTTTAATAAATACTTTTAACCACAAAATTATATAAATAACACTTATAAGCAACAAAGCATAATAAACTTAATTTGCATTTTCCATTCAGATGTTTGTTATAAAAACTCATCAACATTAAAATCTATTATAATTAGTAAAGAAGCTATATTAAATATTACCACATGTAATATAATTTAAACCTCTTTATATCTTAACACAAAAAAATCTATTAGCCTTTATATATTTAATAGTAACTAATTAAATCATCATTCACTTCAATAAAGCATCTGTCTTAATAAAATCATCAAGTAATAACCACAATAAAGTTAGCTCATTATAAGAATTTAATGTAGATAATAAACTAAATTTATTTATTAAATCTGTTAACCTAAAAACAGATTATTTCTTTTTAATAATACCCCTTCAATTTGGATCAATCAATTAAATATTCATAAGTCAGCTTTAGTACCCACTAACAAACCTCTAATCAAACAACCCGGAATCAGTATTTACCGTAATTAAAAATATGAGCCACAAAGGAGTTAAATCATCCTTCTTTGGGTGTAAATAAGCCTCTTGCTTCTTAGCTGCATGATTCTTGTTGATCTTTGATGTGGAGGTTAGTCTTGGCTTGACAAGCTTTAAACCTAAACTATCATTGGCAACTTGTTCTTAATTGCATTTCAAACGGTTATAAGTAATAGTCTTTATTATTACTTTAATACATAGCATTGATTCATAATTACATAAACTGTCTGTTAGCTCAGTCTTCCTACTATATTTGCTAAAATTATTGTCAAAGTTATATTTTATCGAAAATGTAAAATTCATTTTTTTGTTATTTGAGTTTTGATGCATCTTTTTCGGATAAAATTTTAGGAAATTAGCATTCACTTTCCCTTTCTTTATATATTTAAATTGATAATATTAAAGTACGCTTAGTTTACTCTAATCATTTACTTCTAATATCAGTCAAACACCCATCTTTAATATAATGAACAGACAAAATAAGAGCAGGATTGAATCCTTTGCCAAATCTGGTTATGTAGCCAAAGGCATGGTGTATATTCTTGTAGGGGTACTAACAGCTATGTTTGCTTTTGGGATTGGAGGCGAGAAAGCATCCAATACAGATGCGCTTTATCAAGTCAAAGAATTCCCAGGAGGGAGTCTGCTATTAGGTATTTTAGCGACAGGTTTAGCAGGCTATGCATTATGGCGATTAACACAAGCTATTAAAGACACAGAGAACAAAGGGACAGATGCAAAAGGCATAGGCAGAAGATTAGCTTATGCATTTAGTGGTTTACTTTATGGGTCTTTGGCTTTCTTAGCTTTTAAAATTGGGCTGGGTAATGAAACCAGTTCTGGTGGTAGTGGATCAAGGGAGAAATCAGTTTTATCTGAGTTGTTGGATCATCAATACGGAAAATGGGTAGCCATTGCAATTGGGCTAATTACTATTGGGAATGGTTTAAACCAATTAAGAAAAGCAATTACCAGTTCTTTTCTGAAAGATGTAAAAGGACTACCTAGGGACCGATTCAATTTCTTGAAAAAAGCAGGTCAAGCAGGATTTGCTGCCAGAGGAGTCGTTTTCTGTATCATCGGATTTTTATTTGTAAGAGCAGCGTGGAGACAGAACCCGCAAGGAGCTGAAGGTACTGAAGGGGCATTCACCTTTTTACAAACCTCCCCTTTCGGGAATGTATTGCTAGCCATCGTGGCCATTGGTTTGGTGGGGTATGGCATTTTCATGTTCGTGCAGGCTAAATACAGTGACATCTCTATAGACTAATTTTCTGTCACAAATGATCTCATTTATAGAAGGCGGTGGCTTCATTCTCTAAAGGTTGAAGCCACCGCCTTCTGTTTCTTTTGCCTTTTCTGAAAACAAGCAGGAAATACCCTCTTCAATAGTGTTCCTTTACAGCTTTCTACATCAATTGCCAGATACTTCCTAACTTCCGGCCATGCAAACCTTACCTTTTTATATTGTAGATGTCTTTGCCAACGCGCCTTATAAGGGCAACCAGTTGGCCGTGTTTCTGCAGGCCGAACACCTGACTATTGAGCAAATGCAGCAGATTGCCCAAGAAATAGGCTTCGCGGAATCTTCCTTCATTCTGAGGAATGAGCCTAGTGAAAAGGGCTATGACACCCGGTACTTCACCGTAGAATACGAAGTACCTTTTGCTGGCCACCCAACCTTAGGTACCGCTTATGTTATTCAACAATTTATTTTGCAGAAGCCTGTTTCTGAACTTAGCCTGCACCTGAAAGTGGGCCAAATTCCTGTCTCTTTCACCTATTCAGATAATAAACCTGATTTCCTGCTGATGCGGCAAATCACCCCTACTTTTGAAGAACCGCTACCTAAAAGTGAAATTGCTACCCTCATTGGTTTACCCGAAGAAAGCCTTCACTTAAGTTTCCCAGTACAGGAAGTATCTACGGGATTGCCTTTCTTAGTGATTCCGCTACAAAAGCTGGAAGACATACAGAACGTTTATTTACAACCAGACAAGCTTCTCTCCTTTCTGCAGCATCATGGCTTGTACAAAACACAACGGCCCGATGGCCTGTCTGTGGCGCTTTACTTTTTCTGTCCGGAAACTTATTCTACTGACCATCAACTTAACGCCCGCATGCTGGCCTTGGAGAACGGGCAGGTGGTTGAGGATGCGGCAACAGGCAGCGCCAACGGTTGTTTACTGGCCTATTTACTAAAGCACAGATACCTTGGGAAGGATTCTTTGGACCTATTGGTAGAGCAGGGCTACGAGATCAAACGTGATTCTACCATCAAATTACAAGGCCATGTCACTTCAGAAGATCAATACGAACTGTATGTAGGAGGCCAGGTACAACTAATTGCGAAAGGAGAATGGTATGTGCACTAACATCTCCTTAAAATCTATGATGATGAGAATACCCCTTCTCCTTTTGCTGAGCAGCCTTCCTCTTTTTGGGTGTTTTGCCCAAACCATGCCTAAAACGGATTCAGTTTTTATCTTAAAACCTAGCCAGGTGTTTGATGGCAGAGACCTCCACCAAGATTGGGTAGTAGTAGTGCAGGGAGAGCGCATTACAGCCGCCGGGCCTGCCGCTTATGTGGTCACACCAGCTAACGCACGTACCATCACCCTTCCCGGGCAGACCCTATTACCGGGGTTGATTGAAGGCCACTCCCATTTGCTCCTGCACCCCTATAATGAGACCTCCTGGAACGATCAGGTGCTCAAAGAAGCCGATGCTCTGCGGGTAGCCCGCGCAACCGTACATGCCCGCAATACGCTACTTGCCGGCTTTACCACCGTTCGGGACCTTGGCTCTGAAGGCGCAGAATACGCCGATGTAGGGCTGAAGCAAGCCATTGATCAAGGCATCATTCCGGGTCCGCGGATGCTGGTAGCTGGAAAGGCATTGATTGCGACCGGTAGCTATGGGCCGAAAGGTTTTGACCCTGCCTTTGAAGTTCCGCAGGGAGCCGAAGCAGCCGACGGAGTGGACAACATCTCGCGGGTAGTTCGCGACCAGATAGGCAAAGGTGTAGACATTGTCAAAGTATACGCCGATTACCGCTGGGGCCCCAATGGAGAAGCCATGCCTACCTTCACGTTAGCCGAGTTGAAACTGATCGTAGAGATTGCCTCCAGCAGTGGTCGGCCCGTGGTGGCCCATGCCAGCACCCCGGAAGGAATGCGCCGTGCGGCAGAGGCTGGGGTTGAAACCATTGAACACGGTGACGGGGGTACTCCTGAAGTGTTTAAGTTGATGGCCAAAAGAAGGGTGGCCCTCTGCCCAACTCTGGCAGCCGGTGATGCCATTTTGCAATACAACGGCTGGCGCAAAGGCCAGGACCCGGAACCTGTCCGCATCACCCAGAAACGAGAAAGCTTTAAAGCAGCCCTTTCCGCGAAGGTTCCCATTAGCGTTGGTGGTGACGTAGGCGTCTTCCCGCACGGCGACAATGCCCGTGAACTGGAGATGCTGGTCAACTACGGAATGCCTACAGTGGAAGTGCTTCGGGCCGCCACTTCAGGCAACGCCAGGCTATTCCACCTGGACAACCGCCTAGGCTCAGTAAAAGTGGGTTTGTTAGCAGATTTGATTTCTGTTTCAGGAGACCCTACCAAAGACATTGCCACCTTGAGGAATGTAAAAATGGTGATGAAAGGAGGACAGATTTTCCGGCAACCTTAGTCAACAAAGTTTACCACCAAAACTCCCTTTCAGGCTTTTTTATTCTTAACCGAGCCAGAAAGGTAGCTTTGGTTTAAGGGAGAAAGAGCGTACTACCAAAAGATAGATGCTTTCCGGTGGAGCTCACCAAATTCTTATCGGTATTGTAATCCTGTACTGGCCCATTCTACCTTTCCTCTCCATTCAATTACCTCTCCCCTTTTTATGCCTCTATGTAACATAGAATGCCTCTGGATCAAGAATCCAATGAGCATTTACCTCTATGGCCTAGTAGTTCAAATTTAATGACGATGAAGAGTATAGTTAATTCTGGAGATCAGCCATACATAGGTTTATTAAACATATTATCTCAACTGTAGACTACACAACTCAGAAACCGATTAGATGATAGTTTTCGAAATTATATTTTACTAAAGGACCTATAACCATAAACTTGGGGCACTGGTAAATTAGTTTTAGCAAGTGAATTTGCTCATCTTTGGGTACTACATTTCAGCATGCCTCAAATCTCCGTGATCATTCCTGCTTACAATGAAGAGCTTTCAATTGGGAAAGTGGTAGCTGGTATTTCCAGAGAGTTGGTGCAGGAGGTAATTGTAGTAGACAACAATTCCTCTGATGCCACCGGGCAAGTTGCGGCAACCGCAGGAGCAACGGTGTTAAAAGAGCTAAGACAGGGATATGGACAGGCTTGCCTTACCGGAATCGCCCATGCCATTAGGCAAACACCTCCCCCGGAAATCATCCTGTTCATGGACGGCGACTACTCTGATTATCCTGAAGAGATTCCCCTGCTGCTGGAACCCATTCTCCGCCAAAATTTTGACATGGTCATCGGATCACGAGCATTGGGCAGGCGCGAACCAGGTTCAATGACGGCACCACAGGTTTTCGGTAATTGGTTAGCCACTACCCTCCTGCAGGTGTTGTACAAGGCTCATTTCACTGATCTGGGACCTTTCCGGGCCATCCGCACCCAAGCGCTGCTGCAACTAAACATGCAGGACCGCACCTATGGCTGGACCGTAGAGATGCAATTAAAGGCGGCTCAACAAAAGCTGCGTTATACCGAAGTGCCCGTTACTTACCGCAAGCGGATAGGGGTTTCTAAGATTTCAGGAACTGTAAAAGGGGTAGTATTAGCGGGCCATAAGATTCTGTGGACCATCGGGAAACTCTATTTCAAGAAAAGGTAGTACATGAAGGGGCTGGAGATCACAATGCTGGTGCTATACGGGGCTTGTTTGGTGTTCCTGTTTTTCTACAGTTTGGCTCAACTTCACCTCACCGTCCTTTATAGGCGTTTTCGGAAAAAGACAGCAGAAACTCCTTCCCCTCCTCTTCACTGGCCCAAGATAACCGTCCAACTCCCCCTTTACAATGAACTCTACGTAGCGGAACGTCTCTTGCAGGCTGTAGCTGCATTAGATTACCCGCCCGGTTTGCTTCAAATTCTGGTGCTGGATGACTCAACTGATGAGACAGTCTCATTGGTAGCCAAACAGGTTCAGATTCTACAAAGCCGGGGAGTCACTATAGAGCACATTCGCCGAATAGAACGAACTGGGTACAAAGCTGGGGCTTTACAGCACGCTATGCCGCTTTCTACCGGTGACTTCATAGTTATTTTTGACGCAGATTTCGTTCCAGAGCCTAATTTTTTAAAAAAAGCCCTTCCATACTTTACCTCAAATAGAATTGGGGTAGTGCAAACCCGTTGGGGCCATTTAAACCGAACCTATTCTATTTTAACCCAGCTTCAGGCTTTTGGCTTGGATGCGCATTTTACGGTTGAGCAAGGCGGCCGGAACGGAGGAAACCACTTCATCAACTTCAATGGCACCGCAGGCATCTGGCGCAAGGAAACTATTCTGGACGCGGGCGGGTGGCAACCCGATACGCTTACTGAGGATCTGGACCTGAGTTATAGGGCACAATTGCGGGGCTGGGAGTTCAAGTACGTGGAGGAAATAGCGGTGCCAGCCGAATTACCCGTTACCATGTCCGCCCTCCGTTCACAGCAGTACAGGTGGACCAAAGGGGCTGCTGAAACTGCCAGAAAACATCTCCTGCGGGTACTTAAGTCAAATAAGTCAGTTACCACCAAATGGCTGGCCTTCTTTCACCTGCTTAATAGTAGCGTTTTTGTGGCGGTTTTGCTGGCGGCAATCCTGAGTGTACCGGTAATGCTGGTGCAACCTAAATACCCCGAAGTAACTCACCTGTTTGCCCTATCCTCCGTCTTCAAAATCAGCTTTCTTATCTTAGCCTTCTTCTACTGGACATCTGAACGGCAGTTGTACTCCAATAAGCTCTCTCCCTGGTCTTTTTCCCTTCGGTTCTCCCTGTTCCTGGTCATGTCATTGGGACTATCATTGCATAATGCTCTGGCCGTAATTGAAGGCTTTATGGGTAGAAAAACACCGTTCATCCGCACACCTAAGTTTAACCTCTCGGCACAAAAAGAGAACTGGCGCCAAAATAAATATACCCTGCCTCAGGTTCCGCCACTTACGTGGGTAGAGGGATTGCTTTGCCTGTATTTCCTGGGTGGTGTGGTACTGGCATTTGTCCAGCAGGATTTCGGATTTCTGCCCTATCACCTGATGCTTCTTTTGGGGTTCGGGTTGGTGTTCGGGTACACGTTGCGTCATAGCAAATGAAAGGGGGTTCAATAGCTACTTTTGAGACACAGAGAGGACTGCTCTTGTTTTCCATTGTAGTCTCCTTTATAGTGATCTATTTTCTGGGGTACATGACCCAACGGACTGAGTTTGAGCAATTGCTTCTGTGGTTTGGAGCTGCATTTATAGCTTATTTTCTGCAAATAAGGTCCAAACTGTCCCTTTCACACGGGCTGCTTTTAGGTCTTGTGCTACGTCTTATCTTACTCTTTGCCTTTCCTGCTCTTTCAAATGATTATTTCCGATTTTTTTGGGACGGGCATCTCTTGCAGAATGGATTAAATCCTTTTCTCACGCTTCCGAGCCAATGGATGCAGAATGGGAATGCCCTGCCAGCCGGACTTACCCCAGAGTTGTACCAATCCCTCAACTCGGCCAACTATTACTCGGTGTATCCGCCTGTTTGCCAATTTGTTTTTTGGGTAAGCACCCTAATTAAAGACAACATCCTAGCCAGTGTGGTCCTGATGCGGCTTTGCCTTTTGCTGGCGGAAGTTGGTACGCTGTGGCTTTTACCAAAAGTTCTGCAGAAACTACACTTGCCTCCCAGGCAAGCCTTATGGTATGCCCTAAACCCCGCCATCATTCTGGAACTTACCGGAAATCTCCATTTTGAGGCGTTCATGATTTTTTTTCTGGTCTGCGCCCTGTACTTTTTCTCTCATGGAAAATGGAGGTTTGCGGCTGTTTTAATAGGGCTTTCTGTGGCTAGTAAGTTGTTGCCGCTGCTGTTGCTTCCGCTGCTCCCCAGATATTTAGGCTGGCGGAAAGCTGTGGGCGCAGGGTTGATTGTTGCAGGTACGCTTCTGCTCCTGTTTCTTCCTTTCTTGAGTGCAGCTTTTGTAGCTCATTTTGGCTCAAGCCTAAACCTGTACTTTCAAAAGTTTGAGTTTAATGCCAGTTTCTACTACCTGCTGCGTGAAATAGGTTTCTGGCTTGTGGGTTTTAACGTGATCTCTTACGTAGGACCAGGTCTCTCCCTGCTCACTATTCTCTTCGCCTTTTGGGTTGGCTTCTATCAAAAGCAAGAGCAGAAAGGTATTACCTGGCTTGCAACTTCTTCTCTTACACTTCTGACAGTGTACCTATGCTTCTCTACCACGGTACACCCCTGGTACATAAGTACCTTGGTAGCGCTAGCGTCCTGCACCCGCTTCAGGTACCCGATGGTATGGTCTGCAATGGCAGTTTTGTCTTATGCAACTTATCTATCCCCCACGTACCAGGAGAACCTTTGGTTAGTCGCCATTGAATACCTGGTAGTGTTTGGTGTTTTAGGGCTGGAATTAAAAAAAGGCCAAGAAAACAGAAAACTGGTTTCCACTCCATGAAAACCTCAGTCCCATAAACCTAAAACGAAAGTGTCTCCCTTGGTAAGAGAGACACTTTCGTTTTAGGTGATTTTCTGAAAATAAGCTTTAAACCAACCTAAACTTCCATTCCTTTCAACTCCTTCATAGGCCGAAGGAAGAAATCATTTAGGGGTTTCACGGCTTTCATTGCTGCCAGACACTCGTCATACAGCCTTTCGCTGGTGACTACTTCATCGGTGAGCATGTAGGTGGTGTTCCAGCTTTTATGGCGGAGCAAGTCTATGGCTGGGTTTTCGCTGTCGTATCCTTTTGGGGTAGTTTTTGTTTTTTCACCCGCCAAACCTGAGTAGTACTTCTTAAAAGACGGGGCATTCAGCAGGGCTTTCAGCTCATCATAATTGTAGTCAATTTCCTGCCGGATGGCTTTCAGTTCAGGGGCTGGAGGCATCCAGACGCCACCAGCCAGGAAAGATCCATCGTTTGGACTGATGTGCAGATAAAACCCAGGGTTGATGGTTTTGCGGCCGCCCTCGGCCATGTACGCGCAGATGTGGTTTTTATACGGGCGCTTGTCATTAGAGAAACGCAAATCGCGGTAAATCCGGAACATCAGGGCTTTAGCCTCCTGTCCTTCAAGTGCTGGTTCAAAGTCTGATGCTCCTTGCAGAAGGGTTTTCAGGAAAGAAATGAAATCCTGACGGGCCGCCTCATACCGGCTTCGGTTTATTTCAAACCACTCACGTTGGTTATTCAGCTGAAGGTCCCTAATAAAATCCAGGGTAGATTGATCTAAATATTTTTTCATGGAGTCTCTTGAGTGTGGCTTAGGGCCATGTGCTGTGAACAAGGGAGAACAAAGGTAAGTTCTGCTAGTTTCACCGCTTTAAGGTAGGCCCAGGGAAAACGGAATTACAGATGATAGCCGTTTTCCTGAAAACAAGCCTAAAGCTTTTTACTTGATCAAGGCTTTGTACACCTGAATAAGCCTTTGTTGCGGAGAACCCATAAAGTACAGCAACATGACTAGCCCGTAAGCAAACTGTAAACGTACGTTCCCGTTCTGTTCGTATTTGCGTGACGAAACCAAAACCTCTTTAGGTACTATCCGGAACTTGGCTCTCTTGGCAAGCCGCCTGATGAGGTCATATTCCTCCATGACCACCAGCTGTTCATCATAGCCTCCCTCTTTCAGGAACAGGTCGCGGGTTACAAACAGCGTCTGGCCTCCGCCTCTGAATAATAGGCCCGGAAAACGGGTGCAATAAGAATTCAAAAGCAGAAATCTACTGGATGTCTTAAAGCGGCTCCTAAAGCAGCCGCAACGTTTCCCTTGCGCAACAGCTTTTACTACTTCAGCATCAAAGCCCTGGGGAGGCCATGAATCGGCATGGATGAAGTGCAGGATTTCTCCTTTTGCTGCCCTTGCGCCAGCATTCATTTGCCTGGCCCGGCTTGCCTGAGGGCATTTCACTACGGATGCCCCGGCTGCTTCGGCGGTACTTACCGTTTTGTCCTGACTTCCGCCATCGGCTACAATGATTTCCTCCAGAAAACCAGCAGATGCTTCAAACAGATGCTGTACCAGGGAGCCAATCAGTCCTTCTTCCTGGAGGGTAGGAATGATGACACTTATTTTCATTTGGTTTGTGCTGATGCTTGCAGTTGAGGCCAATGCACCAGGTCTGCTTCCTCATCTACATCAGCTAGTTGAGGTAGTAGAGAAACAGCCAGGTTCAATTGTTGAGCGGCGGCGAGGGTGGAAGTCAACACTTTGTCTGTACTCCAGGGAATGTTGGCAAAAAGCTCAGGCACCAGAAAGTTAATGCCTAAAAGGTAATACCCTCCATCTTGTGCCGGCCCTATGACCACATCAGAGGTTTCTAATTTTAGAAAAGCTTCTTCTATGAGCTGGCTTGAAATTCCCGGGCAATCACTTCCTATAATGATGATCGGGGAAAACCCTTCCACCAATCCTTGCGCAAAAGTTTCGTGCATGCGGTGGCCCAGTTCATTTTTGGTTGATTGTAACCGCTTTTCAAAATTACCCTGTGACCACAGGTCTACTTCTGAAACTTCATCGGCATAACACACCCATTTCACCGCTTCTACTGGTACAATGGCATTGTGGGTTATTTGAAGCAGTTGCTCATACACCTGCAGGGCTCTTTCATTTCCAATGGTGCTGGCTAAGCGGGTTTTCACCTTACCCAATTTGGGAGCGCGTACAAAAACAAGCAGTAGTCGTTTATTCATATGCCTTTTCTCCTTTGTTCAACCAAATCCCCCATTTTTTTGAATAGGCATGCACCTTATTGGTAGGTCCTTGGGCATTGACAATGGGGAGGCCTTCGTTAACCCACTGAAAAATGCCTCCATATAAGTTATACACGGCTGGGTACCCCAGGGCCTTCAATCGTTCGCCTATCCGTTCACTTCGGTAGCCTACACTGCAATACACCACCAAGGTTTTGTTTTTAGGCAGGCGTTGAAGCTCTTGATCCCTCACTTTATCAAAGTGGAGGAATCGGGCTGAATTAATGTGACTTACGCTGTATTCTGAAGGGGTGCGGATATCTAACAAGAGTATATCAGAAGGCTGTTGCTTCAGTTTAACCGCCAACTCGCCAGGTGAAAGCGTAGGAACGGTGTTTTTGTAAAGCGAGGAGAGCATAAGTTCATAGCCTCTTGAGACTCCTTGCCCTTTAGCGGGAGGGAAACTAAACAAGAGTAAGAACAAGCCCAGGAACACCCTGCTAAACAGTTTTTTCATGTTCAGGAAACCGTTTCGCCACCACAGCTGGATCCGGCGCCGGCCGTGCACCCATAGCAATGCTGGTTAATTACGATGTTTCGGGCGGTGAGAGCTTCCAGGTGGAAGTCTCTGATATGGCGTGGAGCGCGGCTCTCAACCGGCAGTTCCAGCATCTGGTTGAAATCACAATCATACAATGAACCCTCCCACCCTACGGAAACCGTGTTGCGGCACATGACGTTTGCGGCGGCGGCAGGATTAAAGGCATTGACCAACTTCTCCATGTACGGCTCATAATTACCCGTGGAAATAAGGTAATCTAAGTACCGGCTGATGGGCAAATTCGTGATTGCAAAAAGGTTGTTGAATGTGATGTCGTAGCCTTGCTTCAATCTTCTTTTGAATTCACCCTCCAGTGCTTTCTGGTTCCCAGGCAAAAAAGATCCCGCAGGATTATACACGAGGTCCAGCATTAAGCCACTTCCCTCCTGCCCGTAGCCCACCGCATTCAGCATCTGTAAGGCTTTGATGGATTTGTCAAAAACCCCGTCTCCCCGTTGGGTATCAGTTCGGCTGGCGGTAAAATACGGAAGCGAAGAAACCACCTGCACCCGATGCTGTTTGAAGAACTCGGGCAGGTCGTGGTACTTCTTATTGGCTAAGATGATGGTGAGGTTGCAACGTACTATGATCTGGCGCCCAAGTTTTGAAATCTCCTCCACAAACCACCTGAAGTAAGGGTTCATTTCAGGTGCACCGCCGGTCAAATCCACTACGGGTATGTCTGTTTGTGCAAGAGCATCCAGGCACAACTGCATGGTTTCGCGGGTCATGATTTCCTTGCGGTCTGGTCCGGCATCTACGTGGCAGTGCTTGCAAACCTGGTTGCACATCTTGCCCACGTTGATCTGCAGAATAGAAATTTGGGTTGGTTTAAGAGGCAACAATCCATGGTCCAGCAGCCGCTGCCCAAACATCGGAAAAGCTGTACCCTGCTGTTGCGGCTGCATAAGCACATCCAGCTGGAAAGCAGTATCAGCGAAAGGACTATTTTGCGCGGCTAAGGATTTCATGTTGTCAGGAGTGGATTGTTGAATGAGTGAATGGTTGAAAGAGTGATTGAGTGAAGGTCGGAATGAATAAACTGGTACAAGGAATAGAAAAGTTTTTCACTTCTTTTTTCAACCACTCACTCATTCATTCTCTCATTCACTCATTAATCTTTACATCATTACCTCTTTTACCTTGTTCATCATTTGAACGCCGTGCACCAGCGCAGCCCCTCCTTTTATAGCAGCAGCCACGTGAATGGCTTCCATCATTTGAGCTTCATCGGCTCCTTTTTCCAAAGAACCAGTGGTATAGGCATCTATGCAGTACGGGCACTGTACAGCATGGGCAACGGCCAGCGCAATGAGGGCTTTCTCACGCTCAGTGAGCGCGCCTTCTTTGAATACCTCGCCGTAATAGTCAAAAAACTTGGCGGCTAAGGTGGGCTGGAATTCTGATATAGACCCAAACTTGCCTAGGTCTGCGGAATTATAATAGGTCTTTTCCATAGGAATAATATTCAATAGCCTAGCTTCTATTTAGCCAGCCTTTGTTCATACGTGTGGTAGATGATATACTAGTTTGTTATGGAGTTGTTTTTATGAAAGCACCTTAAAAGAACTTTCATCAACAAGTACCTAAATGGACCATAGGGGGAAACAGAAGGCTTACCTTCCAAAGCTGGTACCCATCACGTACATTTCTTCCATAGTAGGATTCACGCTGCCGCCTACCGGTTCAAGGGTAACGGCAAACGCCTGTGCCTCTTCTACTGATTTCATCTTCACCAGTGCACTATCGGTAGATTTCACCAGGCCCGCGTCAATGGGTTTGCCTTGGGCCAACGCCCATAATTGGTACTGTTTGCCATCTGGTGCTGCTGGTAGCTTAGCAGGATCAAAATATACTTCTTTTGATTCCTGGTTCCAGAAAACAGTGGCTTGGGCATCTGGGTGCTGGGTTACCCCTTTCAATTGCACGGCAAGAGTCTGCGGATTCCGCAAAACACCCAATAAATTTTCTGATTGGAGGCTTCTGTTTTCCAGTTGGTTTACTTGCAAGGCATACTGCCGGGTAGTTTGCTGCGCACTCACCAATTCATTGCGGGTCTCCCGCAGAGAGCTGTAGAGATACACATTGGCCGCGGCACTAATCAATAATAATATAACGGCTGCTATCTGCCACCAGCGACTGGGTTCCTGTACTGAGCTTGAATCTTGTTCAGAAGAAGTAAAAGGCAAAACTTTTCCTTCAGTAGCCGCTGAATTGGCAACCGAAGAAGCATTGGTGAGGTATAACTGACGTAGAATCTGATCTTCCAGTTCCGGACGTGGGGGTTTGGCATGGGTAAGCGCATACACCTCCATGGTATAAAGGCACTCCTCTAGGGCGGCCCGTACTTCTGGGTGCTGTACGGCCATACGCTCTACTTCCTCGCTTTCTGAGGGAGTGAGACCACCGGCTGCGTACAGCTCCAGTACTCCTGAATCTATGTACTCCTGTATATTCAACTCTATTTGATTAATTTGCTCAAGAATTTGATAGCCATTCGGGCACGGGTTTTAACAGTTCCAAGTGGGATGTTCAGCTCTTCAGCCACCTCACTTTGTGTGAACCCATTAAAGTACATCAAATCTATGATTACTTTTTGATCTGGGTTCAATTTGTCTGTCATTTCCTGAAGCCCGATATGGTCTGGCTTAATACCCTCACTGCTCACCATGTGGGACGTAACAGTGTTCTCCATGGGCTGTGTTCTTGAACTTACGCGATATTGTTTGGAGCGGATTTTATCAATGGCCAAATTCCTGGAAATGTTGAGCATCCAGGTAAAGAGCCGACCCTTTTGCTCATCATAGGTAGGAAAAGCAGTCCATATTTTTACAAAACTCTCCTGAAGAACATCCTCGGCCACCTCCTCCTGCTTGACTATGCGGAGAATCACCCCGTACAACGCAGCCGAGTAGTTACGATACAGAAGAGTCATTGCTCGCTGGTCTTGCGCACGTAATTGCGCTACCAGTCCCTCTTCAGAAGTAAGATTCAATGTTGTGTCCAACAATTATAACATTAAGCCATACGGCGGTGGAGTTTGTGCATGTGTTGGGGGATGAATGTTCCATGCAATTACGTAACTATTTTAACATTGCAAGGTAGAATATGTTTAAGCTTTCCTGCCTTGCGTGCCACGCAACATCGTATTATTACGGACAATCCAAGCAGAAGTTCCTCACTTTAGCAGGAAAAGTCTAAACAATTTAACATAACACTATGCCAATCCAAACACTTAATCCATACACAAATAAAGTAGAAAAATCCTTTGATTCCGCCACCCCGCAGGAAATAGAGGAAACCCTGAAAAGGTCAGACGAAGCTTTCCAAATCTGGCGCACCACCTCCTTTATGCAGCGGTCTACTTTGATGCAACGTGCCGGCGATGAGCTAGCCAGCAACACAGACTATTACGCCAAAATTATTTCCCTTGAAATGGGCAAGCCTTTAGCCCAATCTAGAGGTGAAATAAACAAATGCGCCTTGGTTTGCCACTACTATGCGCAACACGCAGAAGAATTCCTGCAAGACGAAGAAATCAGAACCAGTGCCGTCCGCAGCTTTATATCCTTTGAACCTCTGGGTACGGTATTAGCCGTCATGCCCTGGAATTTCCCGTTCTGGCAGGTGTTCCGGTTTGCGGCCCCTGCCTTGATGGCTGGCAACGTAGGGTTACTGAAACATGCCTCTAACGTTCCGCAGTGTGCGCTGGCCATACAGGAAGTTTTTGACAAAGTGGGCTTCCCCAAAGGCTGTTTCCAGTCGCTGCTCATTGGGTCCAAAGAAGTAGAACAGTTGATCAAGGATGACCGCATCAAGGCCGTGACCCTGACAGGCAGTGAGGCAGCCGGCGCCAAAGTTGCTTCCGTGGCCGGAAACGAGATCAAGAAAACCGTGCTGGAACTGGGTGGCTCAGACGCATTCATTGTCTTAGCCGATGCTGACGTAGAAGCCGTAGCCCAAAAAGCCGCCGCCGCCCGGCTCATCAACACCGGGCAAAGCTGCATTGCCGCGAAACGTTTTATCTTGGAGAAGCCCATCGCAGAGGAGTTTTTAGTCGCTTTTTCCAAAAACCTTCAGAAAAAGCGGACTGGTAATCCGCTGGAAGACGAAGACATTGACTATGGCCCCTTAGCCCGGGTAGACCTTGCGCAGGAACTTACTGAGCAGGTAGAACGATCCGTGGCGGCGGGAGCCCACCTATACCTTAAGGGCGGACAACCTGACCCGGACAAAGCGCTCTTCCACCCGGCCATTCTAACGGACATCAAACCTGGTAACCCCGCCTATGTAGAAGAGTTTTTCGGGCCGGTGGCCTTGGTGTTTATTGCCGAAGATGCCCAGGATGCCGTGCGTATAGCGAACGACTCCCCATTTGGATTAGGGGGCTCAGTCTGGACCAATGACCTCAAACGCGGGCAGGAACTGGCCAGAAAGGTAGAAGCCGGAGCGGTGTTTGTAAACGCCATTGTAGCCTCTGACCCTGCCCTGCCGTTTGGGGGTGTAAAAAAATCGGGGTACGGGCGTGAGTTGTCTTACCTGGGCATCAGGGAGTTCGTTAACCAGAAAACCATTTGGGTGAGTGATCCTCAGGAATAACCCAGCAGTTTGTACGTCATGTATCCTACCCACTCGTGTATGAGGTGCGACCATTTTTGGAGAGCACCAGAGTTAGAAATCAGCAGATCATCTAAATGAAAACTGCGGTCATGGGTCTGGAAGTCGGCCGGGAAGGTGTCGAATTCCAGACCCACTTTTTTGAAGCAGCCCTGTGCCCGTCGCATGTGAAACGCTGAGGTGATGAGTAACCTTTTCTGTAGTTCTGGGTGTCTTTGCAACAACTCTTTGGTGTACTGAGCATTTTCGCGGGTGTTACGGCTGCGCTCTTCCAGCAAAATATCCTCGGCGGGTACGCCAGCATACAATGCGGTTTGCTGCAGATTACTAGCTTCTGTCTTTTGCACCTGCTTAAGAGCTCCCGAGCCACCAGAGATTATAATTTTCCTCAGCTTGCCCATTTTATACAGCTGAATGGCATCCAGTATCCGTTCTGGCCCTTCTCCGTAGTGCACGCGGTCATGGGAGCTTTTGTTTACTTCGGTTACACCCGTCAAGACAATACCAGCGTCATACTGCTTCACGTCATTCATTAGGACTGCCTCGGGCTCCCAAGCCAACCAGGCTTCATTACTTAAAAAAGGGTTGGTAAAAAACAGCAACAGCAGAAAGCCATGCCTAAAGGCAAATTCCTTTTTTGACTGTTTTCTGAAGAACAGCCCTAAAAGGAAGAGGGTCACAATCCATAACAAAGGGGAAGCGAGGTACTGAAGTATCTTGGAGAGAATAAAAAACATGTCACCGGCTAAACTACCACTGCAAGCCTCCTGCTTTTTGGGGAAGTGGTATTTTAATCATTACCCTAAGAAACGACGGATAACCCAAAGCACCAAACTAAGCAGAATACTTAACAGGAGCATAGTAGTAAACGGAGCGAAAACCTTAAAACCGGGCCTCTCCACCCGTACATCGCCAGGCAGACGTCCAAACCAATCCATGCGCGGCCCCACCACCCACACCACAAGCCCTACCAGAACAATGATAATTCCGAGAATGACCAAATACTTTCCTAATGGTTGCATATTTACTGGTGTTAGATGTTACTTACCTTTCTTCTATACTTACGGAAAGAACCCTATTTAGCTTATCCCTCTTCATTTTTGCTTTTCTAAGCCTGCGTCAACGTTGAAGCAAAACATCTTTCGTAAAGTGTTAAGGTTGGTAAGTGTGCTTTTGATGCTATAACTTGCCTTCAAGATTCAAGTACTATCTCGCTATAAACCTGCTCCTATGAAAGCTGTTGGTATCATCCCTGCTCGTTTTGCCTCTACCCGTTTCCCCGGAAAACCCCTGGTGATGCTGGATGGAAAATCCATGATTCAGCGGGTGTACGAACAAGCCACTACTGCAGACCTTCAGGAAGTGGTAGTGGCCACCGATGATGAAAAAATCAGGCAGCACGTTGAGGAGTTCGGCGGTAAAGTAGTCATGACCTCCCCTCACCACCAGAGCGGTACCGACCGTTGCTACGAAGCCTATACTCACCTGGGCACTTCCTTTGACGTAGTGGTAAATATCCAGGGCGATGAGCCTTTTATCCAACCCGAGCAGATCAATAAGGTCTTAAGCTGCTTTTCGCAGGAAGAGGCCCAAATCGCTACCCTCATCAAACCTATTATTAAAATAGAAGAACTGCTGAACCCCAACAGCCCCAAAGTGGTGATTGGCACCCAACAGCAAGCCCTTTATTTCAGCCGTCACCCAATTCCTTATCTTCGGGGAGCGGAGCAACAGGAGTGGCTAAACCAGCATGGCTATTTTAAACACATTGGCATTTACGGCTACCGCAGTACGGTTTTAGCTTTGCTGACCCAACTGGAACCTTCCAAGCTTGAGAAAGCAGAGTCTTTGGAGCAGTTGCGGTGGTTGGAGAATGGGTTTAAGATTGTAACGGCAGTAACAGAGTTAGAAACAATTGGTATTGATACCCCGGAGGATATGAAGAAGGCTCTTGCCTTTTTGCAGGGTACTGTAAGTAAGTAAGTTGGTTATTGGTGGCGAAGTAGACGGTTGATGCGAGGCCCTTATGCTTGGTTGTTCCATCTTTTACGATAAGCGCTCACGGCCGCGAGGCCACGTCTTCCCCTCTCGCACTGCCCTTTCGGCCTGAAAAGTTCATTGCTTTTAGCTTCTGCTTATCTAGAGCCAAAAGCGAGGGGCTCGATGGAAAGACTGGAACAAGGGGAAAGTAGCAAAGGGTGTTTTAACCTTCTTAAAAACCATTTCATGGTTCAAGTTTTCAACTTGGACCCACATTGATTGGAAGTTTGCAACTTCCATGAGGCAAGAAGCCTCAAAAGAGACGCAGAAAGCACCCCTATGAAATGTTTTCCTTTCCCCTCCTCCTCAAAATCACCCTCCTGCTTTCTTGGCTTTGTACCCCATGTCCAGCAATAGTTGGAGAACTTTGTCTCTGAAGTCTCCTTGAATGGTGATCTCTCCTTCTTTTGCGCTGCCGCCCACACCGCATTTTGACTTCAAGGTTTTGCCTAATGTCTGCAGATCTGCGTCCTGGCCTATGAAGCCGGTGATTAGGGTTACTTGTTTGCCGCCACGGCTTTTTTTGTCTAATTGGACACGCAAGTTTTGCTGCTGCGGTGGCAGGGTTTGAGTTGTTTCCTCCTGCTGGTAGTCGTATTCAAAATCTGGGTTGGTGGAGAAAACAACTCCATCGCGGTTCTTTTTGTTTTTGCTCATGTTATTTTGCTTTTGGCTCTAAAGCAGCAACCACTTCTAAAGACTTCGGGAACATTTGTACTTCAAAATCCTGTGCCTGGCCCATGAATTCCCCATCGGCATGGAAGCATTGCGGGCCTTCACTTTGTACGAAAACAGTGGAACAGGTGTGGAACTCTGCCAGGTTTGAATGCGCAATTTGCTTGGTCATCAAACCATACCCTAACTGAATAGCTTCGGCTACGCCCACGTGCCGGATAAGGCAAACGTCTATCAAGCCATCCTGAATGTCTGCCATGGGGGCAATGAAGGCATTGTTGCCGTACTGCGAGGCATTCGCGAAAGCCACCACAAAGAAATCAGAAGTCAATGCACGATCATTGATTTTGACGGTAGCTGCCTCTGATTTAAAGTTTCTGAACTCCCGAACCACTAATTGAATGTAGCTGCTCAAACCTCGTTTGGTACTCTTGGCAAAGACCGAACTTACCAGTCCATCAAACCCGATGCCGGCGGTGCAGAAGAATGGGTGATCGTTAATGGAACAGGAATCAATGTGATGGAACGTGGGCTGGTTTAGTAAGGCCAATGCCTGGGGTAAGTCCAGGGGAATACCCAGGTGACGCGCCAATCCATTGCCTGAACCTTTGGGCAAAATCCCCAAAGCAGAGGAAGTGTCTTTCAGGCCACGGGCTACTTCGTTTACGGTTCCATCCCCTCCTACCGCTACCACTAACCGGGCTCCATCAGCAGCGGCCTTCCGGGCCAGCTCAGTGGCATGTCCTGCGTATTCTGTAAAAATGATTTCAGGGGTCCAACGGGTGGTATCCAGGTGTTCTGAAATTAAATCAGGCACAGAGATACTGCTCCGCACCCCGGATTTCGGGTTCAGGATAAAACAAGCTTTTTCCGGGGCTGTGGTGGGTTCCATGGGCAGCAGGTTCTCTATAAGCCTTGTTCGGGAGCTTTTCGCCTCTTTTTTGAAAAGTATCTCAAAAGAAGTGATATGCCGCTGTAGACTCTAAATTGTTTTAAGGCTGTTTCGGTAAAAATACATAAAAAAAGTGGTGCCACCGGAAGGTAGCACCACTTCTATATACCAGGTGGATCAGGAATTAACCAATACGGGAGATCAAATCTGCCGCACGGTTAGAGTAACCAAACTCATTGTCATACCAACCAACCACTTTCACCAACGTACCGTTGGCAGCCGTCTGCTGGGCATCAAAAATACAGGAGTGCGGGTTACCTACGATATCAATAGAAACGATTGGGTCTTCAGTATACTCCAGAATGCCTTTCATTTCGTTTTGAGCCGCTTTCTGCATAGCTGCATTGATTTCAGCTTTGGTCACTTCTCTTTTCAGGATAACCGTTAAATCAGTCAATGAACCATCTGGAATTGGCACGCGCATGGCTACCCCGTCCAGTTTTCCGTTTAGGTGCGGCAACACGAGGCCAACAGCTTTAGCGGCACCAGTAGACGTAGGAATGATAGATAATGCAGCGGCACGGGCTCTGCGCAAGTCAGCGTGCGGTGCATCCTGCAAGTTTTGATCTGCGGTGTAGGCGTGAATGGTAGTAATGTAGCCTTTTTCAATACCGAAAGCTTCATCCAACACTTTCGCCATTGGCGCAAGGCAGTTTGTAGTACAAGAAGCGTTAGAAACAATAGTTTCGTTTCCGGTTAAGATGTCTTCGTTAACACCTAATACTACCGTTGGGATATTTCCTTTAGCAGGTGCAGAGATAACTACTTTCTTCGCGCCAGCCTCTAAGTGACCACCAGCTCCTTTTTCATCCACGAAACGACCGGTAGACTCCAGTACCACGTCAACATCTAGTTTACCCCAAGGCAAATTCTTAGGCTCACGCTCAGCAAACACCTCAATGCGCTGTCCGTTTACAGTGATACTTTGCTCATCGGCAGAAACGGTACCGTTGAAACGGCCGTGTACAGAATCATATTTTAATAAGTGAGCAAGGGTGGCATTATCAGTCAGGTCATTGATACCAACCACTTCTACGTTTTCGCGCTCTATCAGAGTCCTAAAGGTAAGACGGCCGATACGGCCAAAGCCATTGATGGCTACTCTTATTTTCTTAGACATTTTTGTAAGGTTTTGTTCTTGTTAAACGGTGGCAAGTTACATGTTCCGGCAGGCAAAACAAACTTAAAATTTTCCGGCTCATTTTGAGTTATTTAGCGTTTAAACGCATCTTTTTTAACAAAGATGCTTGTCAGATAAAAAACAGCCTTCTATATTTGCACCATCAAAACCGAAAGATGGTCCGTTCGTCTAGGGGTTAGGACACCAGATTTTCATTCTGGTAACAGGGGTTCGATTCCCCTACGGACTACAACAGCAAAAAGCCGCTTCAATTAAATTGAAGTGGCTTTTTTATTTTTATGAATTTCCCATTTCAGTTGAACTTCGCTAACCCTACAGGGAGCAGTTCGTCATTCATTCTTTAGCACCTCTACTTTATTTCCTAATTATATCTTTCCTTAAAGAACCAACTCCATCTTTCCAGCGACAGCTTTAACTTTATAACACGGCTGCGTTGAAGGTATCTCCCTGAGACACATCGCCGGTCTCGAAGCCTTTTCTGAACCACCTGACTCTTTGGGCGGAGGTACCGTGCGTGAAGGAGTCCGGCACCACTCTGCCAGTGGATTGTTGTTGAAGACGGTCATCACCGATAGCACTTGCTGCGTTAAGGGCTTCCTCCAGGTCACCGGGTTCTAAAAAACCAGTAGCACGTTGTGTATGATGCGCCCACACTCCTGCGTAGAAATCGGCCTGCAGTTCTACCCGTACCATCAATTTATTGAATTCCACTTCTGTTAGTTTGCCCCGCATGGCGTTTACCTGCTCCATGGCACCCGTTAGCTTCTGCACATGGTGCCCCACCTCATGGCCAACCACATAAGCTTGCGCAAAGTCCCCTGCAGCGCCAAGCTTGTTTTCCATCTCCCTGAAAAAACTCAGATCTATGTAAAGGTTTTCATCTCCGGGACAGTAGAATGGTCCCGAGGCGGAAGAGGCAAGTCCACAGGCTGAGTTTACTTGTCCCGAGAACAGCACCAGCGTAGGTTCTCTGTAGCCTTGCAATAACTTGTTCCAAACATCTTCTGTATCTGCCAGCACCGTGGCCGTTTGTTCAGCTAGTGCCTGCTCTTCCGGGCTCCGTGGGGTGTTGGCAGTTTGGGCATATTGCGGTTCACCCCCCACAAACTGCTGCAAGAGCGCTATGGGGTTGGTTCCAGTTAAAAAGAACACCACTCCTAATATGGCTACAACTATCAGCCCTGCTTTCGAGAAAAGTAGTCGGAACAAGGGTATAAGCAGCATGGGGCTGATGCCTCTGCCTCCGAATCCACCTCCACCTTCTCCTCTACGGTCTTCTATATTGCTACTTTGTCTTCGGCCTTGCCATTTCATTTGAATCTATTTCAGTGAAATTATAATTGGCATATTTGGATGTTCCCAGCCTTGCCGCTGAGATTATTCCCGATGCCTTAACATTCTAACGGGAGGTAACTTCACTTGGATGCATGCAGTTTTCACAGAGGGCCTACCAAGGTGCGCAGAGGAGTGATTTATTGTTTGATATCTTCCTAATTACTTTCTCCAATCACTTTCAAGGAAGGGGGGACAGGTTATTAGGCAGATAGCGACTGGTCTCCATTTTATAGCGGTGGACTTATATAAATTAGAAGATGTTTATTGGACTGTACTGTAGAATAGATAATTTCCTTAGTTTATGGAATTGACTTACCTTGAATGAGTTAAGATTCATGAATTTAAATTCAAAACGCCCCGTTACCTAAAGCCCATGAAGAGCCTTCTTAAATTCTTAACCGCCACCTTAATGGTATTTATTGGTATATGCGGAGAATCGCAGGCCCAAGAAAGTAAGCCAACCGAAATACAGGTAACGGCTTATAAAACAACCATGCTGGCGAACGGGAAGGACGAGGTGCTGATAACTGCTAAGATCATTGACAGCAAAGGGAAAGATGTACCCGGCATGACGAAGCCGGTTATCTACAAAATAATTGGAGATGCCGATATCGTGAGCATCAATGGCCTCAAAGCCCAAGACCTGCAGAAAACGGACAGTACCTGGCAAACTAATTTAAGCGGAACAGCCCGTATCATTTTAAAGGCAGGTACTACCCGTGCCATTATAAAATTTGAAGCCAAAACCGACAGCCTGGGGGCTGGCGCCACTGAAATTCACACGATTAGGCCGGGCAAGCCGCACAAAGTAACAGATGAACATTACAAAGCCCGGACCACTACTGATAGGATATTAGGAGCAGATATTTCCTTTCTGCCCCAGTTGGAGGCCAGAGGCATAAAGTTTACTGACCAGGGAGTAGAAAAGGATGCCATTGCCATATTGAAAGACCACGGTTTTAACTATGTGCGGTTACGTATTTTCAATAACCCAGCCCACCCCAAAGGCTATTCACCCGAAAAAGGTTTTTGCGACCTTGAGCATACCAAACAAATGGCCAAACGGGTAAAAGCGGCCGGCATGAAACTACTGCTGGATTTCCATTACAGTGACTATTGGGCTGACCCGCAGCAGCAGAACAAACCAGCAGCCTGGGTAGGCAAAGATTTCAGTGTTTTGAAAGATTCGGTGCAGGCCTACACCCAGCATGTGATGCAACAGCTCAAAAACCAGGGAACAGAGCCGGAAATGGTGCAGATCGGCAATGAAATTAACCACGGCATGATCTGGCCCGAAGGACACGTAAATAACCTGGATAGCCTGGCGCAGTTAATTTACGCCGGGTTTAAAGGAGTTAAAGCCGTAAGCCCTCAATCCCTGATCATGGTACATGTGGCGCTGGGCGGACAAGCCGAAGAATCAGAGTTCTTTTACAATGCCATGCGCCAGCGCAATGTACCGTTTGACATCATTGGCCTTTCCTATTACCCTAAATGGCACGGTACCCTTGAAGACCTGAAAAGGAATATCGCCGTGCTTTCTAAGAAATACAACAAGCAGATTATGGTGGCCGAATACACCCACCTGAAACGGGAAGTGAACGACATTGCTTTCAGTGTTCCGGGTGGCAAAGGCATTGGATCCTTTATATGGGAACCTTTAAACACCTGGGAAGCCATCTTCGACCGTTCGGGCAAATCCAATAATTTACTTGATGTGTACCCCGAAATAGCTAAAAAGTACCTGAAATAAGTGAAGCGAAAAAAAGAGCTGCTCTACCTAAAACCGGAGCAGCTCTTTTTAAATGTCTGAATCTAAACGCTCTTATTTTTCTTTCACCAACGAAATATCATCTACCTGGCAGGAAGCATTCGCATTCCCATCGGCCAGAAAGCCTATTTCCACTTTGCCGTTTTTCACGGGCATCCGTTTGAGTTCTATAGTTACCCATTGAGGATTCGTTTTTTTCACCTTGCTCGCCATGCGCTTGCCAGCACTTTCGGCGTACATTTCCAATTTTGAGAAACCCTCAGTGTTCTTGATATTGGCGGTGAGGGTGTAAAAACCGTCGGGCAGTTTCACGTAAGGGGAAGAACTGACCACCTGCGACACCTTTCGCTGAAAAGGAACCTTGTCGCTGATGTTCAGGCTTTTTTCGCCTATGACCCTTTTCCTTTCTTCTTCAGAATTATCATAGTTCAAAACCGGTGAGCTTGTGGTGTCAAGCGAAACTTTGTTGCCCTTCAGCACCGTTGTTTCCCAGCCCAGCAAATACGTTTGAACAGGTTTAACCTGGCTCGGCATTCTTTTGCGGTCGGCTTCAAAGCTGCCGTTCTTGACGTAGTTGTTATCGGCCGCCACCTCCCACTCGCCGGTTTTCACATCCAGGTTCCAGGAGCCGAGTGAATTGAAATAGGGTTTGGCCCCGTTGAACGACATGGGAAACCACTGGTTGTAGCCTAGCCCGTTTCCCGCAAAATTGGCCCATCTGTCGCCGCAGTACACAACGGTTTCCTGTTTGCTGCCTTTAACGTTAAAGAAAAATCCGGTTTGGGTCACGTGGGCATAATCGCTTTCACTTCCCTCCATCACCTGCATGTCGTTTCGGGGCTCGTACGGGCCTTTGATATTATCCGCTACCAGGTAATACGCCAGAGAGGCATCCCAGCCGTAGAGGTTAGAAGCCGCCATATAATATTTGCCCTTGTATTTGAACATGCAATTTCCCTCACGACCCACTCCCTCAAAAATCATGGTACAGTCAAGCAAATCCACTTTCCCGTTTACTATGCCTATTTCAGAAAGGTAGATTTTATTGCGGCCTCTGCCATAGGAATACACCAGGTAAGATTTACCAGTGTCTTCATCAGTAAAAACGGTTTGGTCGCCAGTATTAGTAGTGCCAATCCGGTCCAGCATGCTTATTTTCTGATGCCATTTAAAGGGGCCGGCAGGTAAGTCAGACACAGCAATGAGCACCTCCGCGCCATGCTGCACAAACATGGCATACTGGTCTAGGTCTTTTATGTACGCTACCCCCAAGCGCCCTAGCCAGGTCCACTTTCCATCGGGCAAAGCTTCTTGTTTGGTCATGGCGTCACCTTCAAACGTCCAGTTAACCAGATCGGTGGAAGTATAGCAGGTAACCGATTCATAGCTTGACCGGGGCAAGGTTTTGTTTGGCGAGTTCCGGTAGGTTTCCGCCTCCTTGTAGTGAACGCCGTACCAGTAATACTTCTCCTGGCCAGACATTGGGTCCTTAAATTTGAAAATACCTCCGCCCTGGCTATAGATAGGCTGCCCGTCTTTGGTGTTCCAGAAAACATCATTCTTAATGTTGAGTTTCTGGGCAATCACTGGGGAGACTAGGAAAATAGTGGAGAGCAGAAATACAAAAATCACACTGAGCTGCGCAAAAAACCTTTTGAAGTACAAGGGTTGGTACATGTTTATCAGATTATATCAATTAGATATAGCAATAAGTTTTAGTATGATTTACCAAAATCGGCCTCAAAACCGACAGTAGTTACTTTGATAACAGCTTAGTGCGCTCCAGTTTGTCATGATACAGAATGTGCCCTACTTTCTCCTTGTGGATGAGCTTACTCAGCTTCATTACATTTTCCATCTTATTGCTGGTTCTCCGAACCTCACGAGAGATCAAAGCTGTCTTTTACTTTCACTCTTCTTTCATTTAAGCAGGTGAAATCCTTGATGCTTAAGGCATGTTCTTCTTCTCGAAACGCCAGTTGGGGTTTTGTGCTAATCCAGCCGGATTACCGGTAAATAGTTTACCCGCTTTCTTGTCGCCTTTCAATTGCCATTGGTACCAGGCAGTAGCGACCTTGGCAAACTCACCACCATGAGGTTGGCTGTACGTGCCGCCGTGCCCCACCTCCATATTGGCCATAAAAACCGGCACATGATTAATGCGGTTATAGTCGTCCATTCCGTTGTGATAGGCAATGTCTTTTTCGCCGCCCATCAGATACAAGGTGGGCGTATGCAGCTTTTTAAGATTATCCTTCGTGAGGTTGGGCATGGCGCTTTTCCCGTTTCCGGGCGTAGTAAAGATGCCGCTATTGCAAACTACCACCGTGCTCACCCGCGGGTCTGAGGCTACCTCAAGCGTTTGCAAACCACCACAGGACATGCCGCTCACGGCTATCTTGGTTACATCTATTTTGTTGTAATAAGGACTTTTTTTGTCTCCATTCTGAGCAATGGCCCAGTTGATGGCGTCAATAAGCTGAGACGAGGTTGATTTGCCACCTCCCTTTTCCCTTTCCTGGGGCATAGGACCAATGGCTACCACCAGAAAACCGTAAGAAGAAACCTCTGACAAAAAATTCACATGTTCCCAGGGAGAGTTGGCGCAAGCACCGTTTCCCCAGGCAATAATGGGCAACTTATTCTTCTTGCCAAAAGCGCTCAAGTCTTTCGGGCGGAAGACGGTATGAGTCGCCAGTGTAGTTTCGGTGAGCATCACCGCCCTATACGGGCCGGTACCACCATCTTCCACTACCCTCAAGTTTGCTTGTACCGAAGTTGCAGCCGGCTGCGCGAGTAAAGTTGGCGGTTTTAGAGTTGCTATGATAATAAGAATCAAAAACGTAAACATGAATTGCTTTCTAATCATACAATCAAGTCTAAGGTTAGTGGGACTATTATAACAGAGTGACTGATGTAACATCTCTGGACAACTTATCTGATTTAATTAGTATTAGGCAGCTATTTGGAGGCTACTTCTTCTACTAAATTGTAGATAAGGGTAACTTTTCGAAGAAGGAAAAACATCCCTTGAAAGGGAAGTTTCTGAAGATATCTAGTTCGGGGTAGCTTTTAGAACACGCCTTACCTCACAAGACTTAAAGGTTTGATACTTTTTTCTGAAATACACCATGGAAACCGCTGTTAACAAAACGCCAAATGCTGAAAGGCCTATCACACTGTTTGAGAAGAAGGTTACCCAATTTAATTGAACTTTCAATATTTCTTTGCTGAACAACACCCCAACACTGCCCACGTACCCAAATGAATCGGCCAGGTAAATAAGGAAGCCAACGTTTCCGGTATATTTAAACGTGGAAATCAGCCGATCAAAAAACACGGCATTGAAAGGGATGTACACCATATACAGACCAAGTCCCACCAGCATCATCCACCAGGCGGGCTCCACGGATTTAGTCATGAAAAGCAAAGTTGAACCACCGGCAAGCGCAAACCCCAGCAAAATGAAAACATGTGCCGTCTGCAGGGCTTTGTGATTGTTCTTGATGAGCACCATGGAGCCAATCAACACCAGAATGATGAGGGTGATGGGGGTTTCTGTTTTCGTGAAAATAGCGGGCTGGTTGAAGTACCCTAAATCTTTCCACATTTCATCCCCGAAGTTATCTCTGATGTCCCGGAAGATAGTGGCAAAAGAATAAATCAGGACGCATATGGCAATACCGGGATAAAACTCCCGAACAAATCTTTTTCTGTCATCCTGGGTCATGGCGGTACGTTCTGCCCTGAGTTGGATGTCTTCCTCACTGGGTGGTGGAATCTTCTCCATCAGATACACAAAAAGCACCAGGGGCGGTACAAAGACTAAACCCGTGTAAAAGGGCATCCAGAATTCTGATATACCAAACTGCACCATCAGCCATGCCCCTACAGATTTGACGAAACCTGAGGCAAAAATAAAACTCACCGCCAAGGTAGCCCCAATGAAATCTGTGCTCCTCCTGCCCTCCACATAAGAGAAAACAACTCCCCAGAGCATGCCTAAGGGAAATCCGTTTACAAAAAGGAAAACAATGTTGTAAGGCAAGGGCACCACCGCGAAAAACAACCAGCTTACCCAGGATATCCCGGTTAACAGGAGAATCACGGTACCTCTGCCTGTTCGTTTAAGCTCTGAGATATACTTTATCCCATAAAATTTGGCCAGCAGGTAACCCAACATCTGACTGATCACCAATATAGTCTTGTAGCTATACCCTCCTATTTCAATGCCGTCATAAGTAGCAACTGTAAAAGACTTTCTGAAGCCAAAGATCATGATGTAGGTAAGGAAAACCACTACAGCAGCATATACCCCAACCTTTATCTGGCTTCTGGTCATTTCATTTTTCTCAGACATGCTACCTTAGTTATCAGGTTTTGATTTCACATTTGCCTTTGGAATGTAGGTAATAGCGGTTGAAATTTTATAGGGGCTACCAAAATTTCTTTTGTTTTCTTAGCAGAGGTCACTTGTTGGCATTTCAAAATAGGATTTCACTTATGGCAATTCCTCATTTGTAAAGCCCTGTTAATTAGCTTGCACTAGAAGTTTGTAGTACAGCCCCTCTACCACCTTATGGTATGCTCCTAAAGCCATATTACCATCAAGGAAAAGTTTTCATATACAAATCTGCTGTCATCAAGAAAGCCTATTCATTATCATGGAGCGGCTTTCTTGATGATTAAACTAGACTGTTCGGGCAAATACAGTACACCATCTTTTTCCTACGACTGTATACATTCAAAGCTTATATACTATTTTATTAATGATATAGCGTTGTTAATACACAGAGAAAAGACGTTTATAAAGGAGCAATGCGAATGGGATAAGACATAACGTAAATAACAATGCCAAGGAGCAGCAAATTTTCAAATCTATGCTTCACCTGTTGCATATCCCCTGTTAATCAAAGTTAATCAAATAGCCCAATCAGGACAAAATGGGTTTTGTTCGTTCTTTTAGTAATGCAATAGCCTCTTGTTCACTGGCAAATGCATTATCAATGTTTAACAAGTGCCGGGCCAGTACATCGTACCGTTTACACATAAGGTAAAAGAACACTCTGGAATAGTCCAATCCATCAAAAACTATCGCTTTGTTCAGCCGGTACTTGGCTTGGGTTTTCAGAAAATGATTTGGGTACTCTGACCAGTGCATGGCCGGACGTTCATGGTGGCTGATGTGGTAACCATCATTCCAGCATTTGTGGTTATATTTCACGTTTATGCAAGTGATGCTATTTTTATATGGGTTTGCCGGTTCACTGGCATCCACGAACGAGTGTTGCGTCCAGTTACCTACCATGGCAATGAGCCGGTAAATGAAAAGCGGAATAATAAACACCACTAGGGTAGCCGGAAAGCTAATAAAGCTTAACCCCACACATAAAGCTAAAAAACTAACCTCCCCAACAACAGCCCTGCAAACCAGCTTGCGCCTTTTCTTTCGGAGCAGGTAGTCAATCAAGTCAATCACTCCAGCCACCATAAACAACCCGTAATATTTCAGGAAGGACCTAACACTATCTCTTTTATAAGCTAGAGTACTGCTTTCGTCTTCTGTCATATTACCCTCTACATGGTGCATGCCTATGTGATGACTATAATATGTTTCAGGACTCTGCCCAAAGAAGGGGCCTACTACCCAGGGCAAATAGTTGTTCCAGTACCGGTAAGGAGATTTAAACAATGGCCGGTGGTTAGTACAATGAAACATCAATCCAAATGGACCTTTAAACATTGCATTATTGAGAACCAGGTAAGTAAATGCCAACAGCCACCACAGCCAGCCTGAAATAAAAGGAAGGTATAAAAGGACACCAACCGGAATAAGAACCAGGCTTATTTTGATGGTCAGGTAAATGAAGGGCAGGTCCCGCTCATCATTTAAAAAGTTGATTAAGAAATAATCAATTGCAGAAGCAGGCTTCTCTACCCCGCAGGGATCTGTAACGGCGGTTAAGGTCTTCATGATTCTTGAAGTGCTCTTTTGAGGATAATAGACTTAGTAAAACAAACAATACAACTTCACATGTTTTAATCATTAAATTAATACATACTACCCCAAACATAGACACTGATAACAATGGAACACATTATAGGCGGGGAAGTCTTCATATTTGTTGGGCTAAACCAAGATCAATGCCTTAAAGGAGTGGTCTTTTACTCCCATTTTAAAAAAATGGAGCAAAACATCACCATAGTTATATCATGGTCAATGCTATCTCGTAAAACCACCTTCACTGTAGCTTAGAGAATGTGGTCAAATCCCTCGCACGCGAATGGTATTCTCTATTTCCTGCCGGTAGTTTCTACCGATGGGGAGTTCTTTTCCCATTACTTCCACATGGCTTGGGGAAAACGAATCAATCTTATCTAAAGCCACAATATATGACCTATGGATCCGGGCAAAGCTCTCCTCAGGCAGCATCTCTTCCAAAGACGAGATGGTTTGTTTGGGTACTATCTGCTTGGTTGCCGTGACAATACGCACATAGTCCTTCAGGCTTTCTATGTACAGAATATCAGAGACCATCACTTTCACCATCTTGCGGTCAACCCTGAAATAAAGGAACCTGTCGCTGGAGGCATGGTGAAGTTGCGGAGAAGGGGCGGCAGCGATGGAAAGCTCTGGTTGATGAATTTTCTGGATAGCTCTTAACAGCCGCTCGAATGAGATGGGTTTAAGTAGATAATCTACCACATCAAGGTCAAACGCTTCTAAGGCGTACTCTGGGTAAGCAGTCGTAAAAATAACCTTAGGCGGGTGGCGCAGGGTCCTAAGAAAATGGGTCCCTAACAGCTGTGGCATCTTAATGTCAAGGAACATTAGATCAACGGGTTGCCGCTGAAGCTCTTCCAGCGCCGAGATGGCGTTATGGCATTGCCCCACTACCTGCAACATGGGCAATGAAGCTATATGAGACTGCAACACCGCCTGGGCGGGCGGCTCGTCATCTACTAAGAGGCATCTGATCTTCATAGCGGTTAGTGATAAAGCTGTTTTTCAGCAGATCTTCTGAACGTCATCCTTGTTTCGGCGGAAGCTTTTTCCATGTCAGACTCCTCCAACTGAAGCGTAAGGGTCACCAGAAAAGTCTCCGATTCCCGCCAAATGTTCAACTCATGTGTGGCAGGGTAAAGCAACTCCAACCTTTTTCTGACATTTGCCAATCCAATACCATGTGTTACCTGATGCTCTCCGGGAGGGTCTGCTTCCGGAACGGCATTCATTATCTTGAACTTCAAGGTGTGCCCCCTCACCATAATATCAAGGCTCACCCAAGCCTGGTCTAGTTGTTCGCTTGCCCCGTGTTTAAAGCTGTTTTCCAGAAAAGGTAACAGAAGCAAAGGCGCAATCAACTTCCCTTCTAAATTCCCTTCAATGTTGACAGAAAGATCCAGGCGTTCGCCATACCTCAATCTTTCCAGCTCCAGGTAGTCCTGAAGCATTCCTATCTCTTTGGACAGCGGCACTTTGGTCACGTTGCACTCATAAAGCATATATTGCAGCAGCCCAGACAACTTTAATACTACCTCGGGGGCTATAGCCGAATGTACCAGGGTAAGCGAATACAGATTATTAAGAGTGTTGAATAGAAAATGTGGATGGACCTGGGCTTTCAGCAACTGTAACTCTGCTTTCAGTTTCTCCCCTTCCAGTTGAATGGACAATTGGTTTTTATTGTACCAATGCTTGGCCAGCTTAATTGCGCCGACAAACCCTGCAATACTTAATCCGCCCCTTAACCCCGCCATCAGGCCAAAGTAAAAACTGCTGCTCGGTTTCGTCACACGGAAATAGTCTCTGATCATGACCACCAGAGTATCAGAGATAAAGAAGGAAAGCGATGAGGCGATAAAGATGGTGGCGGCCAATCCCAGCAGGAATTCACTATAACGGCCCTTGAGCAGAAACCGCGGGATTAGCAGGTACATGAACGTGTAACTCAGTAATAGGTGCGTGGGCAAAAACGCCAGGGCTTCCAGGAGAGAAAGCTTGTAGAGGGTAGCAAATGAAGAATGGTGGCGGATTGGTGATGCCCACCGGCTTGCTTCCATACACAAGGGTAAAAAAGACAACCCAGGCCAACCAGAAAACCAGGTGCCTGGCTACCCGGTACTTGGGGGCATCTGCAAAAATGAACTTTGTCCCTAATGCTGACATAACAAGCTCCTTTTTTTACCTTAAGATACAAGAAGGCATCTCAAAAATCCACTTGTCAGAGCCTTTGTAGACGAAAGGATGTTTTCTGTCGCTGAACGACAAAAAGAGCATCCATTTTCCAACCATCTCTTTAAACAGGTAGAGTAGCGATAAACCAGATACGCCCAGCGAATAGCCAAGCAATGCGTTTTCTGGCAGTTTACTTTAGTCTTACAAAATCAAGTAAGGCATTTAACTTCAACTATTTACCGCTATGAAAAACACATTCCTGAAATTCGCCATGGTTGTTGGGCTTTTCACTTTTCTCCCTGATTTCACAGTTTCCGCCCAAACCACAACAGCTTCCTGGTACTGGGTAGTAGAATCCAACACCCGCCAGAAAAAAACCAGCATTGTGCGTTTCTACAATAAGGAGCATCAGCTGGTTTACGAGGAAAAAGTTACCGGCCGAAAACTGGACATCAGAAAACCTAAAAACAAAAAACTGCTGGACAACGCCCTTCAGCAAATCATGGTCACTCCTCCCACGTACGCCATTTTAGGCAGTAAGAAGTTTTAAATAAACAGGTACAGTACTCACCTAAATAAGAAAGCCACTTAGCTGCAGCTGAGTGGCTTTCTTATTTTCAATATGCAGATGGCAGCGCTATCAAAGACAAACGTTTCTGACTTGTTCTCCGAAAAACAGCCTTAGAACAGAACCCTTCTCAACTAAAGGGAATGCCTTGTCTCTACCCTTTGCTGGAATTTACTTCTTCTCGTACACAATGAGCAGCGTTAACTCAGTGTCTTTGTCTGGGGTAAGTCCGTGCGAACTGCCAGGCCTGGTTAAAATGGCATCGCCTGGTTTTACGGGAAACGTTTTGCCGTTCATCTGCATCTGCCCCGTTCCGCTTAGGATATAGTACACCTCATCTTCTTTCTGCAAATGGTACCCGATGGATGCTCCGGGTTTAAGGACTCTTTTCCGAAAAGCAGTTTTAAAATCAGGCACACCCTCAAAGAAGCTATAGGCAACAGTTTCCCCTCCCCCATTATGCGGACCGGGTTGCTTTTTGGCTACTTGCGCATCTTGCTCCAGAACATATCCCTTTTGCTCCGTTGCTTTCTCCTGTGCTAACAAAGAGGTGTCTGAGGTCAAAAGAAGAACAAGGAAAAACGAAAGCAGATATCTGTATCCCATAACTGTAGAGGTAGGTATAAACGAAAGATACAAAGATTCTAAAGTCGATAGCTGCACCTGGCTTCAGAAAATTGGATGCCAACACTTACTAAGGTGTGACCCTTCTTTTTTGTACGGCTATTTGCCTGAAGCGGAAATTACCTTTTCCTTCATCATCCTATCGGCCCAGGGTATAAAGTATTTTATATTGGGGGCATCAGTGTGGCCCCCGTCGTGTTGGCGCCAGGCTAAATGGCCGTCCAGCAAACTCACGTTTACGCCGGGCATCTTTGCGGTCTTGTAATCATATCCAACGCCCAGGTCTTTCGCGCCCAACAGCTTGAACACGGGTCCAGCGGCCACGGTGGCCATGTAACTGCCCTGCTGGTCTAGCCACTTGGCATCGCCTTGTTCGGGTATGCCGTAGCTGATAAAGGTGGCTCTAGGAGCACAGAGAGCAATTAACTGATGGGCATCTACCGGAATATCATTGGCGGTTTTGGGGCCGAAAGTAGCGTCAGAGGCACCGTACTTCAGAAAATTTCCGGCCATCCAATGGTATTCGCCGCTGCTGGTCAGGCTTTCCACGGCTTCCCCGAAGTTGCGGCGGTGCAGTTTCGCTCCCCCTTCACCTGAAGAACCGATCAAGCCCACGGCAAAGCGCTGATCAAAAGCCAGCGCCACCAGTGCTGCTTTCCCGAACCGGGATACGCCTTCAATGCCCACCCGTTTGGCATCTACCGCCGGATCCGTTTCCAGGTAGTCTAGTCCGCGTGAGGCACCCCAAGCCCAGGCCCGGAGCGCACCCCAATCATCGGGTTTGCGGGTCTGTCCTTTGTTCACCAACCCAATAATGCCTTTGGTCAGCCCGGCTCCGTTATCGGCCTGGATGCTGCCCGGTTCAATTAAAACGTACCCCCAGCCCGCGGCCAGCAGTTGCTGTGGCGTGGGCGGATCTCCAGCGGGCGGCAAACCAAAGCTTGGAGCGGGTGCCACAATGGGGTTATAAGCCGGATACTGTTCAAACACTGCTTTCAACGAAGGATCTGTTTCCACCAGCAGTTTCTTCATAGCGACATTTACCTTCTCCAGGCTTTCCTTGGGTGGTTGCGCCGGAGCCGGCAAAGCACTACGGCTGAACATCATCAAGACCGGTACCGGTCCTTTGGCATTGGCAGGTGTAACGACCGTCATGTTGATGTTCACCTCCAGCGCAGGATATTGCGAATTGTCTACTTGCCCTACCAACTGCTTTGCGTTAACCGGAATCCAGCCCACCATCTCCCGCTCAGAGATCATGGTTTTCCAGGTTACTTTAGGCACGTTTTTAGGAATTCGGCCAAACACCTCGCGCTCAAACTCCTCTACTATCTCGGGCCGGCGCTGGTTCCACCACTGGGCAGGCGTCGTTACTTTCTTACGGTTTTTGAGGGTGAGCACCTCCTGCAGGTTGGGGTACGGGTTCGCCTTGGCTTCATCATAGTTGGCAGCATTGGGTGCTTTGGGATCACTGCTGGGCCCAGGCCGAAGCGTCTTAATACCCAATTGCTTCATCATCTGCTGGTGGTCCTGCTCTGCAGTGAGATTCAATGGCGCAGGATAATTTGCAGCGGTTCCGGTAGTGGCCTGCTGCGCCGAAGCCGAAGAAACCACTAAGCTGAACAATACGATAAGTGCTTTTCTCATGGTGGTAGAAGCCTGTACGGTTAGTTATCGGTGCGGAAAGGGGAAGCGGGTAATTTTTCCTTGTTGTAGAGGTTGGCACCGTCTGGGTTATCGGCCCAGGCATAGCGCACGAATTTAGGCTCTGGTACCTCGTCGCTCCACACCACTACTTTGTCGCCCTCTATTCTGGCATTCGCCCACACAAACTTTTTATCGGCTCCGGCAATGGCAAACTGACTTAGCTCCTCGCCGTCAATGGAAATCAACCCGCTGCCCACGTTCGTAAAACTCAGGATGATCTTATTCCCCTCGATCTTGGAGGATTGGTACAGCGGACCAGAGGAGACGATCTTTTTGTCGCTGTAAATCAGTTTCATGGCAGCCAGAGCCAACCGTTCGCCCACGTCTTTCTTGTTATCCGGGTGAATGTCGTTCCACTCGCCTAGCTCAATGGTGACGGCCATGGCCGTGTTAGGCACTGAAAGGGTTTGGAGCGCCGCTTCCCGCATCATGGCCCAGTTGCTTTCAGTGGGCAGGTAATTCCTTTCCATAAAATTAGGAAGCTGGACAAAGAGGAACGGAAGATTGCCTTGTCCCCACTTGTCACGCCAATCAGAGATCAAGGCAGGCAACAACTTTTTGTATTCTGTAGGGTTGCCGGCGTTGCTTTCGCCCTGGTACCATAAAATGCCTTTGAGGGTGTAGTCTGTGGCAGGGGCTACCATGGCGTTATACAAAGCGGAGGGTTGGTTCTGGGCACTGATACCGCCTTCAAATCCCCCACTAGCGGGACGGTATACATCACCCACTTTGTATTGCCAGGTGCCTTTCAGGTCTAGGGTCTGGCCGTTGGCTTCCAGGTAGTAGGGTTTATCTGGCACAAAGCCGCCCTTGCCGCCTTGGTTCAGCACGCGTATCACAAAGAGATTCTTCCCTGCTTTTAAAGTACCTGCCGGAATGGCGTATCTTCTCTGCGGATATTGGTACCCTGTGCTTCCGACCTGTTTTCCGTTAATGTACAGGAAATCAGCATCTACAATGCGGCCCAGGAACACCTTGGCCGGTACGCCCACCATGGAAGCAGGAACGTCTATTTCGCGACGGTACCATACAGCGCCGTTCAGATCTTTGATGCCCTGGTCTTCCCAATAGCCGGGGATGTTGATATCGCGCCATCCCTTGGGCTCATACGCCGGATCAAACCATTTTACTTCTCCCGTCAGGCCCTTGTCAAGCTCGGGCTTCTGCCGGTTGGCAGCTGCTACTGCCGCGGCCCGACGTTGAATTGGGTTTACATAGCTGGTGTCGCGGTTCTTGTTGATGGTAGCCAAGATAGCGGGGAATTCCTTCAGGCCTTCTTCACTGGTCCAGGCTTCAATGGGCGTTCCGCCTACGCTGGCATTGATCAACCCAATCGGAATTTTGTACCGGTCGTACAGTTTCCGGGCGAAGAAATAGGCCACGGCAGAGAAGTTGTTCACGTCCTGCGGGTTTGCCCATTTCCAAGACGCATTAGCTGGCAAATCCTGCGCCGGGCCTTCCATGTTGGTCGCGGTCGGTATCCAGAAATGCCTAATCTGGGGGTAATTAGCAGTTATGATATCGTTGGCATAAGTGATGTTATGCAGCGACATTTGGTGTACCATGTTAGACTGCCCGGAGCAGAAATACACATCGCCCAACAGGATGTCTTTTACGGTGATCTGGTTGCTGCCTTTGATGTCCATGGTGTAAGGACCGCCAGCCTTCATAGGCGACAAGGCTACCTCCCATTTACCGCTGGGGTTGGTGGTGGATTTGTAGTTTTTACCCCTGAAACTAACCGTCACTTTTTCGCCGGGAGCGGCCCATCCCCAAACTTTGGTTTTGGCATCGCGCTGTAACACCATTCCGTCACTTACCAACTTTGGCAATCTTACCTGACTAAAAGCCTCTGCCTGGAACAGGCACAGAAGGGCAAAAACAATATACTTTCCTTTGCTGCGGTACATGTTTGTTCTACTCATTCTTAAATTAAGATGAAAAATCAGATAAGCAATGTACAATTAAAATAGGATGGTAAAAAGGACCAGTCCATTTTGGTGATGGTTTTACTTAAACACACTCAAACTGGACTGGTCCTTTTCAATAAATCCTTTCTCATCCTTGTAACGGTTAGAAAGCGATAATTCAAAAATATAATTTGAAGCCTAACTCCGGAAAACGGAAGAACATCCAGAAGAAAACCACTCCTAATATAAAGAGCGGCTTCCTTCTGGATGTTCTTCCGTTTTCAGAGACTACTTCTTCAACGCTTCCCTCATACTGGAAAATGGTTGAAGGAATTACTTTCAAATTACTGCTTATGCCCTTTAATGTCTAAGGAAATATCCACTTTAGGGAGGATGTGGTGTTCGCATAAAGCAGGGTCTGCGGCGTACATCATGCCCCATTTGGTTCTGTCTAGTTGGAAATCAGCTTTCATCTCTATTTTGCTTCCTTCCATTATGATCCTGGCCGGAAAGGTGATGGCATGTGTCTGACCCAACATGTTAAAATCTCCAGTAACGGCATAGTTGTCGTTGGCTGCTCCCCCACCGGTGGAAGAAGCCAACGGCTGAACATTGGTGATCTTGAAAGAAGCGTTAGGGTGCAGCACTACATTGAAGAAATCGGGGCTTTTGAGGTGCTCAAGCAAGGCGGACTTTACGTGGTCGGGTAAATCGAAGTTCTGGATGGAATAAATAGGAATGGTAAACGAACCGGATTTCACTTTGCCGTCCACCACCTCTACGCCCGAGCTGGTCACTTTAAAGGAGCCATCGTGGTACAGGGTGGGACTGTAGCCTTTCCATTTTACTACAGAATTTTCTTCTTCTATGGCGTAAGGCGTTTTGGTGATCTCTTCTGTCTCTTCGCAGCTTGTCAGGTTCAGGGCGAAAGAAAATACAATGAGGGATAAAAGTGCTTTTTTCATGGCGTTTATAGACGTATTTTTTGGGTTGATTTTAAATTTTCAGGCAAAAAATAGCCGGTCACTTCCTGTGGAGAAGTTGAAGCTGGTTTATAAAAATTGGGGTGTTGATATTAAAGGGATTCCTCCCGAAGACGTTCTCCTTGCGGAGGCACTTAGTTAAGAATTCTGGTACTCGGCAGGCAGGGTGGCCCAAACATGGAGGCAGCCCATTTGCTGGATGAGGTACGTGACATCATGGTACTCTATTAGGCTACTTCCTCTGTTTTGCAGGCTTGTTTCCAGGTAGACTGCTACCTGGTCCAATTGGCTGCTTAAAAGGTGCTTTGACCGATGGGCAGCCGTGAAATAGGATCTCAGGATTCTTAGGTAGCCCACCAGCACCTCGGTAGCAGCGGCATCCAGCGGAATAGTCACTTTGGAAGTGGTGAGTACTGCCTTTGCCGGTGAAGAAGTCCCGTCCCCAAACCCCGCAGTATTGTGCACAGTTACCTGAGGGGATTTGAAAAGGACGGCTTGCTTCATGCTAGTACTTCTATTATCTGGTGAGAAAGGTGCGCTTACACAAAAAGCACCCCATATTTTCCTATCAACTGTGAGGTCATGTGCCTGATCACTTCGGCGGGTGGCGGACCCTGCGGCGGTACAACCTTTAACTCTTCAGCGGCCGGAAAACTGAATTCCAGAAAGTAGTTCAGGAACTGCCCCGGCGTGATCAAGGTCAGGAAGCGCGCACTTTCAGACTCAATGCTGAAGAGGTGCGGAGTCTGGCGTGGTGCGAAGACAGCATCGCCGGACACTGCCTTGATTGTTTTGTCTCCTATTTTAAAGGTCATTTCGCCAGAAAGCAGATAAAACGTTTCGTCTTCCCGGCTGTGCACGTGTACGGGTGGTTCAGCTCCTCTGGGCAAGGTCATGTCTACCAAGGCCATGCATTCCGCGGTTTGCTCCGGCGAAAGAAGCACTTTGAAGAATCCTCCCTGGTAACTTCTGTACGCCTGGGTGGTGATTTTTGCTGCTACATTTCGTAATGTTTTCATGTCTTTATTGGTTATGATTAACATTACAAAGATGGGATACCGCTCAACCTAAAACTTGTACAAAAACGACCTACAACATTCATTACTATCTATTTATAAACACCTCTTTATAAATAAAAACAGAACACCCCTTCCTAACCCCTGTGGTTTCAAAAGGAATATTCTGCGAGAGAATAAGGAAAGTTAAATGGCGGTTTTACTGCCAGTTTGTTTCATAAAGCACTTACCGTGCGTCACGAAAAGTTCTTTAGAGCTTTAGGCTAACAGTTTGGTAGGACTTACCCCCGCAATGCTTTTAAAGTCGCGGGAGAAATGGGACTGGTCATAGTAACCGGCATCAACAGATAAGGAAGTCATGGAGATAGCGGGTTCCGCCTCCAGGCAGGAGAAAGCATTGTTCAACCGAATGAGTTTAGCCATTTCCTTGGGCGACAGCCCAATCTTGTACCGGAACACCCTTTCCAGTTGCCGGGTACTGATTCCCAGTTTCTGCTCCAGTCCTTTGATGGGCACGTTGCCGTTGGTCAATTTCATCTGCTGGATGGTGTAGTCCACGTAATCCACCAGGTCTTGCTGGGGCAGCAGGCGTTTCTCCAGGAAGCTGTTCAACCGGCTAATGCGTTCAGCGTCTGAGCCGGCTTCCTCAATCTGTTCCAATAAGAAGTTGATGGAGCCGCCCCACACCGCCTCCAGATCCAGGCTGGGTACGTTCTTGAACTCCTCCATGTTGATGGGCAGAAACTTTTGGGCACCGTAAGACTTAAACTGAATTTTGATCAGGCGGGTATGGCCGGTGAACTTCAGCCAGATGGGTTGCGTGAGTTGCCCCACCAGGAAAGCCTGCCGGGTGCGCTGCATGGCGTCTGCAGAACCGTTCAGGCTGTATTCATGGGGCTCGCCGTATAAAAACAGCATGGACACCTTGCCATACGGAATCAACCGCCACACGGTAGAAACGGACTCGGTGTTCCTCCAGTCAATATCTACCAGCATGTAATTGTCAATGTACTTGCTCAGGGCAGGGCTTGGTTTGTAGAGTTCTGCTTTCATAGGATTACCGGCAATTCTATCTTAATGACAAGTAAAAGTACACGTGCTGTAAGCTACAGACTTGTACAAAAGCGACATCCCCCTACGCTACCACCATCTAAAACTTCTTTTAAAGCAGCTTTGACACGCTCCTCTACATAATAACCATTTGACAATCTAGTACATTAAGATAGAAAACTACCTGCGCAGATGCAAGCCAAGCTATTGGTCAATGCCCAAGCAGGACTTCCGTTTAGAAGATGTTTTTCGGAAAAAAGCCTCAGAATAGAGCATCTACTATCTGCAAAGGTGAAAGAATTGGACCTGAACTTAGTAAGGTGAGCTTTTCTACAACCCTTGACAAAAACTAGAGTAACTAAGTAGCAGTTAATCATAGCACAACTACTTGAACTCAGGCTTAATGGGCAAGAAAATAGCCATCACTACGCTGGGCACTCTGGGCGACATAAACCCGATGGTAGCACTGGCCCTGGAGTTAAAAAAACGGGGGTACCAAATCAGCTTCTCTACTTCTAAGTACTTTCAGCCTTACATAGAAAAACATGGGCTCTGCTTTCATGAGGTGCTGCCCAATCTTGACCCCAACAATAAGGAGATGATTCAAACCGTGCTGGACCCCAAGAACGGGCCGGAGCGGTTCCATCGGGAAATAATCTTTCCGCATGTGGCAGAAAGCTATGCTTCCTTTCTAGAAACGGCCAAAGAAGCGGATCTGATCATCAGTGGTATTCTCTCTTACTTTGCGCCTCTTTGCGCCAAAAAGCTGAAGAAACCGTGGGCATCAGTGATGCTCTCGCCTATGACGTTCTGGTCCATCTTTGATCCGCCGGTAATCCCCACCATGGAGTTCATGAAGCACGCGTATCGTTTCGGGCCAGAGTTTAACAAATTCATTTTTCGGGAGATTTTCAGGGTTTCCAATGAATGGACCAAACCGGTGCAGGAGCTTAGGGCGAAGGAAGGGATTATAGATGATTCTAACCCTCTCACCAATGGCGCAGCCTCAGAATACCTGAACTTGGGCATGTACTCCCGGCTGTTAGGTGACGTTCAGCCCGACTTTCCGGCTAACTCTGTGCTGACCGGCTTTGTGCTGTTTGACCAGAACCTGTCACACCAGACGCTTTCTACTGAGTTGCAGGGTTTTCTGGCCAGTGGTCCGCCTCCGGTGGTGTTTACGTTGGGTTCTAACAGCGTCATGAAACACAGCCAGCTTTTTGACCTCTTTCATGAAGTTGCCCAAAAAATGAACCACCGCTCCGTCATTCTTACGGGCGAAGCCAACTTCACCCAATACAAAGGCAGAAGTACTGAAAAGATCTTTTTCGATGATTATGCGCCTTACTCCCAGTTGTTCCCGCATGCCTCTTGTATTGTGCACCAGGGTGGCATTGGCACCACGGGTCAGGCCATGTACGGCGGCAAACCCATGATCATCCTCCCTGAGTGCAACGACCAGCACGACAACTTGGAACGCGCGCAGAGATTAGGCATAGCCAAAGGCATTCCCATGAAAGAAGTAAGTGCCCGAAAACTGCGGAATGCTATTATGGCAATGCTTGCCAGTCCTGAATACACCTCCAAAGCAGCTCAGGTGGTTCAGGAACTGAAAAAGGAAAACGGCCTCAAAACGGCGGCTGATGAAATAGAGAAGTTATTAGCAAAGCCTGACCTTTCTTCCTGCACTACAACCTCAAATCACCCTTACAACCAGCAAATCTTAAATCAGAAAGTAGATGGTGGTAGGTTAAGGATTTAAAGTGCACTAAGAAACCTTTATTATTTAAGTAAATACCACCTAGACACTTTTTAAGATCTATCACTGCTCCCTTCGTCTTAAATTGGTGGAGTCTGGAAACAGGTTGGTAATACAAAAAATAGAAAGCCTCTGGTGTTAGGTACACACAGAGGCTTTCTATTATGGAAGAGGTACTCGCTTAAAAGATGTACCTGATATCACACCAAGGAATAATTTCTTGCTGCAGCTTCTTGAACTCATTAATCCACCCGGCTTTCAATTGATACTGGTACCGGACGTTGATGCCCCCAAACTGGCTGCGTTTGGTTTCCTGGATAGCTGGTGCCCAGATCATGTCTTCGGCTTTAGGGTTGATGGAGAGGTTAATCTCGTGCTGCCACTCGTTATGCGTCAGGAAAATGACTTCACAGTTCATGGTCTCCTTCAGGTTAGGATGCACCACTTCATTTAACTGCTCAAACAACTCGCGATAATCTTCCAGCCAGCCTTCATACACAATCACCGGGGAGAAGTTCACGTGCACATCATACCCGGCTTGGTAGAAGTCGTTGATGGCGGCTAACCGTTTGGCCAGGCTATCGGTGCGCACGTCTACCAGTTTGCTTACTTTCTGGGGAAGAAGACTAAACCTGATGCGGGTCTTGCCCTGCGGGTCATAGGTCAGCATCTCAGGGTTCACAAACTTGGTGGCGAAGGTGGCAAACGCCTTCGGGTGCTCCCGGAAGAAATGCACCGCCGACTGCACTCCATCTGAAATAGAGGCATCTACCGATACATCTGAGTTACACCCAATGTCATAGGTGTAAAACTGCGCATGCGTCTGGTTAGGAATCTTGGGCCAGGGTTGCTTCTGCACGTGCTTGTTCACCGCTCCCAATATCTCCTCTGTGTTGGTGAAGAGCGTGATGGGGTTCACCTTCTTGTTACGGTCTACATAGCAGTAAGCACAAGCACCCAAACAGCCATTGGCCAGGCTGGGCGCAATAAAGTCGGAACTGCGGCCGCTTTCCCGGCACACCAAGGTTTTCAACCACCCCAGCACCAATACATCTGACTTCACCTGGTAATGATTTCCCTCTAATTCTGGTAGTCGGTTATGTTGCACAATGGGCTGGTGCACCGCATCAGGATAGGTAAGCAAGGCTTTCTGACCCCGCTCATTCAGAGCATCGGGGGTATAAAGAATGGTAGATGGATTGAATTTCTGCATACACCTTTTTAACAGCTGCAGAGGGGGTATGGTTCAGTTAAACTTATTCACAAAACCCTGGTTATCAATCGATTGAAATTCATTTTAAATTCTTTATAATGAATCAAACACTAAGGTAAGGTGTTAGTTAAATAGCACAGGAAAGCTCCCTTTTCTGGCTCATTTATAGGAAAATGGATAAAACCACCAGAGATATAGAAATGGAAGCAATTCAAGAGATAGTTGAGAATAAACCAGCAAAGCGTACCTCTAAAATCTGGATGCCCAAGCAAGTGCTTTTCACTCCTGCCGCCCTGGAAGAGCCATGGGGACAGCAGATTTATGAGCGCGTGCAATCCTTGGGTCTTCCTGTTCAGGAATTGAAACAGAACCGGATAGTAGGTTTACGCGGCGAGGACGAACGGGAAACGTACCGCAAGGCCAAAAGCACCCTGGCTGTGGTGACGGCACCCGCCAGCGCCATGAAGCTGCAACCCATCCCTCCTTCCGCTGACTACCAGTTTCACCTGGCTGAAGGCTGTCCGGCCCATTGCCAGTACTGCTACCTGGCTGGCAGTTTGCAAGGACCACCGGTGATCAGGACGTTCGCCAACTTACCCACTATTCTGAACAACCTGCCCAACTACCGCAAACCCCATGGCGTGACCACATTTGAGGCCAGTTGTTATACAGACCCGCTGGGGATTGAGCACCTAACCGGTAGCCTGGCCGAGACCATTAGGTTCTTTGGAGAGCAGGAGAACATGAACCTGCGTTGGGTTTCTAAGTTTGACCAGGTAGACGGCTTGCTGAACATCCCACACAACGGCAACACCCAACCCAGAATCAGCATCAACTCAGATTTTGTGACCAGACGTATGGAAGGTGGTACGGCTTCTATTAAGAACCGGTTAACGGCCATCCGTAAGCTGGCATTGCCGAAGGCACTAGGCGGTGGTGGCTACAAAGTGGGTCTGGTGATAGCCCCAATCATGCCCATTCCCGATTGGGAGGAGGAGTATACACATTTGTTGGACAGGTTAGAGCAAACACTTGACTTCCCTTGTGATCTCACCTTTGAGCTGATTAGCCACCGGTTTACCCCTGGCTCCAAAGCCTTGTTACAGGAGTGGTACCCTAACACCAGCATTGACTTTGACGAAAGTACCCGCTCTATGAAATTCAATAAGTTTGGTGGTAAAAAGTACGTCTACAATGCTGCCACCATGGGCATGCTCAAAAGCTTTTTCTACAGTGAACTGAAAAAGCGATTCCCGAATGCCCCTATCCTTTACTGGACGTAATCTTACAGCTTCTTCCTACATCAGAGCCGGTAGTTGTCTTCTTCATAGGAGCAATTACCGGCTTTTTGTTTTCTGCCCTTTTTTATAAAATGCCATGTATATGCTAGTACGCCCACAAAACTCTGGCAAATTAAACTTGGAAATAGCCTTCTCTTCTATAATGTGATTAATTTCAAAAATTGAATATAAACTATTTCATATTTTACTTTTTCTAGGTACATTAGAGAACATTTCCTCCTTTACTTCTTAAAAAAGTCATTCCATGGCAAAGGGTGTGCTGTTAGTAGTATGTCTTCTATGCTCTATTGCGTTTGCACGGGGGCAGGACATAATTACCCGTACTGATGGGGTAATCCTGAAAGCGAAAGTACTGGAGGTACAGCCCACCATCATCCGTTACCGGAAGTTTGGCTCTGCTGACTCACTAATTTTCAGGATTAGTCCTTCAGATGTGCAGTCCATTCAGATGGAAGACGGCACCATGAGAACTTTCTCTACTCCGGTAACTCAGAGCGCCGGAAAAAAGGGAAAAGAACCACGTGATTATGAAACTGACTTCAAGCGCAATGTCCTGAGCATCTACCCTCTTGATTTTATCTACTCTAACCTCACCCTTTCCTACGAACGAATCTCTTCATCCGGAAAAGTTGGGATTAAGATTCCGGTCACCATAGGTTTAGGAGAGATTAGAGATTACTATGCGTATGCCTTTCGGGAAAACACCCGGTTTGGGGCTGGCTTAGAGGTGAACATCTATCCGGAGGGACAGGGATCACTACGTTATTTCTTAACGCCTGCCCTCAATTACAGATCGTTCGATGTTCCTTATTTTGAACCCAACTCCGGCAGATTTGAGCCATACGAGGAAAGGGCTTCTATGATAACCTTAGGGTTTAAAGGCGGAGCTTTTGTACAATGGGGAAAGTTCTTCCAAATGTCTATGGACGTGGGCGTTGGCTACAGAACATTCTTCGCTGACCTACCAGAGAACGAAGGGTACTACAATTTAGAATCAAGGCTCTACCTTCCTGGCAATCTTCATTTAGGATTCCGTTTTTAACTTCTATTCCTATGAAAGAAACACAAGGCTCATTTCCCCTTTTCTTAGCTGTTTTCAGAAAACGGGGGTTAAAACAAGTAGTATCCTGGGTACTTCTGGTTTCTTTCCTGCCATTAACGGTCAGTTGTAATTACTACCGGTTAAAGGAAGAAAAAGACATATCCCCTGAGAAGGTGGCCAGCTTACCCAATTACAAGCGGTTTGTTTTGCACCAGGGCCAAAACGCCTGGGAAATAAAGAAAGTAGCGGTGAAGGATTCTACCGTGACGGGCAACATCAGCGATGTTCCAAAGGATCTGCTTCCCTATGTGTTTGTGAAGCAAGGCTCTTCTATCCGGTACAATTCCAAGCTCCCCGGTATGGCCCTGAACGTGGTGCACTTTTACGTGAATGAATTTGCGCAGCAAGATAGCCTGGCCGTCATTCCGCTTTCTTCTATCAAGCGAATTGACATTGCAGATAAGGACAATGGCGCTACTGTTGCCTCCCATGTTTTTGGTACCATTGGGGTTGCCGCCGGAGTTTTAGCCATCATCACCATTATAGTGGCTCTCACTAAAAGTTCATGCCCTTTTGTGTATGTGAAGAACGACAACGGTTACCAGTTTGTAGGCGAAACCTATGGCGGTGCTATTTTCTCCCCCCTGGAACGGGATGATTATATGCCTTTACCCACTATGGAAGCCACGGGAGGCAGTGTGCAGCTTAAGATCACCAATGAGCTTAAAGAACGGCAATTCACCAACTTGGCGCAACTACTGGTGGTACATCATTCCCCAAAAACGAAGGTCCTCCTGGATCAACAAGGCAAAGTGCATTCCATCCGGAACGTGGTACCTCCGCAAAAAGCCTTTGCCTCAGATGGGGTTGATTACGCAGGGGTGTTACAGGAACAGGACTCTTCTTCCTGGCTTTTCAACACTCCAGATACGAACCTTAGTTATGTAGACCTACAGTTTCAGAAGCCTACCGAAGGTAAAATAGGCAAACTTGTGCTTCGCGCCCAAAACTCTTTGTGGTTAGATTATTTATATGGTGAATTCACAAAGCAATTCAAGGGCATTTATAACGCCTGGGCCGAAAAGCAGAAAGAGGTGCCTGCTGCAGAGTTATATAAGTGGCAGCATGAACAGGGCCTTCCCCTCCTTGTGGAAGTAAAGACTGCTAAAGGTTGGCAGGTGGTAGACCGTATTCAACCGATAGGCCCGCTGGCCAGCCGTGATTTGGTAGTTCCCATCAATCTGGCTGCTGTTCAAAGCGATATGGTGCAGGTGCGCTTGTCCTGCGGGTTCATGTTCTGGGAAATTGACAAAGCCGGTATGGATTTCTCTGTTAACCAACCCTTGCCCGTGCAGAAGGTTTCAGCTTCCACCGCTTTTGAAAAATCTGGGCAAAACATACACCACCTGTTAGCAGCCTCAGACGCCAGTTACCTGCACCAATTCCATGTGGGAGATGAAGTGCAGCTGACTTTCCCCTTGCCCGCCAAACAGGATGGCCAGGTTCAGACCCTTTTCCTGCATACCCGGGGCTATTATGAACACATCAGGGAGTACACAGGAATACCTAATCTGCTCACGTTACGGAACTTTGAAAAACCGGGCCACTTCATAGAATTTTCCCGCCAGAGGTATGAAGAACTCGCGGAAGAGAATGGTTTCAACCACTTATTAACCGCCCATGCCAACGCACAGTAACACCACTCTCTTTTCAGATGTACCTCTGCAAGAGCAGAGCTTAGGGGTAAATACCTCTAACGTACATTCTGGTAAAGGCCAGAAAAGTAAACCTGTCATGCTTAGCAGATGGGAAAGTTTCTGGGTGCATAGCCGCATCCGGTGGCATTTGTTACTGCTTATTTTAAATCAGGTGAAGCACCCTGTTAAAGCTTTTATGGCCATGCGCGCTTTGATCAAGACAAGGCGCAAATATCTGGGGAACTCCCCTTTTATCAAGGCAGCAAAAGTTGCGGGGCGCTTTTATTATGAATACAACACCCCTGGGTGGCCATCTAAGGCGTATGATGATTACCATTTGGCAGAACTTAACCGGGTATTTCCCTTTCAGGATAAGCCTTTTGCCTTTAAAAACGTCATCATGGCGGTCACCAAAAAGTGTGCCCTCCGATGCGACCATTGCTTTGAGTGGGATGCCCTGAATGGGAAGGAAAAGCTCACCGTAGAGAACCTGCACGAAATAGTGCGGAACTTTCAGGAACAGGGAGTGGCGCAACTGCAATTTTCGGGGGGTGAACCCATGCTTAGGGTTCCTGCCATGCTCTCGGTGTTAAAGGAAGCTCAACCTGTTACCGATTTTTGGGCACTTACGTCCGGGCACCTCTTCACCTTAGAGAATGCTTTTGCCCTCAAAAAAGCAGGCTTAACCGGGGTGACCATTAGCCTGGACCACGTAGATCCCCTTTTACATAACCTGTTCCGTAAGTTTGACCAAGCCTATGATTGGGTAGAAAGAGCAGCTTACCACGCCTCCCAGGCTGACTTGGTAGTGGCTTTTTCCTTGTGCGCCACTAAGTCTTTCATCACGGAAGAAAACCTCATGCAGTATGCCCAACTGGCTAGTAGCTTAGGAGCCGCTTTCATTCAAGTACTGGAGCCCAGGGCAGTTGGGCATTATGCCGGGCAATCTGTGGGCCTACCCTTAGAGCAGCAAAAATTATTGGAGGATTTTTACACCAACCTGAACTACAATCCTGCTTACCAGCACCTCCCTATGGTGGTGTATTATGACTTACAGCGGAGAAGAGCCGGCTGCGCGGCCTCGGCAGACCGTCATGTGTATGTAGACACTGATGGGCTAATCCATGGGTGCCCCTTTTGCCGGAAGCCTGTTGGAAGTGCCCTGGAAGTAAACTTTAAAGAATCATTTGTCAAGCTTAGAAACACAGGTTGCACTGCTTTGGCCCCTTCCCTCTTGTAATTCCTTTCTTACTATCCCTTATACCTTTTTTCCACCTTTCTGCTGATATGGTGGACAGGTGTCTGTTTGTGTTCATCAAGGCAAACTGATAAGGAACTTCCCTAGATAGAAGTCATGGTACACTAAGGGCATTCTAGTTGAATAATTTATTTATAAAAACATATTCACCCTTAGAATTATGCCCTTCAACTAGCAGATCGGGGTACCTATCGAAACAAAAGCCAATTCCTTATTACCATAGTTAAATTTGCATACAGATAAACTTACAACTGAAGACTTCTCACCTAACTTATGCTTAATTCTATGGATGTACAATTACTGCCACCCTCAAGGATTCAAGTCAGGCGCTACGGCTTCCTGCTGATCCTTTTCTTTAGCCTCTTCCTCTCAGGTGAAGCATTTGCCCAAAATGATGCCTACACAGCTGCGGGGCTGCCCAAACCTACAGTGAAGTCAGACAAGGATGATTATGTACCTGGTGAAGTGGCAATCATAACCGGTACAGGTTGGACGAAAGACCAGCAGGTAGATGTGCACTTTGAGGAAACCCCAGCTTATCATACTGAACACCAACACGATTACCATGGTGTAACTGTTGATGCTAATGGTAATTGGACAATCAAATATCCCATTGAAGTAAGGCACTTAGGAGTAGCCTTTGAAGTCCATGCAGTTGGAAAATCAACTGGCTATGAGGCTTTAGCTTACTTCACAGATGGTGCAGTAACTATCACCGCTTCAACTGGAGGAGGTGCCATTTCTGCTGATAAAGCTAATGGTGCATGGACGGAATTAGGAAATATTGTGATGGCTGAATCTAAATTTGGAGATATTAGCTACACATCAGGTTCCGGGACAATTGTGTTAGAAGCACCAGAAGGTTTTATGTTTGATAATACATCAGGTGGACCTGCTCCAGAAGTAATATTATCAGGTAGCTCAATAGCAGGAGATAATATTAATATGATTGCCCATAATGGTAGCATAGCAATAACCGTAGGTACAGGTGGAAAAACACTTACCATAACTATTCTACATAAGAGTAAGTCTAGTCCTAAGAATAATAATACAAATGGTTCAAATAACCCCAACACTTTAATATGGCAAAATTTAAGAGTTAGGCCAACAGCAGGAACACCATTAGCCACTGGTAATATCAAATATATAGGTACAGCGACATTTGAAACATTTCAAAATGGAGCAACAACCTCTACACCAAATTATGGTACGCTTACTATGATTCCTGGTGCTGCTGCGAAATTGGCTTTTGTACAGCAACCAACAAATGCTAATGCGGGTGCTACTATTTCGCCTGTAACAGTGCAAGTTCAGGATAAATTTGGAAATTTTGTTTCTACAACCAGATCAATTTCGCTAAGCATAAATAATTCTGGAACCCTAGCTGGTACAACTACAGTTACTTCAAACTCTAACGGCTTAGCTAATTTCAATGATTTCCGTGTAACTACTGCCGGGAAATATCGCTTGACGGCTGGCTCAGCAGAGCCAACCCCTGGGCTAACTTCTCCCCCAAGCAGTGAGTTTACTATCAATAGTGTAAATGCTAATACTGCAACTGCTTTAGCTTCTTCGGTTAATCCTTCTGTATACGCGCAAAACGTAACCTTTACCGCTACTGTTAGCACGGAACCAACAGGTGGGACACCTACAGGTACTGTTACGTTCTATAATGGAGCTACAGCTATTAGTAATGCAATTGCCTTAACATCAGGAGTAGCTACGTTTACCACGTCTATGCTTGGAGTAAATACAATCGGTCATACTATAAAAGCTATTTACACTCCAACTGGAAACTTTAATGCTTCACCATCTGATCCCACCGTAACTCAGGTGGTGAAGAAGGCCGACCAGGCCATCACCTTCGCGGAAGTCACTGGCAAGACCTTCGGTGATGCTGCTTTTGCCATCGCCCCGAGCGCCTCTTCTGGCCTGGTGGTTAGCATCTCCACGACAGGCGGTATCAGCTACGATGAGGCCACTGGAAAGGTGAGCATCACCGCGGCCGGCCCGGCCAGCATCACGGCCTCCCAGGCCGGTGACGCCAACTACAACGCCGCTACTGCGGTCAAGCACAGCTTCACGGTAGCCAAAGCAGGGAACGCAATCACCTTCACCAACCCAGGTGAGCAGACCTACGCCCCTGGCAAAACAGTGGCCCTGAATGCCTCGGCCACTTCTGGCGGTGCGGTAACGTTTGCAGTGACTGCAGGCAACGCCACTGTAAGCGGTTCCACCTTGACCTTGACCGGTGCTGGTTCTGTAACCGTGAAAGCCTCCTCGGCCACCACAACTAATTACCTGGCGGCCGCTGATGAGAGCGTAACCTTCAGTGTGAAGAAAGCCGACCAGACCATCACCTTCGCGGAAGTCACTGGCAAGACCTTCGGTGATGCTGCTTTTGCCATCGCCCCGAGCGCCTCTTCTGGCCTGGTGGTTAGCATCTCCACGACAGGCGGTATCAGCTACGATGAGGCCACTGGAAAGGTGAGCATCACCGCGGCCGGCCCGGCCAGCATCACGGCCTCCCAGGCCGGTGACGCCAACTACAACGCCGCTACTGCGGTCAAGCACAGCTTCACGGTAGCCAAAGCAGGGAACGCAATCACCTTCACCAACCCAGGTGAGCAGACCTACGCCCCTGGCAAAACAGTGGCCCTGAATGCCTCGGCCACTTCTGGCGGTGCGGTAACGTTTGCAGTGACTGCAGGCAACGCCACTGTAAGCGGTTCCACCTTGACCTTGACCGGTGCTGGTTCTGTAACCGTGAAAGCCTCCTCGGCCACCACAACTAATTACCTGGCGGCCGCTGATGAGAGCGTAACCTTCAGTGTGAAGAAAGCCGACCAGACCATCACCTTCGCGGAAGTCACTGGCAAGACCTTCGGTGATGCTGCTTTTGCCATCGCCCCGAGCGCCTCTTCTGGCCTGGTGGTTAGCATCTCCACGACAGGCGGTATCAGCTACGATGAGGCCACTGGAAAGGTGAGCATCACCGCGGCCGGCCCGGCCAGCATCACGGCCTCCCAGGCCGGTGACGCCAACTACAACGCCGCTACTGCGGTCAAGCACAGCTTCACGGTAGCCAAAGCAGGGAACGCAATCACCTTCACCAACCCAGGTGAGCAGACCTACGCCCCTGGCAAAACAGTGGCCCTGAATGCCTCGGCCACTTCTGGCGGTGCGGTAACGTTTGCAGTGACTGCAGGCAACGCCACTGTAAGCGGTTCCACCTTGACCTTGACCGGTGCTGGTTCTGTAACCGTGAAAGCCTCCTCGGCCACCACAACTAATTACCTGGCGGCCGCTGATGAGAGCGTAACCTTCAGTGTGAAGAAAGCCGACCAGACCATCACCTTCGCGGAAGTCACTGGCAAGACCTTCGGTGATGCTGCTTTTGCCATCGCCCCGAGCGCCTCTTCTGGCCTGGTGGTTAGCATCTCCACGACAGGCGGTATCAGCTACGATGAGGCCACTGGAAAGGTGAGCATCACCGCGGCCGGCCCGGCCAGCATCACGGCCTCCCAGGCCGGTGACGCCAACTACAACGCCGCTACTGCGGTCAAGCACAGCTTCACGGTAGCCAAAGCAGCCACTACAACCCTAGTGACTGTAAGTAATACTACTTACAATGGTTCACCTCAGGGCGGTACAGCTAAAGTAACTGGTGCTGGTGGTTTAGATCAAGCACTGACTGTTACCTATTCAGGTACTGACTTAACTAATTATCCAGCTTCTGTTACTGCTCCTACCGATCCAGGTACTTACAGTGCAACGGCTTCATATGCTGCAACGGCTAACTATCAAGCTTCTGTTGATACCAAGCCCTACACCATTAGTAAAGCTACTACCACTACAAATCTGATCATAAGTGCTGGAACTGTTAGGTTTATGGATAAGTTAACCATGACAGCTCAAATCACACCTTTGAATACTGCTAATGCCTTAACTGGTTCGGTTGAATTCAAAATTGGTACTGTGAGCTATGGTACAGTAGCCGTAGTTCCTGTTCCTGGAGCTACAGATGGAACAGTGCAAGCGACTCTTATAAAGCAAGTTTCTGAACTACCAGGTAACTATACTGTGAATGCTACTTTCTCAAGCACGAACAGCAATTATGCAGGAAGTGTTGATAGCAAGAGCCTCGTTGTGCGCGAAAGACCTGCTAATCCAATGAGCGCTACTGCCGGCTTCTATACCGGAGACGTGTTTGCCTGGACAACAAGCAGTACTTCTAGCAAAGCTACTATGACCTTGATAGCCTCGCTTAAAGACAATGAAGTTCCTAACGGTGATTTGAGAGCTGCAAAGGTTACTTTCTACTATGTAAATGGAACTACATATACGCCAATTCCTAGTGCGAAAGACATACCAGTAGGTTTATTAGATGTGAATGATGGTTCGGTAGGATATGCAACTGCAACTGTTCAGTTTGATATAGGTTCAAACAACGCTCAGGATTACTTAGTAGCCGTGGGTGTGTCTGGTGCATACACAAATAATCACAAAAGTCCAGATGCTCAAACTATCATTACAGTGTCTAAACCTGTACCGGGTGGATTCATTGTGGGAGGTAGCCAGATTACGAATGCCAAATCTAATGGGCAGATCAAAGGACATACAGGAATGAATACTGATTACCAGTTTGATATTTCATATACCAAGACCGGTTCTAATCCAAAAGGGAAAGCGAAAGTTATGGTACGAAGCTTTTATAAAGCTGATGGAACCTTAGATAACAAGCTTCATACTTATGTGATCTCTACTAATGCCATATCCACTTTAAGTATAACTAAATCCACATCCGAAGTTTCAGCAACCGGTATTTTTACAGCCAAAGCAAACTTAGATGAGCACTTTGATGATGGCAGATTACCAGTGGCCATAGAAGGTGGATCTACTTTTCAAATGGAAGCTTACCAAAAAGGTTGTACTATGGAAGTAGCGATAACCTTATTCAGAAAAGCTGGCGGTATTTGGTTTTCCAGTAACTGGAACGGAAGTAAAACTGAAAGACAAGCAGTGGCCACAAAAAGTGTAGTGTATGTTGAAGGTGGAGGAAATTGCACCTCATCTACTCAGACTATCAGCAAAACTACAGCTGTAGTTGCAATTCCAGCAAATGGAGAAGCAAAAGCAGAAGCTAAACTTGCCTCATACCCTAACCCACTCATTGACGAGACTACTGTTGAATTCAGCGTTGCTCAGAATGAAGAGTACAGCTTAGATGTGTATGACATGAAAGGCGCTTTGGTGAAACACCTGCAAAAAGGGAAAGCAGCGAATGATGAGACAATCACTGCGAAATGGGATGCCAGAACCTCTAACGTAGGAGTATACATCATCAGGTTGTCAACCAACAACAAGGTGAAAACCCTGCGGGTAGTAAGACAATAACTATCTCACAACGGTTGTAAATAAAAGCCCCTTGCTTGTAGAAGCAAGGGGCTTTTTCATTAACTCCGGTCAAGACTATCTCTGAAAGAAAAAAAAGCAGCCACTGAATTCAATGACTGCTTTTTGCTTTGTGTTTCTCAATGAATTATCAAGCTCCTTCTGGTAGCGGCATAACGGAGAGGTAAGGCTCTATGACGTCCATGTAGGAAACTGCGTGGTGGAAGGTTCCTACCACTTCTACTCCAAACTTAGACCAAACCTCCAGGAACGTGTTTTCATACGGATGCAGGGTAATAGCCCATCCATTAAAATGCCGAAGCGCCAATGCTTCGCCTTTTTGCGTTAACAGTTCTGCCTGAACCCAGGGAGGAAGTTTTCGGAAAAGCGAATGTTCTAACATTAAGATGTATCAAATGAGGTTCTTTCCCATAAGGAGAACAGGAAAGATTAAGTTTCATTAGAGGGAGGTGTTTCCTGAAGGATTTTAATCTTCAAAACTACCCATCCGGCCTTTCTCAAAATCATCAATGGCCTGCATCAATTCCAGGTTTGTGTTCATGACAAAGGGACCATAGGTAGCCAGAGGCTCTTCAATGGGCGCACCGGCCAGTACCAACAACGTAGTGTCCTCTTCAAAAGAGAGCTCGATACCTTCCGCGTCCCAACCAAATACCACCAGCTGTTTCGTGGCGGCAGCCCGGTTCCCGTGCAAAAGCAAACTTCCGGTGACCAGGTAAAGACCCACGTTGTAAGCAGCAGGCAAATTTAGGTGCAGTTTAGCACCCTTAGGTTGGTGTACATCCAGCAGGGTGATGGGCGAAAAAGTCTCCGCGGGGCCCTTTACTCCCTCGTACTCCCCTGCTATGACTCTGGTGCTTCCATTGCCGTCTCCTGTGTTAATTACAGGAATTTGGTCGCTTCTCAGTTCTTGGTACCGGGGTGGGGCAAGTTTGTCTTTCTTAGGCACATTTACCCAAAGCTGGATCAGCTCCAGGGTGCCTCCCTGCCGGGCGAATTCATTTTCGTGACGTTCTTCGTGCAGGAGCCCTGAACCAGCCGTCATCCATTGTACATCTCCCGGTCCCAGTTTGCCGCTGTAACCAGCCGTGTCGCGGTGCGCCAGGTGCCCCTGGTACACAACGGTTACAGTTTCAAAACCCCGGTGCGGGTGCGGATCTGCGCCCAAAGGTTTTTCAGAAGGGTGCACCTGCATAGGACCCGTATGGTCAATAAGCAGAAAGGGGCTTAGTTGCCGGATTCTGGAACCCGGCATGGGGCTGGTTACCTCAAACCCCTCTCCTACCTTTTTCTGGACTCCGTCAATTACCTGGAATATTCTTCTGTTCATTCGTTTTGTTTTGAAAGGTACTTTAAGCCTGGGGGTACCAAAAAAGGGAAAGTCCCGCACTTTGCTTTAAGTTTCTTTAACAGAAAAGGAGCTTAAAGCAAGAGTCCTCATCTAGCCATTAATGTACACCGGATGAATCATATTCTCAAAAGAATAGATTTCATTCCATTTCTCCTGGGTAATGAGTTTCCGCTCCTCAATCACAATCTGGTGGATAGACTTACCGGTAGCCAGCGCTTCCTTGGCAATGGAGGCAGCAGTTTCATAACCCAGAATCGGGTTTAAGGCGGTGACGATGCCAATGCTGCGCATCACTTCCTCGCGGCACACTTCCACATTAGCCGTAATGCCGTCTATGCATTTGGTGCGCAACGTAGTAATGGCATTGATCATGTAATTCATGGAAGTAAACAAACTGAACGTGATCACCGGCTCCATGACGTTCAACTGCAACTGTCCGGCCTCGGCCGCCATAGAAATGGTGACATCTGCACCTATTACGTAGAAAGCGGTTTGGTTCACCACCTCTGGTATCACAGGGTTTACTTTGCCCGGCATAATGGAAGAACCAGGCTGCATGGGCGGCAGTTTGATTTCATTCAAGCCAGCTCGCGGACCAGAAGAAAGCAGGCGCAGGTCATTACAGATCTTGGATATCTTGATGGCACTACGTTTCAGCATACCAGATATGAGCACGTAAGAGCCCATGTCTGATGTAGCCTCCACCAAGTCCGGGGCCAGGGTGATAGGTAATTTGGTAATCTGGGCGAGGTATTTCGTGCACAGCTCAGGGTACCCTTGCGGTGCGTTGATGCTGGTGCCAATTGCCGTGGCGCCCATGTTGCATTCGGTAAGCTTTCTTTGGGCTTCCCGGAGGTGCTTGATGTCATCATTGATGGTAGTAGCCCACCCATGAAACTCCTGACCTAAGGTCATGGGCACGGCATCCTGCAACTGGGTGCGACCCATTTTCAGCACATCTTTAAATTCTTTGGCTTTTCTCAGGAAAGACGCTTTTAGGTCAGCAAGTGCTTTCAGGTACACATCTACCTTGAGGTGCAGCGCCATCATGATAGACGTTGGATACGTGTCGTTAGTGGACTGGGAGCAGTTGACGTGGTTGTTGGGGTGCAGGAATTCATACTGACCTTTCTGGTGCCCCAGGTACTCTAACCCGATATTGGCGATGACCTCGTTGGCATTCATGTTCACGGAGGTGCCCGCCCCACCCTGGATCAGGTCTGTCACAAACTGGTCCTGGTATTTGCCCGCAATCAGTTCATCACAAGCAAAAATGATGGCTTCGGCTATTTTCGGGTCCAGCACGCCCAGGTCCCGGTTGGCCATGGTGGCGGCTTTCTTCACATAAGCGAAAGCAATGATGAAAAACGGCTCAGAGGCGTTGGTGATGCCCGTAATGTTGAAGTTTTCTAGAGCCCTGAGGGTTTGTACGCCGTAATATGCGGTGTTGGGAATCTCTTTCTCTCCCAGAAAATCGTGTTCAATCCTGAAGGTCGTGTTCATGCAGATAGGTTTTAATACGGATGGTGGGGAACCCCTAGTACTTACCTTATTTGCCTGAACTTTGTTGTAACCTCCCTTAATTGACAGCTTGAATTAATTAACTACCGGTTTCAAGCCGATTTTGACAAAACAAGCCTACAACCTAAAGGCCTACACTTTGGCGAATTTTACTTTGATGATGGTGGTAAGGAAGTCATATATCTCAGTCACTTCCTTATCATATAGGAACATGTTATAGAAATCAGCTTCCACTTTGCTTACCCGACAGCCATTGTCTACCATCTGAAAAACTACTTCCCTGATCCGGAGCGGGTGTCCCGCCAGGTTCAGCATGCAGGTGGCATCCTGGGCCTCTACCAACAGGAAGAGGTGGTGTAGCGCGTCTTCTTCGTACTGATTCAAATCCGTCATCTCGTGGTCTTTGTATAGCCTTGAACGCCTAAAAAAGGCGCATGGTGGCATTACTACGTCATTTTTTTGCGGAAAGTACCTTACAGAGCAGGCTTCCTGGGCTTACTTACCAGGTAAACTCCACCAAAAATCATAGCTGCGTACAGCGCCTTCTGGAAGGTAAAAGCGTCTTTGCCAAGGCTTACCGCAATCAAAATGGCGAACACAGGTTGCAGATAGATGTACACGCCTACCAGTGACGGACTGGCATATTTCATGGCCCAAACATTTAGGAGATAAGCCAGAATGGTCATGCAGATGATCACAAACGCAATAGCTCCCCAGATAGAAGCCGGAAAAGAAGCATAGTCGGGCTTAATTACCTGCCCGAGTCCGAAGGGAATCACGCCTACAGAACCCACCAGAAAAACCCGGCTCACCACCGTGATAGGATTGTAGCGCTGCATCAAGGGCTTCACCAACACCAGAAAAGCCCCGAAACACGCGGCATTCACCAGCATCAGAATATCACCCAGGATACTGCCTTGCGCGTTTCCGGCTTTGCTTGAAATCAGCATCATGGCACCCAGCCCTGCCAGCAAGATGCCCACCATCCGGAACACCTGAATTCGTTCTTTCAACAAAAAAGAGGAAAGCAGAACCACCACCACCGGCGACACCGTCTGGATCAACGAAGCATTGATGGGCGAGGTAAGATTCAATCCGCTGAAAAACGATAGCTGGTTTAAGGTAATGCCGAACAATCCGCAGAGGATAATGCGCACCCAGTCATTTTTGCTTTGGATTTTTTCTTTTACCACAAACAAAGACAAACCGCCAAAAACCAGCACGGCACTCACCACCCGCAGGACTATCAACCCGAAAGGCAGCACATAATCTGGCATGATCTCTTTCGCAATGCTGTAGTTGGCACCATAAATCAGGGCCACTGCAAATAAAGCACCGTGCACCTGTACCTGTCTATTCATGCGGCAAAGGTAGGCAACAACCCAAAACCTCACCTTATGACCACAAGACTTTTAAGTTACTTTAAAGAAATCAAGGGCTAACCAGAAACAGTACTCTCTTTTAGCGGCAGGTACCTTAAGAGGCAACTGCTTTATTTTACATTAGATTTTCTGAAAACAAGGCAAATAACCTTCTCAAAATTTTGCCGGTGAAGAAACGCTTTACCTCTATGGTATCCTAATGGCTACTATGTTACGTTTCTAAATCAGGTGACCCAGCCCATTTACTTATAGAAGGAGAAGGATGGCGCCTCTAAGAAGTTCAATGGTATAAGCTTGTGGGGCTCACATGATCAGGTTATGAAGCAGTAACAAGCATACTATAACGCTCTCATTATCAATTCACTCAGCTTACAAGAACTATATTTAAGATAATCTATTATAGTGATTCTGAGGTGCAATGGTACCCTCCAAAGTAAATCTTTAAGCTTCTATATACCTCTGCAAAAACTTCTATTTAAACCACTGGATTTAAGGGGTAAAAAGGATTTTCCTATAGCAGGTACGTATTTTTACTCTTACCTTTGCATGCCCGTTTTGCCCCATACTTTTGGCAGGCTGGTTACCGAAAGCCATTGAACACGAGCTTTCGTTTAAAAACCTATTACAATGAGTGATGCGATAAAACATGAGTGCGGAATTGCCTTGGTCCGCCTCCGCAAACCCTTAGAATATTACGCAGAGAAATACGGCACTCCCATGTACGGCATCCAGAAGATGTACCTGCTCATGGAGAAACAGCACAACCGCGGGCAAGACGGCGCTGGATTTGCCAGCATCAAGATCAACACCACGCCCGGCACTGAGTACATTGCCCGGTACCGCTCGGTCAAGACAAAAGCCATTGACGCTATTTTTGGAAGAATTAGCGAGAAATACGGCAAGACGAAGCGGAAATTTCCGCAGGAAGCTAAAAACATTGAGTGGCTCAGACAAAATCTACCTTTTTTAGGCGATGTATATCTGGGCCATTTGCGTTACGGCACCCACGGTGAGAACAGTGTAGACAACTGTCACCCAATGGTGCGGGAAAATAACTGGCGCAACAGAAGCCTGGCCGTGGCCGGTAACTTCAACATGACCAACGTTGACGAGTTGTTCAACGTGCTCACCGACCTGGGCCAGCATCCGCGCCAGAAAATTGACACCGTGACGGTATTGGAGAAAATCGGGCACTTCCTGGATGAGGAAAACCAACGCCTCTTTGATTACTTCAAACCCGATAACAACAACGAACAAATCACTGCCCTCATAGAAGAGCACCTTGATCTGCAGCGCGTACTGCGCCGGGCGTGCAAAGACTTTGACGGTGGTTACGCCATGGCGGGTTTGACCGGTTACGGCGCAGCGTTTGTAGTGCGTGACCCTTCCGGTATCCGCCCGGCCTATTATTACATGGACGATGAGGTAGTGGTGATTGCCTCTGAGAAACCGGCTATCAAAACCGCCTTCGGAATTGAGTACAGCCAGATCAAGGAAGTGAGCCCGGGCCATGCCCTCATCATTAATAAAAACGGCGAAGCTTCTGAAAAAGAAGTATTGCCTGCTCTGGAGAAAAAATCCTGCAGCTTTGAGCGCATCTACTTCTCCCGCGGAAACGACCCTGAAATCTACCAGGAGCGAAAGATGCTGGGAAGACTGCTTAGCCCCCGGGTTCTGGAAGCAGTAGATTATGACCTAGAGAACACCGTTTTCTCTTACATCCCGAACACCGCAGAATCTTCTTTCTTAGGAATGATGGAGGGCGTGGAAGATTATCTTCGTTCTTACCGCCGGAAAGCCATTGTAGAGGCCAACGGTGACGTAGAGAAACTGGAAAACATCCTCTCCTTCAGACCACGGGTGGAAAAGCTGGTGATCAAAGATGCGAAGCTCCGCACTTTCATCACCGATAATGACTCCCGTGATGACCTGGTAGCCCACGTGTATGACACTACCTATGAAGTGGTGAAAAAAGGCATAGACACAGTGGTTGTGATTGATGACTCCATCGTGCGCGGTACTACGCTGGAGAAGAGCATTATTAAAATGCTGGACCGGCTGGGACCTAAAAAGATCATTATTGTGTCTTGCGCGCCGCAGATCCGCTACCCAGACTGCTACGGCATTGACATGTCTAAAATGAAGGAGTTTGTGGCTTTCAGAGCCATGATGGGCTTGCTCAAAGACCAGGGCAAAGAAAACTTAGCCACTGAGGTGTACCAGAAATGCCTGAACGCTTTGTCTACCGGTGAAGCAAAAGAGCGCAACTTCGTTCAGGAACTCTACAATGAGTTCACCCCTGAGGAAGTGAGCGGCAAGGTAGCCCAGATAGTGAAAGCCGCTAATGTAAAGGCAGAAGTAGATGTAATTTTCCAGACGGTGGAAAGCCTTCACGAAGCCTGCCCTAACCACATTGGGGACTGGTATTTCACCGGCAACTTCCCTACTCCTGGTGGTATGAAAGTAGTGAACCGTGCCTTCGTAAACTTCATGGAGAACAATAACGGACGGGCATACTAGCCTTACCATTTACTTTATATAAAAGAAGGGGTTGGTTCTAGTAGAACCAACCCCTTCTTTTATAATGTCCTTTTTAGAAAAGTAGCTTAAAACAGATTAAAGCTTTACAAACCGTTGCTGGAGAATTGTTCCGGCCTTTTGTATTCTCAAGATGTAGGTGCCTGATGACAAATGCTGCACCGGCACCACAGTAGCCTCGCCGGTCAGAACAGGTTTAATCTGGTTTATTCGTTTTCCTTTCGCATCCAGGATCTCTATCATAGTGGATGGTTCTATGGTTATATTCAACAGGTGCAGGAAGTCTTGACTAGGGTTTGGGTAGAGGGCCACTTGTGCCAAAGCTTCTTTTCCTGCTTTCACCGCCACTACTTTGCTGTACTCATACTTGCCATCAAAGTCAATCTGCTTAACTCTATAATAGGCAGTAGCCGTTTCTGGAGAGACATGCTGGAACTGGTACTCTTTAGTAATAATGCTGTTACCTGCCCCTGCTACCTCTCCTACCTTCAAGAAGTTTTTGCCGTCCTTTGAGCATTCTACCTCAAAACGGTCATTGTTGATTTCTGTGGCTGTTGCCCAAAGCACCTGCACCTGCTGGTTCTTGCGTTCTGCTTTTACGTGCAGCCAGGTAACCGGCAGAACGGTTTCAATGTTGGCAATGCCAACCTGTCCGAATGTAGTAATAAAGCTTCTTTTGGCATAGCCACTTGAAACAGTACGCCCGTCTTTCCCGGCGTCTTCCAGGGTCCCGCCCCCGGTTGTCCAGTCTTTATTATTAATTGAGCCTATAGGTCTAACTAATAAAGCGAATCTATTATCAGACAAATTGGTGAAACCGTTCAAAGAGGCAAGTGCAGTAAAATTCCCGTTTGCTGGAGTGGTGTTGGGCTCTACAAACCAAACTCCTTCACTTTCAATATGGGTGTAGGTAAGACCATTTTCCGTTAAGCTCATGTCACTCGCACTCTGTGCACTAGGAAGTGGCTTGAACCCCACCACTATACTCCTGAAGTCATTCCCGCTCAGCCCATTTGATATTATATCAAACTGCCGCTTTCCTGCTCCATTCCCCACCGGGAAGGAATAGGTGCCACTGCTCCCTACCGCTCTTCTCAGGTTACCTTGAATGTAGAAGTTGGGATCTGTCAATTGCAAAACACTTGTCTCCTCTTTCAAAAGAAACAATTCATGAACATCGGTTTTGAAAAGACCGCTTTTGTGGGTAAACACATGGGTCACCTGCACGGGTTTAGACAAGGTCACGCCTCCGCTAATTTTGGCTACCAACAAATTAGCTACTGTACCGGGTAGACCATCACCCGTCACCATATCTGAGTTGCCTATAAATCCATAATTGGCTAGCGGAGAAAAAGAACGGGTGCCGCTTACCCGCACATTTCCGTCTAAGGTGCCGGTGCCGGTGAGCTTTATTCCCTGAGGTGACCCGTACAACAAGGTGGCGCCTGGTTCTACAATAAAGTTACCGGTTCCTCCTACTGCCCTGTTACTGGCAATTTGCAAAACAGCCGGGGCTTTCACAGTTAAGGTTCCTGCCACATCAAAATTTGCACTGAATAATTGGTTACCAGTCTCATTTAGGGTGTTGGCCTCGGCGGCGGTTAGTAGCAGGTTGTGGTAAATAATTTTTTGGGAGGTTCCATAAGTACCCCGAATAGATTGGTTTTGGCCGTTGGTGGAACCATAGAATTCTATGGTACCACCTGATAAATTGTAGGAAGTGTTCCTGCCCAATAACTCTGGCAAAGAACCACTTGTTCTGCTCGTCCTGAACAAGCCACCAGTCATGGTTAGCCCTGCATCACCTTTCAAAGATTTGTTGCTGATATCTAAAATGGCATTTGGTAGAATGGTCAGGTTCTGGTTGATGGTGGTAGTGGTAGAAATGGTCTTGGCGTTGGTTCCATTTTCATTAATGCCGCTTATGAGCACATTATAGTAAGTATAAGATGTTCCACCTCTTAGAATCTGCTCTCCGTTTCCATTTAGCTCAATGGTACCACCAGTTAACTCATACGCACCGGTTAATTGGGGTACGATGGTGCCAAGCCTCGCGATTCTATAGGTTCCACCGCTCATCACCAGTCTTCCGCCCCCAGTTACATCAGCGGTAGGTGTTGTGATAAACGTTCCCTGCTTTATTTCCAACCTCCCTCCATGTGGGGAGACACTTGTATTCACTGAAAACCCAATGGTGTTGGTTAGGGTGACGGAGGCAGGATTATCTATGATAACCACTTTCCCGCTAGCCGTTGTAGGAAACGCATTACCGGTTTGTTGTGGCACTTTCCCGTTGTAAATGAAGGTCCCCAAGGTAGTAAAGGCCCTACGACTTTCGGATACCTGCACATTTCCTTCTGTTCCAGTAGTATTAATTCCCTGTGCGCTGGTGATGTATAAGGTTCCTCCCTGGTCCATTCTGAAATAGCCTTGTCCCTGCACTTGAAAGCCATTCCCCGTAGCATCTGTGCCAAAATCTAAATTGCCGCCGTTCTCCACTACCAACGTACCTGCGTACACAGAATTAATTGGGTTCAGCCTTAAGGAATGGCCTAATTTTACCTGGGCCCCAGCGCCTACAAACAAGGAGACGTGGTTTACCTGCCCGGCAACTTGTATTGTTTGCCAGGTGTTTCCATTAAACCGAATGCCACTGGCTTTGGTGTCTACCGTACTGCTGTTATGGATGATGGAGGTTGCATCTAAAGATAAATGACCTTTGAGGTTGATTGTAGTAATGGCCTCAGAACTGGAGGTTTGGTTTAAGGAAAGGGTAGCATTTTGTAAGGCAAGTTCCCCGGTAATAGAAAGCATTCCGGTGCCAGAACTTTGGTTTTGCATCACATATGTTCCGCCGCTCAAGCGTAAGTCCTGCCCAAATTGCAGAGACAATCCAGTTCCTGCCAGCAGAAGCAGGGAGGAACTAGCCGGCAGCGAAGTGCTAAAGGTTTGTGCTGCCAGCGGTGCAGAAGAATCGGTAAGGTGCCATTGCCCATTCGTACTGGTTGGTGCTATGGAAAGTTTGCCAAACCAGTACCCATGTGGTTGAGCGGAAAGCTGACTGCTTGAAAATAAGACTGCATTGGATGCAGCAGAAACTATCCTTACCTCAGAAGTAGCATCAATTTCTTCCGTTCCAGCCCAAATAGGAGATGAGGCTTTATAGGTTGGTGATTTGATGGTAAGTTTTGAGAGGGGCTGCAGTTGCAGTAAACCACGGCTTTCAACACTCCCCTCCTGCACCATTTCAGCCGAGGCTGCAACAGTGAGTTTGTTGCCTGCTACAAGAGATGCGTTTGCAGAAACGGTGAAGACTTTGTTAGAGGCAATGTGCAGATTAGAAAGCTGTAGTGTTCCAGCTAGTTGAATGTCATGCTCTATGAAAAGGGTAGCGGTAGAAGGTAGCTGACTGGAGGCAACCACCCAGGTTCCTTCAGAAGTATACTGTTCCAACAACTTATTTTCAACTGTAGAGTTGAGGGTGCCGGAACCTGTAGTACGGTAATCTCCAACAACATAGGTCACTGGGTTTTGTGCGTATGCTTGAGTTGCATGTATCAAGATGATTAGTACAACCATCATCCACCCTCTACTTGAATTGTTCCTCTTTACCTTAGATTGTCCTTTCAACATTGCTGCTAATTATAACTTACTTATTACTTTTTATTTAATTAATACCATTATTGATTGAGCCAACCAGAAAGTAATGGCAGAAGTTCAAAGCAGATTTGAAGAGTAATCAGGAAAATCCCTCTTCTAAGTAAAGGAGTCTTACTTTTATATTATTTAGCCGGCAAGAAAAGTTTTTCTATCCCATTTAAAACCAAAAAGAGGAACAAATAGTACAATATAAATTTTTATTAAAATTTTTCTAAACCTGCTAATGGATATCCTATGGTAGTGAGTAATCAGGTGAGGCTACTTTGGTTTTCAGATGCTAACTTTTCTACCACATTCCTTTACAAGAACATTCCCTCTTTCCTACCAATGTTATTTGGTAATAGATTTTATCCAAGGGCACCCGTTAAAACTCTCCCCTAGTATCAATACGTAAAGCAAGACCCTTAAAAGTTTTGATGTTTCAAATCCTGTTGTACTTTTGATTTAGATATTTTTGCCTAGCCAATCCTGTTTTTATTTTGTGATTTCAAGGGGTTTCGGCTATGTTTTTTCAGTGTATGCTCGTCTTACGCTGTCTTCTTTTAGCTTACAGATTGCCCTTACCTAACACTACACCATGGAAATAAAGCAGGCCCCCATTAGCTTCACTATTGAGAAGAACTATGATTCTGAATTTTGCGGGAGTATTCCGCTGCACCTGGTCAACCTGATTCAACCTCATGGGGTCCTTCTCACCTTAGATAAGGCAGATCTCAGGATGGTGCAAGTGAGCGAAAACGTGGAGCAACTATTAGGTATTCCGGCCGAAGAAATTCTGGATCAGCCTATTTCTAGCTACCTCCCGCAACCACAGTTTGAAGAGCTAAAAGCTAAAATCCAGGGGCAAAACACCCAGGTTAAAATTCCTTTTAGTGTCACTTTTTTGGTAAATGGCCAGGAAGCTACGTTTACGGCTTTGGTGCATCCTAAAGAAGATTATGTGCTGATTGAGCTGGAAGACAACCAGGACACTTCTCAAAAGGATTCTTTTCTGGGATTATACCAGCAGATCAAATACTTCACGTCCTTGGTGAAACAAGCAAGCAGCACCAAAGAAATAGCACAAATTACCGTTCAAGAAATCAAGAAACTAACCGGGTTTGACCGGGTATTGGCGTACCAGTTTGATCCGCAGTGGAATGGTATTGTGATTGGCCAGGCCAAGGAAGAAGACATGGATGATTACATGGATCTTCGTTTCCCGGCATCAGACGTACCTAAGCAATCCCGCGATTTATACTTCAGTAACCCCTATCGGCTCATTCCAACCAGGTCCTATACCCCGGTAAAGCTGAGGCCGCTCATCAATCCGCTTACCCAACGGTTTACGGATCTTTCTGACTGCAATTTAAGGAGCGTAGCTACGGTGCATTTAGAGTACCTGGCCAACCTGCAGATCATGGCTTCCATGTCATTGCCCCTTATCATTGAAGATAAATTGTGGGGTCTTATCTCCTGCCACCACAAGACGCCCATGAACCCCAGCTATGAGTTACGGTCAGCGTTAGAATTACTGTCTGGCATTGTGTCTGGGCAGTTGGCAGCAAAAGAACGGGAACAAACCATTCATTTGCGGGCTCAGTTACGTGGCATTCATGCGCAACTGCTGGAGCAACTCTATACTACGCCTAATTTCACAGAAGGCCTTTTAACGGGTCCCACGAACCTGCTTCATCTGTTAAACCTTTCAGGGGCAGCGGTGTTGTTTGAGGGCGGAGTTTTGACCAGTGGCGAAACTCCTACTGGACAAGATATAAAGGAACTGGTGTATTGGTTGCGCAGAAACAAAACTGAAAAAATCTTTACTACAGATACCTTGCCTCAACTGTACATGCGGGCCCGGGACTACAAAGAAGTAGCCAGTGGCCTCATTGCTCTGCCCATCAATGCTGAGCAAGGCGAGTATATCTTAGGGTTCAGGCCAGAGGTGCTGCAAACGGTTAGTTGGGGAGGAAACCCCAACCAGGCCATCCAGATGGAAACAGATGGCAAAACCTACCATCCGCGTAATTCTTTTGATATCTACCAGGAAACCGTAAAACAAACATCGCTCCCGTGGCTGGAAGAGGAACTGGAAGCCGCTGAAGCTTTAAAAAGCGCTGTCTTAGAAAAAATCATCAAGGAAAGATATTGAGGTCTCCTCTTCCTCAGTTTACCTTAAGACAGTAATTTAGTTGATCTCCCATGACAAGTTTGATACAGCCTGACACCCTTCCTAAAACAGACCACTACCTGGTAGGGATAGGAGCTTCTGCGGGCGGATTAGAGGCTATTCATAAACTGTTTGACCATTTTCCCAATAACTCCAGTTTTTCATTTGTCATTATTCAGCACCTTTCGCCAGACCACAAGAGTCTGATGGCGGAGCTGCTCACCAAACATACCCAGATGCGGGTGCAGGAGGCGGAAGACGACATGGTCACCCGCCCCAACTGCATCTACGTACTGCCCAGCGGCAAGCAACTGACCCTGAAAAGAGGCAGACTACGGCTGGTTGACCAGATCAGAAACCGGGAACCCAATTTTGCCATTGACGTCTTTTTTGAATCTCTGGCAAAAGACCGCGGCCGCTACGCCATTGGCCTGATCTTGTCAGGCACGGGTACAGACGGCACCAAAGGGGTGAAAATGATCAAGGCCGCGGGCGGTATGGTCATGGTACAGGACCCTGTTACTGCTAAATTTGACGGCATGCCCCGCAGTGCCATTGAAACCGGCTCCGTGGATTTTGTTTTCCCGCCGGAGCGCATGCCGCATGAAATCTTGGACTACACCCGGCAACTTCCGCTGGTGCAGAGCCTGATTGAGCGCAACAATGGCATTGAAGAAGATGACGAGGTACTGCAGGAAATCCTGGACCTTATCTGCACCCATACCCAAGCCAATTTCAAGAGCTACAAACAGGGCACGATCTACCGGCGCATTAAAAAGCGCATGGACTTGCTGAAGGTAGCCAACATGCCAGCTTACCTGACCTATATCCATGAGAATCCCGCAGAGATAAAGTTGCTTTGCCAGGAGTTTTTAATTGGCGTAACCAGGTTCTTCCGAGACCAGGAAGCGTTTGAGGTGTTGGAACAGGAAATCATTCCTGATATCGTTGCCAATACCCCGCAGGAAGAAACCATCAAGGTTTGGGTAACCGCCTGCAGTACCGGTGAGGAAGTGTACTCCATTGCCATCCTGTTTCAGGAATGTTTTGACAATTTAGGGCAAGAACCAAGGGTAAAACTATTTGCCACCGATATAGACCAGCGCGCCATCAAGCAGGCCTCTAAGGCAATATATCCCAACTCCATCAGCAAAGATGTACCCGATAAACGGCTGCAGCAGTTCTTCCACCACAAGAACAACCGGTACGTGGTGAAGGAAGACATTCGTAAGCTGGTGGTGTTTGCGCAACATGATTTGCAGAAAGATCCGCCGTTCAGCCGGATAGATCTGATCACCTGCCGCAACATGCTCATCTACCTGAATCCTGGTCTTCAGAAAAAGGTGATGTCTGTGTTTCCATACGCTTTAAAGCAGCATGGGTATTTGTTTTTAGGTCCTAGCGAGCACATTGGTGATTTAAAAACTTTCTTCGCTGAAAAGAACCGGAAGTGGAAGTTTTTCCAGAAAGTAAAGGAAAGCAAGGGAGTTCAGCAAACCTACGGAGTAACCCCACTCGCTCAAACTTCGCCTGAAACGAGTGCCCCTTCTTTCAGAAATGCGCAGGTTTTGCGGTACAATGAACTGTTCCTGGATGCGGTGTCTGAGGACCTAAAAATGACGGGCCTCTACATTGATGACAACTACCAGGTACTGCACGGCATCGGTGATTTTAACCGGTTTCTGAAGCTCCCCGAAAAGCGTTTACAGCTCAATTTGCTGAAAATGGTGCCAAAAGAGCTGGGCGTCACCTTGAGCGTTGACATAAGAAAGGTGCTGAAGGGCCAGAAAACCATCTCGCGCCAGGTCATGGTGAGCAAGGGTACTAAAAGCCAGTTGGTGCAACTGACGGTGAAGCCTATCTCTGTAGAGAAGGACATGCCCAAGGTGTTGCTGGTGCTTCTGCAGGAAGTGGGCAAGGTCAACCCTTCTCTCAAGAACCTTCAGCCCTCGCTTGTTACTGAGTCAGATACTGAGTACTTCCATCAGCTTTCCATTTTAGAAGCAGAATTGAAAGAAGCCCGCGAAAGCCTGCATTTGACGGTTCAGGACTTGAGTACCTCTAACGAAGAACTGCAATCTACCAATGAGGAGCTCATGTCTTCCAATGAGGAACTGCAAAGCTCCAATGAAGAAATGCAGTCTTTGAACGAGGAATTGCACACCGTCAATTCTGAGCACCAACTCAAGATCAGAGAATTGCAGGAACTGAATGAGGACCTGGACAACTACATCCGGAGCTCAAACATCGGGCAGCTCTTTCTGGACCACCATCTGGTCATCCGGAAGTTCACGCCTACGGTCATGGAGTTGATTAACATCATTGACATTGACCTGGGCCGACCTATCCACCACCTCTCCCACAATCTCAAATATTCCCGCTGGATGGAAGACATCCAGAAGGTGAACAATACCTCTGTGGAAGTAGAGGTGGAAGTAGAGACTGTTGACGGAAAATACTTCCTGATGCGGATTATTCCCTACCAGAAGCACGATGGAAACAAAGACGGCGTAGTCCTCAGCTTTGTGGATGTTACTACCCTCAAAACCCTGAGCAATGTGGTGCAAGGGGTACTCAACAGCTCCTTAGACAACATCATGGCTTTTAAGGCGGTGCGCAACAATGAAAAGGAAATTGTTGACTTCAAGTGGAGCCTGTTGAACAAAGAGACCGAACAGCTCATTGGCAAATCGCAGGACCAACTGCTGCACCAAAGCATTCTGCCCGACATGGGCTTTGTGAAGAAATCTGGCTTGTTCAAGAAATTTGTGCAGGTAGTGGAAACCGGGCAGCCTTTACACCTTGAACAGAACCTGGAGTTGAACGGGTACCGGGGTTGGTTTGAGATTGCCGCCGCTAAAATGGGCGACGGGCTTACCCTCACCATGGCCGACATCACTGAGAAGCGGGTGAGCGAGGAAAAAATCCTGATGGCGTACGAAGACCTGAAACGCGCCGAGGAAGACCTGCTCAAACTTAACTCACAGCTAGAGATACGGGTAGCCAACAGAACCCAGGAACTCTCAGAAAGCCAGGAGCGCTTCAGGCTGGTATCCATGGCAACTAATGATGTGGTCTGGGATTGGAACCTCATCACCAATGAACTATGGTGGAGTAACACCCTTAAACCCATTCTGGGCTATGAACCTGAAGAAATGGGTGATGGGATCAACTCATGGTTCAATAAAATCCACCCCGATGACAAGGCACGGGTTATCAAGAGCATCAACGAGGCGATCAATACTGGTCAGGACCAGTGGGTGGGTGAGTTCAAGCTTACCCGTGCCGATGGCACGTACTCCTCGGTTTACAACCGGGCCTATATTCTGCATAATGAGTACCAGATACCGCACCGGGTGCTGGGTTCTTTTATTGACCTTTCTGATCTAAAAGACACCAAGCTAAAGCTGAAAGACACCAACGCGCATTTGCTCAGAGTCATTGATGACCTGGACAATTTTGTGTACACGGCCTCTCATGACTTGAAGGCACCCATTCATAACATTGAAGCCCTTTTGCGTGAGTTACAGTTAGAGCTTCCAAATGAGAAATCTAACCTGGAGGAGGTGCAGCAGATCATGAACATGATGCAGGGGGCCATTGAACGCTTCAAAAAAACCATTGCCAACCTTACAGAAATCACCAAACTCCAGAACGACCACAGCACAGATGTGACTACTGTAAACCTGGCGAGGCTTGTCCAGGATGTGGCGCTGGACCTGGAACCCATGATGAAAGAAACCAATGCCCAGGTACAGGTAGAGGTTTCTAATTGCCCGGAGGTCTCCTTCTCTGAAAAGAACCTCAGAAGCATCGTTTATAACCTGATGTCAAACGCAGTGAAATACCGCTCCCCAGAGAGAACCCCTGTTATAAACTTGCTTTGCGAAAAAGAGGATAATAATGTAGTGCTCTCCGTAAAAGACAACGGCTTAGGCTTGACCTCTGAACAACAGGAACACCTTTTCTCTATGTTCCAGCGCTTCCATGACCACGTAGATGGCTCTGGTATAGGCTTGTACATGGTAAAGAAAATCCTGAATAACGCCGGAGGCAAAATTGAGGTGGAAAGCCAGATAGGAGAAGGAACAACCTTTAAAGTTTACCTGAAAGTATAAGGCTGGTGCAGGTTGTAAAAAGATCTAAGCTTTAAAGCTACTTTCTAGAAAAAGCCTTTAAAAAGCAGAACCTCTTTTCTCAACCCAAGAGAAAAGAGGTTCTGCTTTTAAGCAAGATTGGCTGGAGTTTACCTCCTCATGCTTCTTCCTTAATTCCCTCTTTGTTTGTTGAAGCAATCAGGTGATTCTCCTGCTGTTGAGGCAATGTAAAGGAGAAGCAAGTGCCTTTTCCTTTTTCACTCTCTACACTCATCTGTCCCCCATGTTTCTCTACAAACTCTTTGCAAAGAACTAACCCAAGGCCAGATCCTGCTTCATTATCAGTACCCAAAGAGGATGTTTTTAGCCCGATGTCGAACAAGTGGTTGATGGCTTTCTCAGAGATTCCTACCCCGTTATCACGCACCTTGATTTGCAGGAAAGGCGTTTCATTTTCTGGTGCAGGTAAAGAGTGGGCCTCAATAGCCACCGCTCCTTCCTGCTTGGTGAACTTTATGGCATTAGTGAACAGATTCCTGAAGATGGTGCCTAACAATTCTTTGTCTGCCCAGGCAAACAAGTGAGCGGCAACCTGGTTCTGAATGGTAATGTTCTTGCTGCTTGCCATGCCCTGCAAAAAGTCAATACTCTCCTGCACTTGTAGCCGCAGGTTTACAGAAACTGGCTGAAAAGGAATCTGCTCAGTTTGGCTTCTGGCCCACAGCAGCAGGTTCTCCATCAGCTTAGAGGTATTCTGCAGGCTTTTGTGCAGCAACTGTGATAAATGCCTGCTCTTTTCCTCTGAAAGAACAAGGCTACTGTCGGCCATCATTTTTGAGAGCTGAACGGTAGACTGAAGGGGGCCGCGCAAGTCATGAGACACAATAGCAAAAAGCTTATCCTTGGCAGAATTAGCCTCAGCCAACCGCTGCGAGGACTGGCGTAAGCTTTGGTTGCTTTTTTCCAGTTCTGTTTTCTGGGCTTCAATTTGCCTGTCTTGCCTATAATTAAGCATGTTGCTGCGCCAAAGCACCCAACTGAGTCCCCACCCAAGGGTGGCCGCTGAAATTCCATTGACCTGCATGGTCAACAACAGCGCTTCATTGGGTTGGGTATAACTAAGCCCCAGGTAAAAGATGGCATAAGAGATCAGGAACAGGAAAAGCGTCTTCAAAGGCCTTACCTGCAAGACCAAAGCCGGCGCAATGCACGAAACCAGGAAGGCATTGATGGAGGCGTTAACCAATTGGTCAATGGAGGCCAAAATAGCCCCGAAAACCGGAACAATCAGAAACATGACAGTCCCAAGTGCCTGGGTTACTTTATTCTTCCTAACTGGATTCTTTTTTATCCAAAAGGTAAGACCAGCAATACAGGCGTTGAGGATTAAGAAGGAAGCATGAGCATAAATAATTCCCTTTTTCCAAAGGTACTCGGTAGCACTTCCCTCCTTTAACTGAAGATAGAATAACAAGACGTGGGCAGCACTAACAGGTAAAATCAATAAAGAGGTAAAAGAGATCCGCTGAAGGTTGATCTGATTAACTTCGGTCTGAAGAATTGATTTGTCTGTTTGAGAAAGGAGGAAATGTTTCCTGAAGTATTGCCTGAAATCCATTCTTCTTTGCGCTTCTTCTTACTACACCAGGTTTGGAAATAGGCTTAAAAGAAGAATTTTATGCAAGTTAATTGAAAGCAAGCACATCGCCAAGGTTGATATCTGCTGTCACATTGAAGTCAAAATGGAGCCGCTTTCCTTTGTGAACAGACGGTTAAGTTTTACAAGATGAAACTTTCCTATTTTCGACTTCTCAGGTATACTGAAGAATATAACCCTCTACTTTGATCCGTTTCTGAAAATTTTTACCGGAAACAGACGATAGTCATTCAGGTTAATAGCATACAGACACCCTTCCCAATGAATGACAGGCACCACACCAGTGGGTTGGATGCCGTTGTTATTAGGGATGGTCACCAAGGCATTGCCCACGTAAGAAGTGTCTTGAAGCCCAGTACGGTTAGTAAGATGATTCAAAAAAGCTTCTTTCTGGTCTTTAGATGAGGTGAACCCTACCTCTCTAGGCACCAATTCATCTGACTTCCCCTCTGCGTAATAGATAACTTTCTCTACGGTATTGATGGAGATTTCTGGCAAATAAAGGCGCGGAACCGCCGTCTTGGCTTCGTCTGCATAGTAGAACCTGACCGAATTCTCAATCGGTTTTATCAAATCTGGCAGGTTGGCAATTTTTTCAAGACGCTTTAGTTTTTCAGCCTTAATCTTCTGCACGGACGTTTCCATAGAAGAACTTGCCTCAGAGGCTCCGTGGGTGAGCAGGTAATGTTTCTGGTGAACGTCAAGAATGGTAGTGAAAGTGGTAATGAAATGGTCTGTGTTCTTCAGGTGGAACATCTCCAGCTCGTGCGCCTTCTTTCTGGATACTAGATACGAATGAATGTTTCTGGTCTTCTCTAAAACCGCTTTCATTTTAGACGCCTGCGGGGTGCCTTTGTACCGGTGACTTAGTTCCTGCAAAAGGGCAAGTCGGCGGTTAGATTCAGCTATGTAGCCAATCTCTTCAATACCTAAATCTCCTGTGGCACCCACCACTACCCTTCTGCCCTTCTTTTTCACTCCAAACAAAGAGCGCATGAAATCCATCATTCAGAGAGTATCTTTTTAAGGTGGAGCGTTTCAATTTCAACCTTCAACTTTTCGGCTTTTTTCTGGTTTTCGAAGAAATTGTCCAGGTTGTTTAGGTACAAGTCTAAAAGGGCGTCCTGCTCTTGTGTCAGGATCCCGTTCAGAGCTTTTGATACTTCTTCAGCCATTATTCTATTTCAATTTTCTTGGACTTGCTTAAGGTGCCCAGGATTTTGCTGTTGAGTTCTTCCTGCACCAGCGCGAGCTCTTTTACGGCTTCGGCCCGTTTACGGCTGCCTTCTTCTGAGATCTTGATCACGGCATCCAGGGTTTCCACCATGTCTTTGTTTACCTTTTTGAGGGTGTCCACGTCTACAATGCCCCGCTCGTTTTCCTGCGCGGCGGTCACCACGTTAGTTTTGAGCAACTGTGAATTTTTTAAGAGCATCTCATTGGTGGTATCAGTGACCTTTTTCTGGATTTCCAGGGCTTTCCGCTGTTTCTCCAGTCCCAGGGCAATGGCCACTTGCTGGCGCCACACCGGAATTACGGTCACAATGGAGTTCTGGATTTTCTGGGCCAGCACATCATTGGTAGTCTGGATCATCCTGATCTGCGGCATAGACTGCGTGGCAATGGTATGCGACAAGGTGAAATCATGCACCTTTTTCTCTAAACGGTCCTTAAACGCCACCATATCGGCGAGCCGCTGCACTACCAGTTCATCCTGTCCGCTGCTTTCCACCTCAGACTGCAATTGTGGTATAAGCTGGTTCTCGATCTCATCAATCTTCATTTTGCCGGCGGCAATCAGAGAGCGCACCTCATGGATGTACTCCACTACCTGCTTGAACATCACCTCCAGCCCGGTAGTATCTTTCAGAACGCTTTGGCGGGTTTTCTCAAGTTTCACCACCACATCATCTACGTTCTCAGACACCGAGTTGTACTGGCTGGCCAGCTGCTGGGTCTTGTTCTTGATCTTACCCACAAACGGCAGGCGCGAGAAGAAACCCGGTTTCTCGGTTTCGTCTACCTTGATCATGTTGATTTGGGTCAGTAACTCGTTTATGGCGGCACCGGCGTCACCTGAGTCTTTGGCTTTGACCTTGGTGAGGAGTTCATTGGAATAATACCCCAGTTTACGCTGCGTCTCTACCCCAAAGGAGCTGAGGCTTTCCGGCTTGGTGGGATCTATGGTCTTAGAGATTTCCAGGGCTTTCTGCTGAACCAACTCTTTGTTTTCTGACAGGGTAATTTCCTTATTTTCCATAGTGCTTAGTTTATTCCGATGTGGGGTTTCTGTTCGGTGTCTAACTCTTTTACAAACTCTTTGAGGTTAGCATGGCGGCCGTTGACCTCATACCATTCTATTTCATTTTTGGGCAGGTACTCCCCTAACAAGTCATACACCTCCTGCAGCATTTCAGCTTTCTTTCTGGTCCTAAAAACCGGGTTCTTGTAGTATGCGCTCAGGTATTCCACTTTCACCTGCCCACCCTGCGTTACCGCCAGTTCTTTCACCTCTACCACCAACTCAGACGACTTCTGGTTGTCGGTGACAATGGTTTTATAAACCCCTTTCTTCTCGTCCTCCAGAATGGCAGCGGCCCTGCTCTGGAAGTCCCGCAAGGCTTTCTGCAACTTTAAGTTGGGTCTGATGCGGTGGCCATAAATATATCCTAAGAACGCGGCCAATATAAATGCGAATACGAATGCCATAGTTGTGGTTGTTTTTTCTAAAAACGCAGAAACTGCTCCATTCTATACGCACGCTCAAATCAAAATGCCAAGGTTCTTCAATCCGGGTCACTCAAAGTTTTTGATACTCAAAAACACAGCACCTACCAAGCCCATCGTTTATCACCTGTTTTTGCTATATCTGTCGCAAAACGTCCCTAATACTTACTAATTCTTTCTCTATTTTTAGTAGCAATGCTATGTACTCTGCGTTGACCTAGGCACAAGGTAAACAACTGGTTCATATTTCACTGACTTCCATAAAAAGAAGCACTAGCATTGGGTGTAATCAGGTTGAGTTTTGGAAGAGGGAATTGGGTTAGCTTTTGCAGCTAAAGGATGTCCTTCAACACCTACATTGCCTTTGCTCCGTATTTGTTTTACCCTTTCTCTCGGGCTGGGAAGGCTAACTTTTTAAATACCTATCTTTGCCGAATACCACCCAATCAAGATGATCCAGAATATCCTAAACACCCTAAAGATTGCCAGCCTGAACGAGATGCAGGAACAGACGCTGGCGGCCGCTCAGAAAAGCGATGTCATCTTGTTATCGCCTACGGGGTCTGGGAAAACCTTGGGGTATTTGTTGTCGGTGTTGCCTCGGCTGAAGCCCGAGGTTCAGGAAGTGCAGGCACTCATTTTGGCTCCCTCCAGAGAGCTTGCCATGCAAATTGAGCAGGTCTTCAGAAGCATGGCCACCGGCTTCAGGGTAGACAGTCTCTACGGCGGACATGCCACCAACCCAGAGAAACGCAGCCTGACCAATCCACCAGCTCTGCTAGTGGGTACTCCCGGCCGGATTGCCTATCACCTACGGGAAGAAAACTTCTCCACCGCGGCCATCAAAACCCTGGTCCTGGATGAGTTTGACAAATCTTTGGAGTATGGATTTCAGGAAGACATGGCCTACATCATTGGACAACTCAGAGAGGTAGACAAACGCCTTTTAGTTTCAGCCACAGCTATGCCGCAGGTTCCTTCCTTTACCAAACTTAAGAACCCCATCACTGTGAACTTCCTGCAGGAGGCAAATAATGCCCCGGATTTGCAGGTGAAGGCCGTAGAGGTACAGAAAGGAAACAAGATGTCGGCTCTTATGGGTGTGTTATGCTCAATTGGAACCGCTTCCAGTATGGTTTTCTGCAACCAACGCGACACGGTGGAAGCAGTAAGTGATTTCCTGCGCGACAAAGGCCTTCCTCATGGCATCTTCCACGGAGGCCTAGAGCAACCAGACCGGGAACGCACCCTCATGAAGTTCCGGAACGGCACCTACCGCACCTTAGTAAGTACTGATCTAGCTGCCCGGGGCCTGGACATTCCCGAGGTGGAATTTGTTATCCATTTCCAGGTGCCTGATCAAGAAAATTTCACGCACCGCAATGGCCGCACCGCCCGCATGAACGCAAAAGGCACCAGTTACCTGCTCCTACAACCCGGTGAAAAGCCGCCTTACCTTCCCAAGATCCCGCCCTTGGAGAACTTGCCAGCCAAAGCGGTCTTGCCTCCTCCTTCACCCTGGGAAACCATTTACATTAGCGCCGGCAAAAAAGACAAGGTCAACAAAGTAGATATTGTAGGCTGGATGCTGCAAAAAGGTGGCTTAGACAAATCTGAGCTGGGCCGGATAGAACTGCTGGACAACGCCGCTTTCGTGGCCGTTTCTAAAAAGAAGCTTGAAAAAGCAGTTCAGCTCCTACAAAATGAAAAGCTGAAAGGGAAGAAAGTGAAGATTGAACAGGCCTCTTAAAGCCCCCATTATGTACAAAACTGCCCTTCACTTTGGTCTACTAAAACCATAGCGAAGGGCAGTTTTGTATCAGGTCTATGGACCTATTTATAACACTTCGGGACTCAGTAAATCTTTGGAAATTCAAAGTACAGACTCTGTCAACAGATCCTATTTCCATCCCCCTTTTTCAAAAGGAACATAAAAACGTTTCACTAAAAAGAAAGAACCTACTTTAGCAACTTCTCTTCCTTCAACCAGTCAAATATAATTTGGTCCACCGGCGAAACTTTATCCCGGTCAGAATAGCCTAGCCATACTACTTCTTCTATCTCGTTTGCGGGTTGGATGTTGCCCTTGTACGCTCCGGTATAACACGTCATTTTCACCTCCACTCCTTCTGGATGACTATCGGCTTGGGCCTGAAACGTCCCGAAGTAATTTACCGTCTCTTCTACCAAATCTACTTCCAGCTCCTCCTTGATCTCCCTGGACAAGGCCGCAAAGTCATTTTCATCTGCCTCCCGCTTTCCACCCGGAATATAGTACTTCGTACGGCCCACACTACGCGTACTCAATATTCGCCCATCATGGATTTCAATCCAGGCTAGTTTATCTATGGTTTTCATGGAAGAAAATTTTGGTAAGCTTTAGGATGAATATACACAAACTACCCTAATGTTTTCTCATGGGGGAAGTACTTTTTCAGAAGGTGCTCTTCTCTTGCCACCTGAACAAAGAAAAGCGGATTTGAACCTGCTTTTGTGAAATTACCCTAAAAGATAAACCTGTATTTGCTTTTACCTACGGGAAAGTAATAGACCCGCATATTGGAGAGAACGCCTAAGAAGAGGTACCTTCCCAAAAGGTATTATTTCACTTATCAAAAATAAAATTTTACTTTTTCTAGGTAACCTTGAACTAATGTCTACCTTTGAGGGTAGTAGATGTATAATAAACAATATCATGAATCAAGGAACAGTAAAATTCTTCAACGACTCTAAAGGGTTCGGTTTTATCAAAGACAACAATTCAAATCAGGAGTACTTCGTACACGTATCTGGCTTGGTAGATGAAATCAGAGAAAACGACGAGGTAGTCTATGATCTTCAAGAAGGAAGAAAAGGACTAAACGCCATCAACGTAAAACGCGCTTAGTCTTTAGACATAAAGACATAGTACAAAAAAGCCTCTCCGATTGGGAGAGGCTTTTTTTATGCTCTAATGTGAGGACGTTTTTAGTTCTGTTTTCAGAAAGCTGGTTAGAGATATCTAAAAAAACTAAGTCAGGAAACACCAAACACATACTTCTCCATAAACTCATTCCGGAACTTCCCTTCCAGGTCATGATGAAGAAGCAATTGCCTGAAATCCTCCATTCTCTCATACTGCGCCTGCAACACCTTGGGCTCCATGGTAAACAGTTTTCCCCAGTGCGGCCGCGCATTGAAAGGAGCTAGCTTCTCCTCAATGAGAGGCAGCAGTTGCATCACCACTTCCTCATCCTGTTTCCAAGTAAAGTGAAAGGCCACAGTAGTTTGCTTGTATTGTGGACTTAGCCACAACTCATCTGCCTTAATGGTTCTGATTTCTGACACAAAGAGATGCGGTGAGATCTTCTCGTGCAGTGATTCAATTGCCATAATGGCTTCATAAGCATGCTCAATGGCCACAAAATATTCACTCTGCAACTCTGCCCCTGCACTCGGTTTGAACCCCATTTTAAAGTGCGGCAAACGCTCGTACCACTCACCAACTTCTCCCAATTGCTCAGTCGTATTCTCCGCAGATTCACTCTCAATAGGGTGCAACTTTTGAGTAGCCAGTTTTGCTCCAAACACCTCAGGTTCAATAATGGCCGGCACATCCTCCTCTACTTTACTCTTTACCCAAACCTGGTTAATGTTTTGGTTTTCCCAATGGGTAAACAGGCTCACGCTATACCCTTTAGACATGATTTCTACAAAATGATCTTGCAATGCGCGCATGGGTAGATTGCGGTACACCACTTGCGTCATTTTGAAGGAGGGCACCAGATCAAGGGTAATCTTAGTTACTACTCCCAAGCCTCCAAGCGCTACTACTGCTCCGTTGAACAATTCTCCATCCTTCTGCCGGGACATAGTTACCTGTTCACCCGCAGCATTTACAAATTCAATCGCAGAGACAGAAGTAGCAAGATTGCCGTTTTGTATTCCAGAGCCGTGGGTGGCTGTGGAACAGGCTCCAACTACTGTAATGTGCGGTAAGGAAGCCATGTTAGGAACTGCATAGCCATGTTGCTGCAGAACTTCGGCTAATTCTCCATACCGCATCCCTGCTTCTACGGTGATTTTAAAGGCTTCTTTGTCCAGTGAAACAATTTCGTTCAAACTCTGAAGCGAAATAAGAGTGTCCCTACTGTCAGCGATTGTGTTGAAGGAATGCCTAGATCCTAAGGCTCGTTGGTTTCCGCCATTATTTACCAAGATTTGTATCTTACCGGTAGATTTAGGGAAATGCACCTTCTCGGCACTGTAAGTAAGATTACCAGCCCAATTAGTAAAACTCTTCGGCTGAGAGAAGGAAACTTTCCCCTTTTTCCAGTGAGCTGAGAAAAACCTTGACAAGAATACACCACCTGCAACAGCGAGAGAGAATGAAATTAATGCTCTTTTAACCATGGACAACTTATTGATAAGTCAATATAGACAAAGAGCTGTATCATTCCTAAACATCGTACCCATTCGTAAGGGAACTTGAGGATAAGGAGTAATTTGGATGGATGGTTCTACCCAAATCTTAAGAATTCAAGAGGTAGTAAATAAATTACATTAGCAAGTAGCTATCTAAGAAAGTGAACCCATATAAGGTGGTGGCGATTGGTACCGTTATTTAGGATGGTGTACCTACTAGTGAGGTAAATTAAGTTCTGAAGATAGACTGAAAAGATTTTTACATAGCAGATGCTTATTGAGAACTTTATTAGAACCAACAAGCAAAAATCAAATTGGTAAACTAACATTTTACATAAAGCTTAAAAAACGCAAAATTCTTTGCTTTAAAATGAAATATGTTCTAAAAGGAAGGCTATTTAACGATGAACCAAAAAATAAAAAAACAACCCCAAGGTAAGAACCAATTGTAACGCCTAATTGATTACCTAATATAAACAAGCAAATGGCACCTAATAAGCTTATATAGAATGGTACTAACCCATTGCGCTTTTTCGCACCCACAAAAAGAGCGTAGAGATTAACTCCCGTTATTATACCAAATATGGGTAGTAGCCATGGGCTGTAAGGAATGGATTTAAGACTCGCAATTCCAAACACACTTAGGTAAGCCGCCCAACAAGCAGGACATTTTGGAAAGAAGGCAATAACAATGGGCGGAACAACATTAATTACATTCTTAGAAACTTTAATGGTAATGGCAGGTAAATTTATATTTACATTAGACTTTTTTAGCAGTTCTTTAACAGCTTTTATGACTTCCGCTTCATTCCACTGTAAGTGAGTAAAACACTGGGCTATTTTGCCTTCTTTATTTAATAAGAATAGCTCTATTCTGTGGTTATTCACAATAGAACCGGCATAATTTACTCCAAGGTTGAAATACTGCTGAAGTCTTTCGTTTATTTTTCCCTCTGCCCTAAAAAAACGATTTTGATCGTCTATTTTGAAGCCCCTTATTTCTGCATACGCATTTAATCTTAAGGGCAAGTCATAAGCTGGATCGTAAGTAATGGCAACCATTTGCAGACTTGCACCCAAGTCCTCTTATGCTAAAGCTTCCTGAAGTTGCACTAGTCTAGTAATTGTTAAAGAACATTTATTTGGGTTATCGCACCGGGTGTAAAAGAAGGCTACAATTGTTGGGGCTCTATGAAAGAATTTGTTAAAGGCAAGTTTCTGCCCATTTTGATCCTCTAAAGTTAATTCTGAAACATCTATTTCGCTTGTATGGGTATTCAAACAATTGGTAGAATTACTTAAAAAGCTATAATCACAACAGCTATCCATTACATTTCGATTATCCTCCTTAATGCAATAAATAGCTTTTTCGAGTTGTAGTTTTATGTCTGAATTAATATGATTTAATTTACCATCCCTTAACTGCTCAAGTTGTGCAATAGCAACTTTGGCGTAGGCCCCAAGCCATTGAAATGTAGTAAATATTTCATTTAAGGCTGTGGTATAATCTTTTAAAGCTCCCTTTGGTTTATATGATGCAAAAGAAATCCCATCATCCATGCCCCAAATATTTCGGATAGCCTTCAAAAGAAAAGGCACTACTTGTATACTTGGGTTCTCCATACCCCTTAGGGCTTTAGCTGCGGCGGCAACACTATAGGCTTTACGGCTACTTTCCAACTCCTGTAATACATAAACTAAGGCATCCTTAGGTAGGCCAACCTGTTCAAAAGCGGCCAGAATATATCCTCTCATTCGGATAACTTGGTTTGTGCCCCGGTTTTTATATAAGGGGTGTTGTTCCGGCAATAATCTTACAAGTAAATCTCTTTTTTCCGGAACAAGCAGTATCCTGTCAACAAAGGCCGCAAACTCTTCTTCTGGAGTTTCGCTGTTGTAGCTTTTGATAGCTGAGGCCAAATCTTTAAAAACCGGCATTACTACTTATTTTTCTTGATTTGTTCAGCAGCCGATTTGTACTGAGAATAAACAGCTTTAAAATTTGGGGATGCTATTTGCTGTTTGGCGTTCTCGAGCTTATGTTTAAATTCGGAATCATTCAGCGCATTTGTTTCAACAGAATAAGTTAGGGTATTCAACATAGCCGTTTTCAATTCCTCATCCTCGTTCTCATCCAAAATAATTGCTTTGGCATAAGGCTGCGCATCGCCAGGCAAAACTGTTTCCAGGGCTACTGCACAAACATGCCGTGTTTCGGGGTCTACTGTAGGGTCCTGTAGGTTCTGCAATAATAAATCTCTTGAATCCGGATCAGCAGCCAGATTGCGTAGTGCTTCTTTTTTACTGCGGACATTAGGAGGATTTTCAGCAATTTCACGGAGAATAGGAAAGTGCTCCGCATGCAAATCATAAGATAAAAGTTGTATAGCTACCTCGGGCGGAGTAATTTCCTTATCCGGTTCTTTTAAACCCTCTACCAGGCGCGACTGTATATAGGAGTCATTGTTCATTGCCAAATGCTCCATCGCCGATTGCTTTAGTATTGGATCAGCTGAATCTATTAAATCCCGTAAAGCGTTAAGATAAGCTGGTCTTTTAACCGGGAAAATGGAAGAACTAAAGCTACTGGCCTGTAAAACAGTTAATGCCGCTCTTCTTAATTTTACCGGTGCCGATGCATCCCTTAAAATAACAATAACCTCATCCATTAATTTTTCATTACGGCTTACTTCATTAATCAACCCCTCCAATATCGCCGCCCTAAGGTCTTCCGGTTGTGTATCATCATGTAAAATTTCCATACCTTTTCGGATGTGCTCTTCTTCATTAAAAGTTCCGAAGTTTTTAAAGGCCTCTAGCCTGTCCTGAAGAGATTTGGAGGCATCAAAAAAAACCTCAGTTGATCCGGCCATTCTAGCTTGAGCATCTTCTAATTGTTTCCGATATGCACTTTTATAATCAGTCATAATAATTTTCGTTTAGAACCTAAGCAACCTGGCCTGGGTGGTCAAATGGTACATCATCGTAAGCAAAACATAAGTTCGAAGCAAGGTTGTGTTGCCCCTGATAATCAATCATACTTTTTAAGTCCGGATTTAGACCAGGTACTTGCACAATTGGTGAATCAGGAAATGTTCCTCTGGGTCCGGTAGTGGGCCTTGGTGCAATAAAATCTCCATTCCAGGGCCACATGGTATCATCTGTAAAATTTCCAATGCCAAATTCCCCGGCAGTTCCGGTGTTCCCATTTCCTTGGTGCGGATAAGCATCCTGACTAGAAAAATCAAATCGTTGTCCATCCATCACCCATTGCCACTTTGCCCATAACCGGTCTACATTAGCATGTAGCATAAAAAATAGTGGATCCGCTGGCGCCCTGTCAATTTCAGAAACAGGACCATCAAAGCTCAGGTGGGCTCCGCCATGGGGATCCCCCTCCATTCTTCTAAATATTCTAAATTGACTTCCAAGGCTAATAGTTTCCATTTCATCATTTTGAACCATTGCTGCCTTTTCATTGCGTGTATCAAAAAAAGGCACTCTTCTTATTCTGCCGGTTCCTTGTCCGAAAATTGTTGGCCGCCAATTTATTAAGGGATTGGTATTACTAAATTCTATCAATCCTGTACGATCAGGTACTCCTACAAAATCTCCAGAAAACACATTTGGTGCAGGTTTATCAAAGCGCCAGTAAGGTAGTGTAACGCTAGGGTCTATTTCCTGCAGTTTACGCTCAAAATCTAGTAAATATGCCCGATGCCAAACCAGGAACGAACTTCGTCTATGAATTTCCGGATCAGCCTGAGCAGTATGCATGTTTTGAAAATCAACATATCTGCCAAGTTGGGTCAACCGGACAATGGCCGCAAGATACCGGTCTCTTTCAGATGGGGTAAGGGTATTTGCATCTTTTCTGACCCGCACCATTAAAGCTTTGCTGCCAATTTGCGCGGACGAGCTCCTATCAATTACCGCAATAATACAGTCCTTATCTCTGATGCTTGCGTGGCCTATTCCGGTATTCCGGTCAAACTTTCCGGCTATATAAAAACTTACCGGATCTCCGCTACCGCCAGTTTCCAATTCAATTGAATTGGAAACTGGGTCAGTTAAATGTTGTTTAAAAACAACCTGACCACCCGTAGCAGCATTAACATTTTGGAGAACCACGCGTTTATTAAGTCCATCGGTAGATGAAATGGTGCATCTGGATGGAGTCCAGGTTATGTAATCCGCATCTGGATTTACAGAATTGCCTATCAGTATTTGAACGCTCATCTGGATAAATTTTAATATTACATAACAATAAAGGTTTACCTATTTGATGATTATTTGGACCACCTCCACAGTGGGCAAACCATCTATACTTTGAATACTACAAAAAGGGTAATAAACATAGTTACCTGAAGAAAGCTTTACCGTAACATAATCATTTCCAACTTTAAAAATCTTACATTTCGTTAAAGATTTATTATTCACGATAACGATAATATTACTTTTCAAATAAAGATTAAGCACTTCTTTAAAAGAAGTGGGTGTTTGCTGTATTATCAATTTTAGAGAAGACCCAAAATCAAATAAGTTTAAATTAAACAGTGAAATTAATCCTGAAATCAAAAAACAATTTAACATAGGTTTCCACCCTCATAAATTTATAATTAATACACTTTGTGTCTTTACAACTAATTATCTGTAACATAATCCATGTAAACTTCAAACTTAGTTAGAAATACTAATTATAATTAATTTATTAAGTATCGAAACAACTTACATAAACCTGAGTAAAACATGTTACAAATTTTACCAAATTTAACTACTTATTCAGGGATTTTCTTTTTTACTTCATAATATACTCAAAGTATAAATCTTTGGTTTTAAAGTAATTAATATCAAACAAAAATAATTGGCGACTTACATAACAAAGGAATTTATAAGAACAAATTCCAACTATTACTTTCAACTTACTGATCTAGATTTATATTTTCAAGAATTAGCAACTAACTTTACTATTTATTAATCAAAAAAACTATAAAGGCTCAACAAACCCCTTTTTAGCGTAAACTGCCAACATTTTCCCTTCGAGCTTCCTAGAAGAACGCCTTCCAGGTTTCAATGTTGCTTGTAAATTAACAGTAATATATGTATCGAAAGCGGTTTTTGAACCCATATTAATTTGATCAGAAATGCTCGCTGTTAGATTATAACTTTTATCCCGTTCAAATGCATTAACAGTTGCACTTTTCATAATAAAATTTGACGCATCTTTACTTAGAACAGTAAAATTTATTATTACAGCTGCCCTTACATTATCAAAACGGATAGTATCAGAATATGAAATTTCATTGGCTTGCTTCCATTCACCTTGTAAATCAGTGGGCAAATCCCATTCCCTTGTAGCTAAGATATTTGCAGAATCATCAATATTATCCCTTATTTCAGATGCCTGGTTTCCATCAATGGCATGGATCTCTGAAGTTGACTTTGTCTCTTCTGACTGGACAGATGATTTATTACAACTTAAAAGCATTACAAATAATAAAAAAGATAAGCGAGATTTATTTTCTGGTTTCATAAAGATCATTTATAACTTAACTACATTGATGAACAGCATTTGAATAAAAAAGAAAAATCATTATAATTTATAAGCCTAGGATTCCTTTAATTACTAGATGGCTAAGAATAAATTTTTTTGAAAATTACCTACTATTTGATGAATATTTTAAACCTTGCTTCAATTTCATTTGCCTTTAAGCCTTTAATGACATAGTTCTTCTTACCAACTATCTTTTTACAGTTAATAACTACTTTGCCACCTTCTTTTCCTGAACTTTCAAAGTCAAATACTGTCTTATCCCCAAACTCAATAGCATTAGCATATATTATCAAATCATTAGCCCCGATTTTAAAGGTCCCTTTTAACTTTCCATTGTTAACTGCATAATATTGATCTTTATCAGTTCCAGTTATCTCTCTAGGTACACAAGCTGTAAACAAACTGATTAAGGCTATAAAAACAATATTTACTTTCATTAAGCTTTACTTTTTGGTGTTAATATTAAAGTTTAAGCCCAGGTATAACTTAGGAGTTGAATCGAATTTCCACCTAATTAGGTTTTGCAATTCAGCATCCCCACCAGTAATAATATCTCCTTCTTTCTTTTCTGATAATTGCCTATTCCAAGTAAGCAGTCCTCCAATTGAAAAAGTAATATTATAATCAGGAAGGTTAAAGCATAAACCCGAAAGGAACATTGGATAATTTTGGCCTGCTGCAACGCCAAACTGAAGACCAGGCAAAAAATGGCTATTCCTTATATTTGGAAAAAGATTTAAACCAGCTCCAAAATTAAAATAGTCCTTTTCTTCTTTGGTTTTAACAATTGTAGCATTTCCACTAGCATCATTAGCTGTACTAAATTGATTATAATTCACATCAGTATAAAACCCACCTGTAGATGCTACCAAAATTACATTGCGTATTCGTTTAACTGAAAAATTTCTATTTATAACAGATTTTTCTTCTACTGTAACTAAACTTGGATTATTTTTATTAAAGGTTAAATGATTTATTTTTAGGCTTATAGTCTGAAAATTTTTTCTATCGATAGGAAGGCTTTTTATAAGCTGATAGTATTCACCTTCCCAGTCGTTCGAATTTTGATAGGCCTCTAGTTTTTTATAACAGTTCAGCAATTCTTCCTGCTGCTTTTTTCTTTTGGCAAGAATGTCTTGATATTTTTTGAGAAGACCCCGCAAATGGACAACAACTAGATTTCTTGCAAAATCATGTTTATTTTTATCAAAGCTCCTTTGGTTATTTGGATCCGAAAAGCTGATACTATCAACATTAATAATTTCTTCAGGATGATCAATCTTGTCGGTTACATCGATAATTGATGTCTCCATTGATGATATTAAATATGCTAATGATGTAGTTACCTCTTTTTCAACTATTCTTCCATTTATATCCTTTAAATTATCCTTTAATGAAGCTATAGTTTTTAATCCTTTCATTTCTTCAAAAACTTCTAAGCTTGTCGTTTCAAATGAATTTTGCATAAAAGCCTCTTCCGCACTAATCAGAATATTTAACAATTCCTTTTTAGTTTCAGGTTTTGAATACAAGCTTAACTCATCCGAATTCAACCAAAGATACAATTCTATTGTCTCCAAATTTTGAAGGGATTTGAAATCCTTTATTTCTGTTGCTGTCTGCCCTAATTGTGTAGGGGAATGAACAAACACCATCTGATTTCCCCCTTTTAATATGTCACCAAATGCTGTATTGATATTAGTACCTGAAGCAGATGGCAATCCAGCTAATAATGCGCCGGTAGCATTCAAAGCAGTAATAAAATTAGAAGTAGCATTATTTAAATCCTCATCTACTTCTTCTTTAGTTTCTACATTTACCTTATATACTAAAGGATTTAAAAATTGTAACCAAATATTCACATAGGAAGATTTAGCGGAGAGATTAGAATTATTTCGTAATACTTGTTTTTTTAAACGATTATCTTTATAAGATAAATCTTTAAAAAACACTATATTAGTATCACCGCTAATGGATAATTCAAGTGCCAAAATATCATCAATCCTTTCTGATTCTACATTCTTAATGATATAGTCTTGAGCATTTGCTTTATTTATAAATAAACAAAAGCAGAAAATTAAACAAGTCGATTTATAGAGATTTATCATATTAAAAATTGGTTACAACAATACATTCTTAGTTTAAATAATAATTTTATGTTTATAAAATAATTCATAAACTTCCTTTGTATAATAAAAAACAGGAAAGTTTAGATAAAGAATAAATTCAGTAGCCTATGGAGGCATTGGCCCTCGGTAGGTAGTATCACGAACTTCTTGACTCCATAGTTCTTTAGAAGTTTTAAGGTCTAATGCACGAACTTTTAATGGTTCTTTTTTTAAACCCTCCTTAGTTCTTATAGTATAAGGCTGGGTTTGATAAATTACAATGTTATCCTTTACAATAAAGTTTACAAATGGAAAAGGGCTTTTAAATTCTCCTAACTGCTTTTTACTATCGCGCTCGTAAATTCTCAAAGTGTATCTTCCTGATACCGCATTGTTATTTGTGGGTTGACTTACTAATATATGCAGGCCATCTGCTGATATAAATTGGGGACTTGAGCTTCCTGAAATAAGCTTTGAAGAAAAAGAAGCTTTATTCTTTAGGCTATTTAAATTATTTAATTCAGCAGGTTGATCTATAGGAGTTGTTTCACCATTTGAAAGCTTTAACCGAAAAGCACCACTTTTAATATTTGTTAATGAAGTATCGCCTTTAGGTAAAGTAAAATTTATTTCCTCTTGGGCAGGCATTTTACCTCTCGTACGTTCCAGCACGCCTCTTTTAATATTTCTGCTTTTGTCAGGTTCGACAAACTGCCAGGCCACTATTAAATCATTGTTAACCAGATACGAATTAGCAACAAACTCACCTTTTGATGACTTTATAACAGAGGCGTTTACATCAGAAGGCAGTTCCTCTTGAGCGGAAACTATTGTATGGCCATTTGCAGGGTTTAGTGCAACTATTTTTAGGTTGTTGTCTGGTTTCAAATTTTCAACTTGGCTTATTAAACGTTTTTTTACAACTCCTAAAGGCTTTGTTGCTGCTGCTGTATACCACATCTTTTCACCAGTTGAAAGTTTTACTGCTTCAATACCCCCATTTGGGCTCATAATAAAAGCACGACTTTTATTCGGTTCTATAATTACACCAGGAAAAAGTTCAAATGAATTTTGTTTACTTGACTTCTGAATATTGACATCTTCCACTATCAAGGGCTTATTAGTTTGATAATTGGTTCTGTTTACCAGATTACCATGCACCAGTAAAGGTTCCGGGAATTTTAACGTGAATGCACCTCTACCTAACGTTCCAGCCAGCAAAATTCTATCAACAGCATCATACTCTAAGCTCATTACTGGCACCTTAGGAAGCTTTGCACCCAGTGAAGTCCAATCCGTGTAGTTTGAACCAGAAGCCATGTAAACTCCATTCTCGGTTCCAATTATAATTGCTCCTTCAGGAGTATGATTGCTATAGGTAATGGAAAAAAGTTCTCCAGGAGAAAATTTGGGTAAGTTGCCGGTGATTTCCGTCCATGAAGTATCGCCGTTTGCAGTGTGGTAAACTCGGGTAAAATCAACTACAAAAGCAGAATTGGGATTATTTGGGTCAATTGCGATACCAGCTACCCAACCACCGTTATAAGAAGTTGATCTTCTTAATGGCTCTGGGGAAGCAGATTTCCTTATATACAATGAGTTTCCTGACCCAACATATAGTACCTCTGGATTTCCAACTGCACCATAAGCAATAGAGCTAGTGTAAGTTGCGTTTACTACAAGCCTTTGGCCATGTTCATCAAAAATCTCTTCAGCAAAAGCTCCTTCGTTAAACGACTCATAAACAGAATGTTCACCACCAATAATCATGCGGTAAGGCTCAACATTGTTTAGCTTTATAGGAGTATATAATCTCCCAATAATTGAGTCACCGCTTGTTGAAGTTGGAAAAATTGTATATGAAAGCTGCAAATTATTTTTAGCATCAAAAATATCGCGTACTAAAAAAAACTTATTATTTTGCTCCAATTGACTTGAGAAACGTGTAGAGGTATCCGGCACACTAAAATCATTAATCGCTACTACCCCACCGTCGCCCAATAAAACACTGTTCCACTTTACATTATTAGGTTGTTCCTGTTCTGAAGAACCTGTATCTTGCGCTCCACCAATGATAGTATTTGTATTTGCATCCCAGGCAATGGAATGGAACTCCGTTGTTTGAATATTACCGTTCATGGAAAACCAGTCGCCTTGGTTAGTTTGTGGGCTCGTCCTACGGTAAATTCCCCCATCATTAACCTCAATAAGTACACCATTGGCTGCTATAGCCATATCTCTTGAGTCTGCATGAGGCGCACTGTTATTTCTAGTTCCACCTCCAGAAGCTCCTAATAGGTTCGAATGGGTAAGATGTACCCATTGTTTGTCCAAAGGCTTAGATACATCTCCTCTAAATAAAAGTCCAGTATATTCCTTTGCACCTATGGAATTCCCATTTGTGAAACCTTGTGGTCCAGGTTCTTGCCTATCACCTCCTAAATATACAATATCAGGACTTTTAGGATCTGCTATAAGTGAGAAATGTATATTCCCCTGTCCTCCTGGATGTAAACCTCCTTCAGCCGTTTTAGGTAATGACACAGTCTTCCATTGAAAATAATTTTTATCAGAATAAAAGAAGCCTACCAAAGCATAGGGTGGTCCTTTTTCGAGGGATGGTGTTACAACTGCTACAAAGATATTCTTACTGCCCCCCACTGAAATTTTGATATTTGCAGCATCGGCTATCATATTATCCATGGCAACATTGCTTATTTTGCTCCAGGTTGTTCCAAAGTTCAAACTCTGGTAAATACCTGCTTTTCCTGCATTGGTAAATAAGCGCTTCGGATTGGTGGGATCTGAAGTAAGGCCAAAAGATGCACCAGAAGGAAGGCCAGTTTCTTTTAATCGGCCAGATACTTTCCTCCATGATTTACCAGTATTGGTACTCCGCCAAATGCCTACAAAGGCTGTGTCTAGATAATTAGCTGATTTATATGATTTATTTACAGAAATAAGAATTGTATCTCCACGAGAGGCGACACCTGATATATTTAGATTATTCAGAGTATCCTTACCATTTATAGCAATCCAGCTTTTGCCATTGTTTGTGGTGCGCAGCAAACCTGAGAGAGCGCCACCTATATTCTCAAAACTACTGAAACGACCAATACCAGCTATAAGAGTTCGATGTGTTGGATCCTTGGTATCATATTCCAAAGCACCTATCGATAAGGAACTTTGATTATCAGTATTAGTTTCCCAAGTAGGTTTTGCTGCCATTGCGTTGCTTGTTTTCCATATTCCACCGTTAACGGTTCCCACAAAAACAACATTGGAGTCGGTAGGATGTACTGCAACGGCATTAATGGCACCAGATACCTCTCCATCTTTAATGTTTTCTACTTGACCATTAATAGTAGGACCTGGGGCATGAGGCATCCAAACCATCTGTTGCGCTTTGACCCTACCATTAAATAAAAGTAACAAAATAAATAGAGCTCTTAATATTCTCCATCTATAACCTTTTAGCTTTATTTCTACTCTAGTCATCAATTAAAATCACTTATTATTTTGCGATTTTATTCTTCAACCTCATTCCTCAGCTTCAACGTAGTTTCAATGTATTATTATAGATTTGAGGCCCATTGGCTAAATGTTCTGGAAATCTTACTCTCCCAATCTTTTTAAAATTGCTCCTTTAGCAGAATGCACATGCAACTTCTCATAAATATGTTCCAAGTGTTTCCGAACTGTTTTGCTCGCAATAAATAATTCTTCTGAAATTTGTTTTACTGCCAATCCACGCTTCAAACACTCTAATACTTCTTTTTCCCGCTTACTAAGGACATCCAAAGCCGCTATTGTTGGTTTAGGCATTACTTTTTCCCCCTTCAAATAACTTAGTACCATACCAGCTAAGCTTGGTGAAAGTGGCAACCCCCCGTCCAACACATCATAGATAGCATTAAGCAACTGGTAGGGCTTAGCATCTTTTAACAGGTACCCTGAAGCACCTGCCTCCATAGCATTAAAAAGTTTTTGCTCGTCGTCCATCACTGTCAGCATTACAATCTTCAAATCCGTACATTTTTGCTTAGCTAATCTGGTGGCTTCAATACCATCCATATCTGGCATTTGTATGTCCATGAATATTACTTCCGGTATAATACCTTTTGCTAATGTTTGTAACAGTGTCAGCCCATTTGGTACTTCAAATAGCACTTCTACATCTTCGCTTAACGCGAGCTTATCTCGAATATCTTGCCCCAATTGGACATTGTCTTCCACTATCCCGACGGTAACTTTTTGCATCCAAATTAGATATAGAATTTGCTCTATAATTGAAAGGTACAGTGTAAAATTCAGCTTGTAAATACGTCAAATGACGTATTTTAAGCACTTAAAGGGAGTATAACCTTGATGCAGGTACCTGAAGCAGTAGAATTTATAAGGAAAGTGCCTTTTACTTCCTCCGCACGTTTGCGCAAGTTAGTAAGTCCAAAACCGTTTGTTGAAGAAGAAGCATGCAAGCCTCGTCCATTATCTTCAATGGTAAGAGATGCATTTGCTTTTGATATTTGCAACGTCACACATACCTGCGATGCTAATGCATATTTTAGCGCATTGTTAGTACCTTCTTGAGCAATGCGTAATAAGTGCATTGCAACTAAAGGCTCCACCACTGATTTATCCTTATTATGATACAAATTCCAATTGAGGTTTGGCACCTCACGGTCTTCCCAAATCTTTAGCAACAATCCATGCATTCGCCCCCCTAATGCTTCGCCTGTGACCTGTTCCTGATCAAGTAGCCAGATTGTTTCTCTGAGAGTATGATTCATCTCCCGGGTGAACTCACTTAGGCGGAGAAGTTGCCTAGAATCTGGTATTTTATGGTAAGCAAGTAATTCTAGACGTGAGATAAGGTGAGTGAGTTGAGAACCAAATCCATCATGTAAGTCACGCCCCAACTTTTCACGCTGGACCTGCAACTCTTTTTCCAAATGGACTGCTTTCAGTTCTGCGTCACGCTGTTTTTGTTCGGCTTCTACTAAGGATTGTAGCAATACATTATAAGAACTAAGTATTTCTACCTTTCTAGTTAAGTATTGGATATGATAATTGGTCCAACTGAGAATATTGCTCAGCATGTTAGCTACAATCATAATATATTAAATAAAATATTATATTGTTATTTCAAGTATATAAGCAAGGAGCATGCAGAGCTTCTTAGAAAAAGCTTCTGAAACGGGAAGAAGAAAAACTTAAGATAGGTAAATAGCCATTTATGACTGTAAAATAGTCGGGCGTTTACCCTTGATGATTACTAAAGAGATACTATTTTATATCAAGTCTTAGTGTTTATACTAAATAGATTGGAATTACTTTTTTTATATTTTCTTTGTCACTAAACTAAAAGAACAATACTTCACCTTCAATACTTACTATTAAGTATTTATACAGAAGTGTAAGGTTAAAGCAAAAAAGGCCTTCGTAGAAGTACTACGAAGGCCTTTTATAAGAAGAAATAAAAAGTAAGTAATTGTGAGTTTAGAAGCTTACTATCAAATCCTATAATAAAAGAATCACAATCTTTTTGACTACAAACTTCTTGTTAATCAAAGACTATTATCAAGCACTACGCCGCCAACCGTTGCAAAATCACTTTACAAGGCTCTTTTGAAGTCACCTTCACCATATGGTTCTTATGCAACGGAATGGCAAAGAAATCTCCTGGCTTCAACGAATTCACCTCCCCATCAACGGTTATGTCACAGCTGCCTTCCAAAATCAGGAAGCGCTCGTGTTCATCATGGTGAATTTCCTCCTCGGCTATGCCTTTGAGCCAGACAATGGCGGTGGTTACACTGGGGGTGTAGCCAATAATCTTCACGTAAATATCCTCGGCATCAGGAGCTAATTGCATATCATCCCGGGTATACCAGGTGGCGTAATCCTCTACTTTAGACGTAGGGGTAAGTTCTGGAGGGGAAGAAACGGGCTCTCCATTTTTCATCCGCTCCATGTAATCTATGGTTGCCAGTACAAGTGGTTTAAGTGTGCTGGGCGGTTCTACAGCATGAGCCAAGGCATACGCTTCTATGCTTTGACGAATGGCGTCGATCTCTTTGCGGATCTCAGGGTGAGCGGAAGCCATTTGCTCTACCTCCTGCGTTTCTTCTGGCGTAGTGGCGTCCATGACGTACAGCTCTAAAATCCCGGATTCTATGTAGTCTGTAATGGGGTTCATGCTGTTCTTTCCGCTCCTATGTGTTTGAAGGCCATTTTCAAGTGGCTCTTAATTTGTGTTTCTGATATCCCGAGGGCTTCAGCGGCCTGTGTACAGGTATATCCTTTCAGGTAGATTAAATCAATGATGGCTTTTTCCTGAGGTTCTAATTGGCAAAAGGTTTCTTTCACCTTGGCCTCCTCTACTTGTTTGGCTCGCTCTTCTTCCTGCCGGACAACAGCATCCTTTTCAGTGGTATGGAGCAGGTTTCCGTACATTCCGGTTTTTTTCGCCTCCAAGGCAATGCCTCTGGCCATAGCCAATCCCCAGGTCAGGAACCCGGATTTGGAAGGGTCATAGATATGGATGCGGGACCAGATGGCTAAAAATGTTTCTTTTAATACTTCTTCAGCCACATCGGTATGCTGCACAATACGGGTGATCATGCCCATTAATACTGGGGCATACGTATCATACAAAAGACCAAAAGCTTCTTGTTTTCCTTGCCGAATGGCTTCTATGAGGCGCTTCTCGCTTTCTCCCCCTATCCTACTTTCCACCATAAAACTCGATTAGCATAGATCTACCTCTTTGAAACCACTTCAGGAGATTTGACCCTAAGATACAGCAAGGCCACGGCTTACGCAAGTGGCTAAATAGAGGGTAAAGAGACTATTCTGTTTGATTCATTTTTAGGGGTACTTTTTAAAAACAGGAAGGAAAACCTTCTGCTTTAGTAGACGAATCTCAACCTACTTAGGTAATTGCAGCACGTACTCTTTTCCCGGAGCCACCGTAAGTTTGAAAGCTTTAATCCAGGGGTTGTACAGGCGCAGGGTTTTGTAGTTGGTGCCCTGGTCTTTGGCATATTGAGCCAGATCTGGAATAGTAGAAGTAACCTTCAACGTACGGGTAGGCAGTGGATCATAACCTTGTTCTTTGGGTAATTCAAAGCCATACTTTTGAGGGTTGCCCAGCACCTCTTTCAAGGCCAAAATGCGGAACATGTACCGTGAAGTCTCATCGTTCAGGTACAGATCATAGTAAGAATCTACCTTCTGTTTTTCCAGGGCACGGTCTATGCCTCCCACCCCCCGGTTATAAGCAGCAGCAGCGTTGGTCCAGGAACCGAACTTCTTTTTGGCCGACTTCAGGTACTTACAGGCGACCAGGGTAGATTTCTCCACATGGAAACGTTCATCCACCTCAGCGTTTACCTGAAGTCCGTAACCCCTGGCCGTATCGGGCATGAGCTGCCAGAATCCTGAGGCACCAGCCGGGGACGTTACCTGGCTAAACAAGCTTTCGGCGAGGGAGAGATACACGAAATCGGCGGGAATGTCATTTTCCTTGAGTAACCGTTCAATCTCGGGTTGGTAGCGCTGCATTCGCTTTAAACCCATTAAGGTAGTCGCCTGCAGATAAGAATTTACCAGTAATTCCCTATCCAAACGCTCCGCCACATCAGGGACATCTAGCGGCACTGGTTCTCCGGCAAAAGACATAGTAGTAGGCAAAGCAGGCGCTTTGATGACTCTTCCGTTCGTAAAGCTGGCCCCAGTGTCTCCTCCTGCAGCGGCTCCCCCACCTGGTATAGATTGCTGGCTGCACAGGTTCAACGTGATGGCTAGAAAGCCCAATCCGCCCAAGTATTTCCAAATGTTATCTGTCATGATCTTCTCCTTTCTGGCTGATTCCGGTAAAAGAATAACCCATCTGAGCACACTTTTAGTCTATCCCACAAATCAAACTACACCTATTTACGTGCTTCCTCCCCTGTAGAGTACAAGATACGTTCCAAAAAAATCAGATGCCACCAGAGACAGTCACAGTTTTGAGTCAATTTGGCTTTAGGGTACTTCTTCAGAAATGAGGTAAAAACCTTGTTGCCTACTTTTAAATGCAAGTCGGGTTTCTTTCAGAACCAAGTGAGTTCAAGGCTGAACCCTTCCGCCGAATACTTTAAATTAAACAGTCCTAACCTCTAGGCATTTAAGTTGAAGGCTTTCAAGCATATCTAAAAACATCCGGTTTCACCCGGAAATTGCGGGATGTTTCTTAACCCTTCGCTTACCCCAGCGTATAGACGTTGTAAATACTAACCAACAGAATAAATAATACTATGGCTAAGTTAAAAACATTAGAAGACCTGTTTGAGCATCAACTAAAGGACCTATACAGCGCTGAAAAACAAGGCGTTGCAGCGCTTACCAAAATGATTAAAGCTACAGAAGATCAAAAGCTGAAGCAAGCGTTAGAGACTCACCTGGAAGAAACCAAAGCCCAGAAAGACCGCCTGGAGCAGATCTGCGAGTTAGTAGGTACCAGCCCAGGACGCATGAAGTGCAAAGCCATGGAAGGCTTGGTAGAAGAAGGCGAAGAAACCATTGAGGAAGATGCTACCCCAGAGGTGAAAGACGCTGGCTTAATTGCTTCTGTGCAGCGCATGGAGCATTATGAAATTGCCGGTTACGGTACTGCCGCTCACTTTGCAGAGCGTTTAGGTCATGCTGAGGCCGCGAAACTTCTAAGACAAACGTTGGAAGAAGAGCAAAAAACAGACACCCTGTTGAACGACCTAGCGAAAAGCTACATCAACGAGAAAGCAGAATAGCTTCTGGTTGCCTATAAACAGGAAAGCCTGTTCCTCTTGGGGAGCAGGCTTTCCTGTTTATAGGCTATTTTCTAAAAACTACCCCAAAAATTATCTTCGCAGCACACAGGAGGTTACCCGAAGATTGCAGAAATTTGACCTCGCATGTCACCTACTTTCTCAATTTCTCATTTACCTGATTTACCCGTCAAAGAAGCCCTGCCGCGGCTGGTCTCTTCTTTAGAAAACAGCTCCCGGGCAGTCTTGGAAGCGCCTCCGGGCGCAGGTAAAACCACCCTGGTTCCCTTAGCCTTGTTAGATACCTCATGGCGTAACGAGGGCAAAATCATCATGCTGGAACCCCGCCGGTTAGCGGCCCGGGCAGCAGCCCAGCGCATGTCTGACCTGCTGGGCGAGGAAGTGGGCCAGACGGTAGGCTATTGGGTGCGGATGGAGCACATTGTATCTGACATAACCAAGATAGAAGTAGTTACAGAAGGAATTCTAACCCGCTTGCTCCAGAGTGACCCAGGCTTGGAGGGAGTGGCTGCTATCATTTTTGACGAGTTTCACGAAAGGAGCCTGCAAGCCGATGTGGGGTTAGCCTTGGCCTTGGATGCGCAGGCGGTACTACGGCCTGACCTTCGGCTGTTGGTCATGAGTGCGACCTTAGATGCTACGTCTGTGGCTAATTGGCTGGAAGCTCCCGTGGTCAAAAGCGAAGGTCGGCAGTTCCCGGTAGAGACGCACTATCTCTCCCCCGCCGAGATGGCTTCGGCCGGACAAAGACCCGCCGAGCGTTTAACGAACCTTTTACCGAAATCCATCCGGAAAGCCCTGGAAGAAGAACCCGAAGGAGATGTGCTGGTCTTCTTACCCGGCATGGGCGAGATGCGTCGGGTGGCGCAGGCTCTGGAGGGAAAACTAGCCTCCACCATAGACCTTCACCTGCTGCACGGAGATCTGAACCTCACGCAACAACTTGCCGCCATCAGGCCTGCTCCCGCGGGAAGGCGCAAGATAGTATTGGCCACAAGCATTGCCGAAACCAGCTTAACCATTGAAGGCGTGAAAGTGGTCATTGATGGAGGATACTCCCGCGTGCCTAAATTCGTGCCCCGCATCGGGCTGACCACCCTGACGACCATTCCAGTTTCCAGAGCCGCCGCTGACCAGCGCCGAGGCCGGGCTGGCCGGTTGGGACCCGGCGTTTGTTACCGCATGTGGTCCTCCGCCGACCAACTGCAACTAGCCGACCGACAGACACCTGAAATATGTGAGGCAGATTTAACTGGTTTGGCCCTGGAGTTATCTATCTGGGGAGCTCAGGACCCGAATGATTTGAAGTGGCTGGATACGCCTCCCCCAGCAGCTTTGGGATTAGCCCGTGATCTTCTGATCCGGTTAGAAGCCCTTGATAAAACCGGAAAACCCACCGCCCACGGGAAAGCCTTAGCCGCGCTCGGACTTTCTCCCCGCTTAGGCCATTTGGTGGTGCGGGGGCATGCGTTAGGCCTGGGTACCACCGCCTGTGATTTAGCTGCCCTGCTTTCAGACCGCGATGTCTTAAAACCCATGCAGATTTCCTGGGCAGATCCGCTGCCGGACCTCACGCTACGGTTAGAAATACTAGACGGACATAACCCTCCAACGCCCGGCTACGTGGTAGATGCCAATACTGTCCGCAAAATCCGGGAGCAGGCCCAGAACCTGCGACAGCGCATCCGGGAGAAAAGAAGTCCCATCAACTTTGGCGCGGTGGGACTCTTAACCGCCCTGGCGTATCCTGACCGACTGGCCCAGCGGGAAACCTCCGGCCGCATTCGCCTCATTTCTGGTCAACGCGCCACCTTGCAGACGGAGCTGTTCGGCGAAGCGGAGTTCTACGCCATTGCCCACATGGAACTAGGGTCCAAACCCAGGGTATTGTCTGCGGCTCCGGTAAGTAAAGAAGAACTGCTCACCCACTTTGCGGGCCAACTGGAACGGGTAGAGGAAGTTCGGTATGATGCTTCCACGGAAAAGGTCATCGCCCGGCAGATTACCCGCATGGGGGCACTGACCCTGGAGGAAACCACCATTACGAACCCTAACCAGGAGTTGGTTGCCCAAGCCCTATTACAAGCTTTAAAAGAAAAAGGCATTGAACGGTTTCCCTGGTCAGAGGAAGCCCAAAAGACTTTAAAACGGCTGACGTTTCTCCACCAACTTTTTCCGGAACAATGGCCTGATGTCTCCGAAGAGGCTATGGACAATACCATGGAAGAATGGCTGTTACCGCATTTACTAGGTCTACGCACCCTGGAACAGGTAAGCAAACTTGACTTCAAGGAAATTCTTCTGGCTGATCTTTCCTGGGAGCAACGGCAGGAAATGGACCGCTTGGCTCCTTCGCACCTGGAGGTTCCCAGCGGCTCCCGGATTGGTGTGGATTATACAGACCCTGCTACTCCTGTATTGGCGGTTCGACTACAGGAAGTCTTCGGAATGCTGGACACGCCGAACGTTGGTGGTGGAAAGGTGCCAGTCCTGATGCATCTGCTCTCCCCTGCTTCCCGGCCTGTGCAAGTGACGCGGGACTTACGGAGTTTCTGGAGCACCGGGTATTTTGACGTCCGCAAAGACCTGAGGGGCCGCTACCCGAAACACCACTGGCCGGATGATCCACTCTCAGCGCCTCCCACCCGAGGAACTAAAAAGAGGCCTCAACCATGAGTCATCTTAGGCCAATTAGATAATTGGTTTGAATCGCCCTCAGTAAACTTCTGATACGAAGTTCATAGCTGGCAATTTCAACTGTCTTACCATCAAATAAAAGAGAGCTTTAAAGCTGTTTTCTTTAAACCAAGCTTAAAACAACAAAGGGAAAGCAAATGCTTTCCCTTTGTTGTTTTTGTAGATCAGCCGAATTACTTTCCAGCGTTTCTTACCTCAGCATTGGCACCTTCAGGGCGCTCTGGTCCGTCTTTTTCGCCGTCAGATCCTTTTACTTTTACCAGTTTGTTGTAAAGTCCTAATAGCAGGAAAGGAGCTGGCCACTGTCCGACGAACAGCGCTTCGTCATCCTTTTTCATGATTTTCAAGGTAGCCGACACCGCCATAGAGCCAAGTGCGGCCCATAGGAAAAGGTCAGAAGGTAACTTGGCAGTATACTCTTCAATACTACGAGCTACTGGTCCTTCTTTATGGTCTGGGTTGTAGTTATCAGCTGCTTCTTTGATGCTTGATGCGTCCATAGTTTTATTAGATTAAAATTTGTGGTACATGAGTATCAAAACGTAGGAAACATTTATAGGGTTTGATAAAATGCACAAGAAGTGGAGTAGAACTAATTATTAAAGTATAGGCCACTTAGCTGAAGGAAGGGGATATTGCTGATGTTACCTTATTGAACACTCAGTTCTTTGCAATCCCTTTTATAAGAAATGGTCATAGAACCTGGTAGGAGTTCATAAACAAGCCACGTGAAGAAAGGCATACTTCAATAGCCTCAAGTGGTGTTCACGTCTGAAACCAAAATGAATGCATTTCAAGAGATAAGATAATCCGCTTCAAATTTCAAGTCGTGATTTGAAGCCGTTTCACAAAAAACAGCTTCAAAAACCACAAGAAGTCACCAGCGTTATTTTTAGAACAGCTCCAGGGAAAGCTGGCTTGTTTGTGGCTTCTGTTTAGAAACGGCTTTCAGTTTTGGGGTATATACTGGAGCACTGGGGACAGCCACTGGTTCACCTTTTATATGATACACGGTTGTTTCTTCATAGCGGGAGGCAACCACCACTTGGGTAGTCTCGGCGTGGGCTGTAAACAACTCCTTTACCAGTTTAGGACAGTTATTGTCTTTGGAGAGGTGCCCTAACAGCACATGGCTCATAAAGGCGGGTTTATAAGCGGTGAACAGCGCCAGCGCTTGACGGTTTGAAAGGTGACCGTAGTTTCCTCTTATGCGCACTTTAAGGTGGTAAGGGTAATGGCCCTTGTCCAGCAGATCATCATCGTAGTTTGTTTCCAAGAACGCGGCATGGCATTGCTGAAACTGGTGGATGACGTGGTCACAAGGAGATCCTATATCGGTGAACACACCCACGTTGATGCCCATGCAGGAAATGATGAAGCTGTGCGGATCTGCGGCATCATGGAATTTTGGAAAACCAGAGATTGACAAGTTTCCTACCTGAATGGGATCGTACGCCTGAAATGGTCTGACCAACTGTCTATCTACTCCAACCCGCATGTTGCCCAACGTAGCCGTTGTGATATAAACCGGCAACTGGTACTTCTTGGCTAATACCGGAAGGCCTTTGATGTGATCAGAATGCTCATGAGAAATGAAAATGGCTTTCACCTTCTCCATGGAAAGCCCCTGCCGCTTCATCCGGGTCTCGGTTTCACGGCAAGATATGCCCGCATCTACCAATACTGCTTCCTCCTCATTGCCAATGTAATAGCAATTTCCGTTACTCCCCGACGCCACTGATGAAATGATCAACCCCATAGACTTACAAAATTAAGGTAAGTTTATTTGATTTTCCCTGCTCTTTTAAAAGCAATTCAAATTTTCAACAGAGCTTATTGATTAACATATTTTCTAAACTAAACACTATGGAGGATGAAATAAGATTTTACCTAATGGATTCAACTTCACTTAGCCTGAGAAGATCCGCGGGGAAGCAGGATTGGATCCAGGACTAAGCGTTCAGGGGTAGCACCGTAATAGTCTTTGGTCCCGATGAGCTTCAATAAAAGATGAGCCGTTTCCTCTCCCATCCTAATGGTTTGTTGGTCTACGGTAGAAAGCGAAGGCGTCACAAAAGCGCCGAAAGCCTCATTCGCGAAACCCATAATCCCTATTTCTTCCGGTACTTTCACGCCTTTTTCCAGCAGAACCTGCAGTGCCCCCATGGCCGTATAGTCCTCTGCCGCAAACACTGCATCAAACGGCACCTGCTGGTCTAATAACTGTTGCACAGAGGCTTTCCCAAAGTCCAAAGACAACTTGCCTTTGAAGATCATGTTTTCCTGCAGCGGTAGATTATACTTTTGCAGCGCATCATGGTAGCCCCTGTAACGCTCCTTGAAAATGGTCAGGTTTTGATCTGAGGTAAAGTGCGCGATGCTCTTGTAGCCCTGGCTGATTAAGTGCTCGGTGGCTACAAAGCCTGCCTGGTAGTCGTTGATGGTAACAGAAGGCACCGGTAAATCATTGATGGCCCGGTCGAAAAACAACAGCGGCACCTGACGTTTGCTGATCTGCTCATAAAACTCCCGTACTTCCACTTCACCAGACACTGAAGAGATAATGGCATCTACCCTGGACTGGAGAAACGTTTCAATACCCTTTTTCTCCTGTGAAAGCGACTCACCGGTTTGGTACAAGAGCATGCTGTATCCATTCTCATTCATCACCCGCTCAATGCCGTGCACCACAGAACTGAAGAAACTGGTGTCCAGACTAGGCACAATAATCCCGATGACGTTGGTCCGCCCCGACCGTAGAGAGGAAGCCAATTTGTTTTGCTGGTAATTCAATCGCTTGGCGGTCTCCAGCACAGCTACTTTGGTGGCTGCACTAATAGCGGGATGGTCATTCAAGGCCCGCGCTACCGTGGAGAACGTTACATCCAGTTCCCGGGCAATATCGTGTATAGTGGTTTTCTTCTGTTTCTCTGCCATGCTAGGATTTAGGCTCTACCTGCTCCTTTAAAAGTTCTTAAAGTTATTTAGAATACTTTGCTTTTTCAGCACCTTTTATAACAAAGCACTGCAAACCAGCAGGGTAAAAAGGAAGCTTTTACACAAGGTTGGAAATGGAGTTGAAAGTAAATACCTAACATTAAAAGAGTTAGATATTTGATGATTTAGTTCTTCTGAACATAAAATCAGTTCTTTTTACCAAAAAACGCCTCTTTTTAGGCTTAAAATTTTCTAATCTGGAAAATAAACCCTAAACTTATGCCAACGTTGGCACAAAGACTTATCTGATCTACACTCGTAAGAATGATTTATTCTTTGCCCACAGTCAGAATTGGTCTTTTAGTAACATAGCTTTATATGCTCTTATTAGGAATAGACGTAGGCACCTCCTCCATCAAAGCCTCAGTGGTAGACGCAGCCACCCAAAAGCCACTGGCTTCTGCCCAGTATCCCGAAACGGAATCCAAAATCAATTCGCTGCAGCAAGGTTGGGCCGAACAGTCCCCTGAAATGTGGTGGGAGCACGCCCAGAAAGCCATTCAGAAAGTAAATGCCACCGGCGCTTACAACCCACAAGACATTGGGGCCATTGGAATTGCCTACCAGATGCACGGGCTGGTGATTGTAGACCAGAACCAGGAAATGCTGCGTGAATCCATCATCTGGTGCGATAGCCGTGCCGTGCCATACGGCCAGAAAGCACTGGAGCACATTGGACAGGAACAAAGCCTTTCACGCCTGCTCAACTCACCGGGTAACTTCACTGCCGCCAAATTGGCCTGGGTGAAGGAAAACGAGCCCGAAACGTTCAGCAAAATCCACAAGATCATGCTGCCTGGCGATTACATTGCCATGAAGCTGACCGGCGAGATCACCACCAGTGTATCTGCCTTGTCAGAAGGGATCTTCTGGGATTTTCAGAAAGACGAGGTTTCCCAAGATGTGATGAACTTCTTCGGCTTCAGTCCTGACATCATTCCGGAGGTACGGCCTTTGTTTACTTCGCACGGGGAGGTAAAACCGGAGATTGCTTCTGCTCTGTCCTTGAAGGCAGGCATACCAGTAGCTTACAAATCTGGTGACCAACCCAACAATGCGCTTTCTTTGAACGTGCTGAACCCCGGTGAAGTAGCGGCTACGGCAGGTACTTCGGGTGTGATTTATGGGGTGAGCGACCAATTGGTGTATGACCCGCAATCCCGCGTGAACACTTTTGCGCACGTGAACTACACGCCAGATTCTAAGAGGGTAGGCGTGCTCATGAACATCAACGGTACGGGCATCATGAACAGCTGGATAAAGGAAAACATGGGGCAAGGCCTCTCCTATCCGCAAATGAACGAGGAAGCGTTGAAAACTCCGGTGGGCAGCAACGGGCTGCGCATCTTCCCTTTCGGAAATGGGGCCGAGCGCGTGTTCAACAACCGGATTATCGGGGCGCAGTTCCACAACCTGGATTTTAACCTACATACCAAAGCCCATATCTTCCGGGCAGTGCAGGAAGGCATTGCCTTTACGTTCCGCTACGGCTTAGACATCATGCGTGAAAACGGCATGAACCCTAGCGTCATCAGAGCAGGAAACGCGAACATGTTCCTGAGCGGACTGTTCTCTGAAGCTTTTGTGAATGCCACGGGCGTGCCAGTGGAATTGTACCAGAACGACGGTAGCGTAGGCGCTGCCTTAGGGGCCGGTATCGGCGCCAAAGCATTTGCCTCGGCGCAGGAAGCTTTTAGCCGTTTTGAACGATTAAGAGTGATTGAACCCACCCAGACCGAAATCTACGAAGCAGCTTACCAGGATTGGAAAGCTTTATTATTAAAACAACTGAGTAACTAATTTTTTTACCACCATACATCCAAAAATTATGGCAAATCTCACCTTAGGAGACAGAGAATACTTTAAAGGAATTGGACAAATTAAGTTTGAAGGTCCGGAGTCTGACAACCCATTGGCATACCGTTGGTATGATGAGAACCGCGTAGTAGCGGGCAAAACCTTGAAAGAGCATTTCAAGTTTTCAGTAGCCTACTGGCACTCGTTTAACGCTAACGGTACTGATCCATTTGGAGGTCCTACCTTGAACTTCGCCTGGGACGAAAGTTCAGACGTGATCACACGCGCCAAAGCCAAAATGGATGCTGCGTTTGAGTTCATCACCAAATTAGGTTTGCCGTATTACTGCTTCCACGATGTAGACGTGGTAGACTATGGCAATGACATCAATGAAAACGACCGTCGCCTGCAAACGATGGTGGAATATGCCAAGCAGAAGCAAGCCGAAAGCGGCGTGAAATTGCTTTGGGGAACTGCCAATGTCTTCTCACACGAGCGTTACATGAACGGAGCCTCTACTAACCCAGATTTCCATGTGTTGGCCCATGCGGCAGCGCAGGTGAAAGGTGCTTTAGATGCTACTATTGCCTTAGGTGGCGAAAACTATGTGTTCTGGGGAGGTCGCGAAGGTTATATGACCTTGTTGAACACCAACATGAAACGTGAGCAAGAGCACTTAGCTCGCTTCCTGCACTCGGCGAAAGATTACGCCCGGGCGCAAGGCTTCAAAGGTACCTTCTTCATTGAGCCTAAGCCAATGGAGCCAACCAAACACCAGTATGACTATGACTGCGCTACCGTGATCGGGTTCCTGCGTCAGCATGACTTATTGGGGGATTTCAAAATCAACATCGAGGTAAACCACGCTACTTTGGCGGGCCACACCTTCCAGCACGAGTTACAAGTTGCCGCTGATGCCGGTGTACTGGGTTCTGTAGATGCTAACCGTGGTGATTACCAAAACGGCTGGGATACGGACCAGTTCCCGAATAACCTGAACGAACTGACTGAGTCCATGCTGATTTTCTTAGAGGCCGGTGGCTTGCAAGGTGGTGGTGTGAACTTTGACGCAAAAATCAGAAGAAACTCTACTGACCCAGCTGACTTGTTCTACGCCCACATTGGCGGTGCCGATACTTTCGCCCGTGCGTTGATCACGGCCGATAACATCCTGCAAAATTCAGACTATCGTCAAATCCGTCAGAACCGCTATGCGTCTTTTGACAGCGGCAAAGGCCAGGAATTTGAGCAAGGTAAACTGAAATTGGAAGACCTGCGCGCGTACGCCATAGAGCAAGGGGAGCCAACCCTACAAAGCGGTCGTCAGGAGTACCTGGAGAACTTAATCAATCGGTTTATCTAAGCAAATCAAGGGATCTTACTCCTTTCCCAGTAACATATGATAAAGAACAATAAAGAAACAGCGGGGCAGAACCTACCATATATTGCTGGGATAACCTTGATTGCCACCTTAGGGGGGTTACTCTTTGGGTACGATACAGCCGTTATCTCTGGCGCCGAAAAATCAGTTCAGGCGTATTTGATCACGGGTCAGGGGCTTAGTACTTGGGTGCATGGGGTTACCATTTCCAGTGCCCTTATTGGCTGTATCCTTGGGGGTGCCGTTTCAGGGGTCTTTTCCTCCAGAATGGGCCGGAAGAAGACGCTGATTATTGCGGCAATTCTGTTCTTGCTTTCGGCCTTGGGGTCTGGGTATCCGGAGTTCCTGTTCTTTGAAGAGGGCAACCCTACCATGGGGCTCCTGTACATGTTCAACTTTTACCGGATCATTGGGGGGATAGGCGTTGGGTTAGCCTCTGCCGTTTGCCCGGTCTACATTGGAGAACTTGCCCCAGCCAACCTAAGAGGCAGGCTGGTTTCTTTGAACCAGTTTGCTATCATCTTTGGTATGCTGGTAGTGTACTTTGTGAACTGGGGAATTTCTAACGGGCAATCACCCGAATGGCTGAACGAGATTGGCTGGAGGTATATGTTTCTTTCTGAAGCAATTCCAGCCGCTCTGTTCGGGATTCTGATGTTTTTCGTTCCAGAATCGCCCAGATATCTGAGCATGGTAAACAGAGACGAAGAGGCCTTGCAAATTCTGACCAAAGTAAACGGTCCGGATACTGCCAGAAGAATCTTCAGTGACATCAAGAACACGGTGGAGCATCATTCAAGCAACCTATGGTCTTACGGAAAAACGGTGATCTTCATTGGTATCCTTCTTTCTGTTTTCCAACAGTTTGTGGGTATCAATGTGGCGCTCTATTACGCTCCCAGAATCTTTGAAAGCATGGGAGCCGGTAAAGATGCTTCCATGCTGCAAACTGTGGTGATGGGGTTAGTGAACGTATTCTTTACGGTACTGGCCATCTTAACTGTTGACCGGTGGGGAAGAAAACCTTTGCTGATGGTAGGTTCCATAGGCATGGCCATTGGTATGTTTGCCATCTCAGCGCTTTCCTATTATGAAATCATAGGCATCAGCACGCTGGTGTTTATTATCATCTACACCGCTTCATTTATGATGTCCTGGGGACCCATCTGCTGGGTGTTGATCTCAGAAATTTTCCCTAACAAGATCAGGGGGAAAGCCGTGGCAGTTGCGGTGGCCGCTCAGTGGGCAGCCAACTACTTCATCTCGGCTACTTATCCTTCCATGATGGAATACAGTGGTGCGGTTACTTATGGCTTCTACGGGGTCATGAGTGTGCTGTCTCTCTTATTTGTCTGGAAAATGATTCCAGAAACAAAAGGAAGATCCCTAGAAGATCTGGAAGCCCTTTGGCTTCCAGATTCTGAAGTACCTACAGAAAAAGCTTCCTTGGTTTCTAACCACTAAAATTTTACTTCATGTGATTAAAACCGAATGGCTGTCTCTTTTGGAGGCAGCCATTTTCTTTTTTCGGTACAGAATGGGTTTATGTTTTAGAAATAAAAAAGAATTTGTCCGGTGGTTTCTAAGCTACTTTCCAGATTTTGCTTCAAAAACCCTCTATACTCCAACAAAAAAATCAGGCCCTGAAAGAACCTGATTTTTATTTGTTTTACGTGCCTTTTACAAAAAATAAGCAGGAAATAGGTAAGAAGCAGATTACGCCTGCTCCTGCATGATCTCTTTCATCTTCTCAGCATCTGCTACGAACTTAGCTAAGCCGCTGGCAGTAAGTGGGTGCGTCAAAAGACCCAGGATTGGCTCTAATGGGCAGGTACAAACGTGTGCACCGGCTTCCGCACACTTCACGATGTGCATAGAGCTACGAATAGAAGCCGCCAGAATTTGAGTTTCATATCCTTGAATGGCATAAATGCTAGCGATTTGCTCAATCAGTTGAACCCCATCCCAACCAATGTCATCCACGCGGCCCAAAAAAGGAGACACGTAGGTGGCACCTGCTTTGGCGGCCAGAATGGCTTGTCCGGCTGAGAACACCAGGGTACAGTTGGTTTTGATTCCTTTATCAGTGAAATACTTGATGGCTTTCAGGCCGTCTTTGATCATAGGTACTTTCACCACAATGTTCGGGTGCAGGGCCGCCAAGGTGTTCCCCTCCTCTATCATAGAGTCGAAATCAGTAGAAAGCACCTCGGCACTGATGTCACCGTCTACAATTTCACAGATAGCTTTATAGTGGTCAAGGGTAGCTTGCACGCCTCTGATGTTCTCCTTGGCCATTAATGATGGATTGGTGGTTACACCGTCCAAAATGCCCAAGTCGTGGGCTTCTTTGATGTGGGCCAGGTTGGCCGTGTCAATGAAAAATTTCATAGCAAATGGGTTATTGGTTTTTCTTTATAGGTTCACCAAAACTGTTGGCGAGCACTTCAGTTTAGAAGATTGATCTTGAAGTTAAATATAAATGTATTTTTGACAATTATAATCAACTATCTGAAACTAACCTCTTACTAATTCTTAGTTGGTGGTGTTATACGCTTTTTGGCCCTTGGTAGAGGTCTCAAAAACAGAATCATTTCCGGTATAGTCAAACCAATCAAAGGTGGCCTTGTTGGTGGACGGCTGCCCATTAGATGTAGCATATAATCCCAAGACTACACCTACAAATCCACCGGCTACCCGCGTGCTCAGGTACTCACCGTCTACTTTATCTTTTAACAGTTGCCATTTGCCTTTCTGAGTTGCATAGTAAAAAGCGTAAGCACCTCCATTGAATTCAATTTTAAGGAAAAGTGGGTTTTTGCTCTCCTTTTTAGATAAGGCCTTGTGAGCTAAAACCTTTTTATCAGCATCCAATAGCTGCACTACGGGTTCGTTGCCTTTCATGGTCTTGCCTAAAGCATAATAATGTTCACTGTTATGGAAAGCCACCAAGCCGGCAAACTCATTCTCCTTTTGAGGAATAAACTCCAGTTGGGTACTGGCGCTTCCGGTAACGTGCTGCTGCCTGCGGGCGATGAACGAAGGATTATCTTTCTTTGAGAATCTTTCCGGACGAACATCCAATGTCAGTTTTCCCTTGGGATTTCTTAAACTGTACCATTGGGACCGCGGCGTTCTCAGTTGCAGCCAGTACATGGGCAAAGTGCCCTCTTTGAAATCTTCACGGTAGGTGAAATTGCCAGATAGCGGAAATGCAGGTTTTTTCTGCGCAGGAAGGTTAGGTACAGGGTACGAGTACTGTACCAGGTCATGGTCTGGGTTTATGATAGGCCAGTTGTCTTTCCAGGTGACTGGAGCCAGGAAAGTCTCACGCCCGGTGTTATAATGATCACCGGCTCCATCATACGGCCGGGTAGCTAGGAAAACAGCCCACCAATCACCATTCTGGGTTTGCACCAGATCTGCATGGCCCGTGGCTGAAACCGGATTAGGACGAGTTGCAGGTAAATGACGCTGGGTTAAGATAGGGTTCTTTTCATAAGGCACGTAAGGGCCGGTAGCTGATTTACTGCGCAGGATTACTTCAGAGTGGTTAACACTTGTTCCACCCTCAGCAGCCATGAGGTAGTAAAAGTCTTTCTCTTTGTAGATGTGCGGTCCCTCAATCCAGACTGGTTTTTTAGAAATGTCCACTCCCCCGTTCACCAACAGATGCTGCGCCCCTATGGTCTTCATGGTTTTCACATCAAACTCATACATCCGAATGGTGCGGTGGCCGTCGTATTGCGGCTTGTTATCCGGCGCATCTGAGTTGTAGATAATGTACGATTTCCCGTTCTCGTCGTGAAACAGCGAGGGGTCTATTCCATTCACATTCGGAAGCCAGTGCGGAGTAGACCAAGGCCCCGCAGGATTAGTGGCTCTCACCACGAAGTTACCACCTTTATCAATGAGCGTGGTTACCATGTAAAACGTGCCGTCTTTGTACGAAATGGTGGGTGCAAAAATCCCCCGGGAAACGTCATGGCCATCCAAGTTCAACTGCTCTGGTCGGTTCAGAATATTCCCTATCTGCTTCCAGTTCACCAGGTCTTTGCTGTGGAAGATGGGAACGCCCGGAAAGTACGCAAACGTGGAGCTGATGAGGTAATAGTCCTCCCCCACTCTGCAGATACTTGGGTCTGGGTAAAAACCAGGTAAAATAGGGTTTTGAAACGTTTGCTTCTGCTGGGCTACTGCTACTGGACTTGCTCCCAGAAGAACCATAAGCAAGACCATTACTGCTATGATTCTCTTGTTCAGGAGCAACAGAGAATATCTTTTATTTAACATAAGTAATACACTGAAAACATATTTTCTTTTTAAAGGCTCTTTTTGGAAAAGAGATGTTTAAACAGATTTGGTGATCCTCTATCAGCCCCGCTAGTGAAGTATTATGACTTACTCGCTCTTGTCTGCATTCACTTTTTAATCCCCTTAAACTGTTTCAGGCCTGCTTTCTGGAAAACAGGCCTGAAACAGTTACTTATTTTGCTTGTTTGGCGGGCAGAACAGCACTTTCAGGCGGACCTAAATAGCTTGGCTTTAACCCACCGGCATCTACCACTATTTTCTGTAGCACAATACCAGAATCTACCATCCAGAACTTAAGGGTGTGTTCCCCTGGCTTTTTCAATTGGTGCTTAGAAACGGTGAGGTTGATGTTATTTGCTACGTTCTGGTTCCAGGCTCTATCAGATTTATCTTGATGGATGTTCACGATCTGCGGAGCCTCGTCGTCAAAGGAGATGGCGTAGCGAAGACCTTGGGTATTGTGGAAGTTCAGGGTTGGAGACACCATTACTTGCACATTCACCTCTCCCTCCTTCTGCAGATACACTTTGTACTGTAGATGCGGGCTGTTTCCGCCGGGGGTTTGGCTTGGTGCTGTAACCGGCATGGTTGTCATGGCAGAAGCGGTGCGGCCCAGATCAGGAATCAATTTCCATTGAATGTCATTCCCGTTCACTGCCCGAGTAAAGTGCTCCGCTTCCATAGAAACATACCCGTTGCTTTCCACTAACCCTTCGGGTTGGGTGGCCATTTGCAAAGCAGGCTGCACCACTGCCTGAACGGTTACTTTCTTCCCCTTCGGACCAGTAATGGTCAGCGAAGTACGCTGGGCACCTGCCGGAACTTTTTCCCAATCTACACTTACCCAAACGCGCTGCTCTTTGGCAACTGTACCCTTCTCCTGAGACACCTTTAACCAAGGGGCAGCAGAGGTTATGGTATACTCAAATGGCTGTTGCCCACGGTTAAAGATCTCCACGTAACGGCCTTGCTGCTGATAGGGAGATAAGTCAGGTAACACAGCAGCTTCTTTTGCTTGTGGCCACCATTGCGAAGAACCCTCTATTGCTACTCCCATGTCAGCGGTGGCAGGCACAGAAAGTTGTTTTAACTCTGGCAAAACGTCTTTCTCTGGCTGCTGCCAATACGTGTAGCTGATGTGCGTCTGCGACATCATGTGGTTCCACTTTCCGTTCGCAATGCCTTTATGAAAATGCTGGGTAAGCTCTGCATCCTTGTCAAACAGTTGTTTCACTCTGGCAGCCATGTCATTGGTGGTGTTTCTTCCTTGACTGGCATACAACCGGTTCAGGCCTGTAGTCACGTGCAGTTCGTTCAGGTTGGCACTGGCCTTGATGGGGAACAACACCAATTGGTAATAGGCATCACGGTATTGTGCTGGCAAAGCCGCATTTACCCGCTCTGCTTCATCCGCTAAGCGGTTGTACTCGGCTACAATTCTTTCGGCTTCCTGGTAGTTGGTGAGGCTGTAGGTGTCTGGGGCTAACAGTTCAGGCTTTCTGCGGCTGTTGTACTTGGCATATTTGGCCAACAGATCTGCAATAGTGGCAGCATGTTCTGCGCCAAACTGCCGTTCGGCCCAAAGTTTGGTGTATTCATCTAAGCGGTCAGCGGGCCATTTTTCTGGGTTCCAGGCATAATCCAGGAAGAACTCGGTAGGGAATTCCATGGGTTTGATGTCGCCTACGTTTACAATCCAGATGCGGTCTGCCTTGTGTTGGTACGCCAGGTGCATCTGCTCCCAGATACGAGGCAGCGGATTGGTGTTGATCCATTTGTAGTTCCGCGGGCCGCCCACGTAGTCAAAGTGGTAGTAAATGCCGTACCCGCCAGAATGCTGTTTTTCGCCTACTTTTGGTAATTTCCTGATGTTTCCCCAGTTATCATCAGCTAGAAGCAAAGTCACGTCATCTGGTACGCGCATGCCTTTGTCATAGTAATCCTGCACTTCTTTGTACAAGGCCCAAATTTGAGGGGTTTGAGAAGCAGGTTTAGCGGTAACGTCAGAGATAATCTTGCGCTGGTCGGCCACAATTTTTTCCAATAGGCCAATGTTGCTTTCCTCACTCATAGGTTCATCACCGTCGCCGCGCATCCCAAGGGTTACAATGTTTTCAAACCCGTTCATGCGTTTGATGCCGCCGGTCCAGAACTCGCGCAGTTTCTCTGGGTTGGTGTTATAGTTCCAGGGGCCTGAACCGTAACGGCGCCACTCGTCGTGGGCACGCGCCAGCGGCTCATGGTGCGAGGTACCCATCACCACACCATACATGTCGGCTACTTGGGGGCTGATCTTGTCATCGTCGCTGAAGGCACTTCCCCACATGGCAGGCCACAGGTAGTTGCCTTTCATGCGCAGGATCAGCTCAAATACTTTCTCGTAGAATTTGTGGTTAAAGCCGCCAAATTGCTCTTTAGACCAGTTGGAAAGTGCCGGGGCCTCATCATTGATGAAAATACCGCGGTACTTCACGGCCGGAGTGCCTTTGGTATGACGGCCTTCTTCTACATACAGGTTCTCCTGCTGCTTAACCGGCACATCGGCCCACCAGTACCACGGCGATACCCCAATCTGCTGAGACACGTCATAGATGCCGTAGATGGTACCGCGTTTGTCGCTGCCCACAATCACCAAGGCTTCGTCTACGCCTTTCATGGGTCTCTTCACGGTTTGCACCACAAATGTCTCCCACTTACCAGTAAGGTCTTTTACGTCTAGCTTTTTGCTTTTCACCAACTGGTCAATCAGCGGGCTTTTACCTAAGGTACCCACCAGCACCAAGGTTTTTTCCTTAGGAGCCTTTTTGCCAACGGTTAAAGCCGGCTCTGTCTTGGTTACGCGGTTCACATCGGCCTGCAAGTCTTTCAAGGCTCTGATTACTCCAGGAAAATCACTTTCGCTGATGTAAAAAGGTGCCGTTTTTCCAGCGGCGAACAGTGGGAAGGCGTTATTCTTCTTTTCACTTGAGATGTACCGAACATCATCCAGAGCGAAGGCGGCAGGTGCCAGCATCACTCCTATCAGAATCAAAAAGAGTTTTTGCCAGGATAGATGCAGGACAGATTTCCTTTTGTGGGTTGTTTGTGTTTGGGTAAGGTAACTCATGAGAGCGTTTTACAATTATGATGGAAAGTAATTCTTGGCGTTGTAGTAGCAGATATCCTGCACAATTTTGCCAATCCAGGGAAAATCCATGGGCAGCAGACCACGTTCCATGTCTTCGCCCAGCAGGTTGCACAGCAAGCGCCGGAAGTACTCATGTCGCGAGTAAGAAAGAAAGCTTCTGGAATCAGTGAGCATGCCCACAAAACAGCTGAGGAGGCCCATATTGGAAAGGGCGTTCATCTGCTCCTTCATGCCGTCCAGGTTATCCAAGAACCACCAGGCAGAGCCGAACTGCATTTTGCCTTTGATGCCACCGCCCTGGAAGTTCCCGATCATGGTGGCAAAAGCCGCGTTGTCAGCGGGGTTGAGGTTGTAGATAATGGTCTTGGTGAGGCAGTTTTCTTCTTCCAGTTGGTTGAAGAACGCAGCCATGTTGTGGATCTGAGGATAATCCCCAATGGAATCATAGCCCGTATCTGGGCCGTTTACCTGGAGCATGCGGCTGTTGTTGTTCCGGATAGCGCCCACGTGGAATTGCTGCACCCAGCCTTTGTGGTAGTACATTTTGCAAAGCTCCAACAACAGGAAGGAAGTAAACCCCTCCTGGTGCTGAGCGGCTAGTTGGTCTCTTCCGGCCAACACGTCCTGAAAGACTTCTTCCAGGTCTACCGAAGCCGCCGAGAGGCTGGGCAGATTGGTTAACCCATGGTCCGCAATGCGGCAGCCATGGTCATGGAAGTAATTCACTCGCTTTTCTAAGACTTCCAGCAAGGTGTCAAAGTTGAAGATTTCGGTGCCGGTGATACTGGCTAGCAACCGGATGTAGGCGCGGAAGGAATCACCGCCCGCCAGGTTGAATACTTTGTCTGGCCTGAACGAAGGCAGCACTTTCGTTTTGAAGCTACTTTCGGCTAACTGCCGGTGAAACGTAAGGTCATCTGCAGGGTCATCGGTGGTGCCTACCATCTCCACATTGAAGTGCGTTAATAGTCCCTGAGGGGTGAATTCTGGCTTTTGCAGCAGTTGGTTACAGTGGGCGTACACCTGCTGGGCATTCTGCTCGGTGAGAAGTTCATTCACCCCAAATGGGTTCTTCAACTCCATGTGCGTCCAGTGGTACAATGGATTTCGCACCGTGTACGGAACTGCTCCGGCCCATTTCAGAAACTTCTCCTCGTCAGAGGCATTGCCGGTGATGTATTTTTCGTCAATGCCTAAAGTGCGCAATGCCCGCCATTTGTAATGGTCTCCGGCTAACCAGATGCTGGTGAGATTAGGATAGTTCTGGTTTTCGGCCATTGCCTGCGGCGATAAATGGCAATGGTAATCAATGATGGGCAATCCTTTGGCAAACTCATGGTAGAGTTGTCGGGCCGCGTTGGTGTGCAATAAAAAGTCCTCCTGCAGGAAAGTTCCTGCAGGAGGTGGGGTGCTACGAGAAGCAACGGGGGAAGTACTAGGATTGATGCTCTCTGCCATAGTTGTGTTCTTAAGAAGGGTAAACTGTTCTTTCAATGCCCATTTCCAAACCTCTCAGTTCTGCCAAGCCTCGCAACCTGCCAATGGCAGAATACCCTGGATTAGTAACTTTATGCAGGTCATCCAGCATCTGGTGCCCATGGTCTGGCCGGAACGGAATAGGCTCTTGGCGGGTGCGGTTAATGGCTACCAGTTCTTTCATGACCCCGTACATGTCCACGTCGCCGGCCAGGTGGTCAGATTCATAGAAGTTGCCGTTCTCATCCTTCAGCACGTTTCGCAAATGCGCAAAGTACACCCGGTGCCCTACAGACTTCAGGATCTCCACAGGGTTGTTGTGCCCTCCGGCGCCCAGAGAACCCGTGCAGAAACAAATGCCGTTCGGCTCCCGGTCTACTCTATTGATGATAAACTCCAGATCTTCTTTGTTGGAGGCAATTCTTGGCAGCCCTAAGATTGGGTACGGCGGATCATCGGGGTGAATGGTCATGACTAGGCCGTTTTCCTCGCAAACGTCCATAATGGACTCCAGGAAGTACGCCAGGTTCTCGCGCAGTCCGGCATGCCCAATCTTCTTATAAATGCTGATGCTTTCGGTAAGATGCTCCAGCGTAATGAAGCCCTCCATGGGCACGCCCATCCGGATGATCTCACTCAACAACCCCAGTTGCTCTGGTATGAAGCTTTCAAAACGCTCTTTGGCCTGCTGCAACACAGCTTGGGAGTAATCCTGCTCGGCTCCTTCCCTTTTCAGGATGTACAAATCAAAAACCGCCAAGTCTGCCCAGTCAAAATAAAGGGCTTTGGCGCCGTTTTTTAGTTCATACGCCAAATTGGTTCTGGTCCAGTCCAGCACCGGCATAAAGTTATAGCAGATGGTTTTCAGGCCAGCAGCAGCCAGGTTGCGTAGCGATTGGCGGTAGTTTTCCAAATACTGCTCATAATCGCCGGTGCGGGTTTTGATGCTTTCATGAACCGGCACGCTCTCCACCACCGCCCACACAAGGCCGGCTTCTTCTATAATGCGTTTCCGTTCCTGGATTTCGTCTAAGGGCCACACTGCGCCATGCGCCACATGGTGTAAAGCACTTACAATACCGGTGGCACCGGCTTGTTTCACATCCTGCAGGGTCACGGGGTCATTGGGGCCGTACCATCTCCAGCTTTGAAGTAATGACATAGTTTTAGGTTTTATATCTGCGGTCTAAGACCATCTTTAGACTAAAGATAGAATAGAAAGTGCATGTTGAGTCATGTTCAGTCATTCTATTCTTAGAGGTTCCTAAGAGACAAGTTGTTTCCTTATCTTCTAAATAGAAAGGGCGACAAGTTAGAGTTCTAAACTTGCCGCCCTTTTTGTTTCTAGATCATTATAAGTTGTTCATATGAGGTTGGATGAATGATTCAACAGTAGCACCCATCCCTTCTTAATTCAACACTATAAGTACCCAGGGTTTTGATACGTTGCTTTTACTTCTGCAGGTACATCCATCCGGTCAAGCTGCCCCTGTGGAATTGGACGCAGGTAGTGATGTGGCTGGATTGTGCGGGTAACGGTTACAGGAGTATGGTCACCGTAGTTGTTTCCGGCAATGCGATACGTAGAGGCAAGCTCATTCCATTTCTGGGTACGTACCAGATCATACCAGCGATATCCTTCGCCATAGTACTCACGTGAACGCTCTGCCAGGATATAGTTGATGTCTATAGTAGCTGGAGTAGCGGCTACCATTGCAGCACTATTGTCCTGTACCTTGGCCATGTTGCCGTTGTTGTCATAACGCCATTTACCAGCTCTGGCACGAATCACGTTTATCAATTCTCTTGCCGTCATACCGGCTTTAGTGGTGGCGCCTTTTACAGCCGCCTCAGCCGCTACAAAGTAAAGCTCAGAGAATTTAGCAATGTTAAACGGACGGGTGCTGCCCGCATTTGGCTGCCCCAGACCACCGGCATTGTCAGTACGGTAAGGACCTAGCTTCCAAAGCCCCGGATAAACAATTCGGCTAATCCCGCGTGGAGAAATCACATAATCTGCTCTTCCTGGCAGTTCTCCAGCACCAACATTACTTTTACCTCCTCCGGTTGGGTAATTGATGGCTGTTGCTGGTTCCTCGTTCAGGAAAGTCAGGATTGGCTGACCTGGGCTAACAGGTAAATTGTTTGCGTTGTAGGCAACCGCTGGTTGGTTACCCCCTGCTTTTGGCCAGTTACCCCGGTAGACGGTGGTAAAGGTTCCATCGTAGCGGGAGTCATTGGTTTTATCAGCAAAGGTATTCTCAACGGCACCAATGGTTGGCGCCATACGGGTCCAGGGACGTCCTAATGGCTGAGCTGCTTCGCGCTGAACAGAAGAGAATGGACCAGTTCCGTTTGGATTGGCAGCGCTTCTGATGTTAGTATAGTTCCAGGTCATCATCCAGCCGGCAAAGTTATCCGGGGAGTTACCGGTACCAAACGTAAGGCTACCGCCATTGTACAACTCACTGGTTTCGGTATGGTCAGCGTACAGCATTAACTCACTGTTGCGGTCGTTCTGAGCCAGATTCACATCATAGTACGTTGCCTGCAAACGGAACGGACCTGGGTTCTCAATACCTGCTACTGCTAAATCATACGCCTGCTGATAATAATACTGTGCATTTCTTCCGTTCGGGTCGGTTCTGGGAGTTGCCGGGTAAGTTGGAATGTTATTAGGGTTTTCCAACCACCATGCATACGTCAGATACGCTTTTGCCAGATACAAGCGGGCAAGTGTCTTGGTGGCACCACCTATAACGCGTGGGTTTGTTGGTAAATCATTGACAGCTTGCAACAGGTCAGGGAAAATGGCTTTGGTGTAAACTTCAGGAACTGTGTTACGCACAGAAGTTCTGATTGGGTTGGTGTTGAACTTCAGTTCTCCAGCACCCAAATCCAAGGGCACCCCGCCAAATGTTTGTACCAGCAGGAAGTAATCAAAAGCACGGAAAAACCTAGCTTCAGCAATGAGGGCAGGTGAAATAGTGCTTACAGCAGTGCCATTCTCAATAATCCCACTTGCAGTGTTGATGTTAGGGAACGCGTTGGTCCATAATCTATCTGCCCGGCTGTTATTGGAATTGATCACCCCTCTGCCTGACAGGTCCATTACCAGGAAGTTCTCGTCGGCATCTCTGCCATAGGTAACTTCATCTGTTCCCGTTTGAGTAGTGTTATAATAGTAAGCATCTCCGTAGATATAGCGCAGATGAGCATACATAGACGTTAGACCTCCTTGTACACCTCTCTCGCTCTGGAAGTATTCAGGTGTATAAAGGCTGCGAGGCTCCTCCTCCAGGATATCTGAGCACCCTGCCGCGGACATAGAGATCACGGCTGCTCCAATCAGAAACTTTATTTTAAAACTCTTCATTTTTGTCTTCATTAGAATGTAACGTTTAAGCCCACTAAGTAGCTGCGGGTGGCAGGTGCGTTCGTGCCAATCGTTAGCAGACGGTTTGGAGTACCTGTAGTTACTGCCACATTTTGGTCGGCGTAAGAGTTGGTTTCAGGATCCATACCAGATTCTCTGTGGTAAGGTGAGAACATCACAAATGGGTTCTGAGCAGTCACATAAAGGCGTAGTCTGTTCACACCAGCGTTTTTCAACCACGCGTTGTTGTCAAAGTTATAGCCAAGAGAGATGGTACGTACTTTCATGTAAGAGGCATCAAAGTAGCTAAGAGTACTGGCATACTTTGGGTTATCACCGCTCGCGATTCCACCTGGTTTAGGGAATCTGGCATCTGTGTTCTCAGGTGTCCAATAGTCCACTTTCACGTTTCCACGGCGGCCGTTCATCATGTTAAGGTAACCTGCTGACCCGTAAAGAGTACTGATCAAAATACCGCCGTTCTGGAAGGCACCTACTGCGCTCAAATCAAATCCTTTGTAAGCAAGGCGGGTGTTGAAACCACCCTGGAAGTTAGGATTCACATCCAGAATTTGCCGGTCCTGAGGTCCAATGGCTCTGGCAGGTGTACCATCAGGTTTGTATTCGCCGGTGTATTTCACTTTGATCATACCTACGTTTCCGCCTGGCTCAAGAATGTTTCTGTACGGATCTTCTTCCTGCCACAAACCTATTCTCTCGTAGTCATAGATTACGTTGATAGGCTGGCCAACAAACCACCAGTTTCCTTCGTCTCTCTGTTGCTCACCGGCAAGTGATACAATCTTGTTGCGGTTAGCATACATGTTGACACCAGCTTCCCATGTAAAGCCGTTCAGGTTATCCAAGATCACGCCGTTCAAAGAAAGCTCCACCCCTTTGTTCTGGGTAGCTCCAATATTTGCAGTATAGCTGCTCACACCAGACGTGAAAGGCAAGGGAAGACCAAGCAGAATGTCTTCTGTGTTGGTGATGTAGTACTCCACTGTACCAGACAAACGATTGTTCAGGGCAGCGAAATCTAACCCGTAGTTCCAGGTTTTAGAAAATTCCCATCCTAAATTAGGGTTAGGCAATTGGGTAACAAAGAGACCAGTTTGGTAATTGGTAGGACCAAAGTTGTAAGGTCTGGTGGCTAGTAGTCCAAGAGTTGAATAAGGAGCAATAGATTGATTTGAAGTTCTACCGTATCCAACACGCAGTTTCAGCATGTTGATGGCAGAAACACTCTCCATGAATCTTTCTCTGGCAACGTTCCATCCTAATGAAAGGGCAGGATAGGTATGCCACTTATACCCAGGGGCAAGTCTTGAAGACCCATCAGAGCGAACGGTTGCGGTCAACATGTAACGATCATCATACGAGTACATCACACGACCCATATAAGACAATAAACCACTCTTGAAATATTGCTGATCGCCTGGGCTCACCGTGATCTCTCCTGCGGCCAGTCCTAAATTGTAATACTGGAATCCGTCTGAAGGAATATCTCTGGCGGCAATGCGTGATCTGTTGAATTTTGTATCAGAGGCAGAATATAAACCTACCGCATTTATATTATGCTTTCCAGCAAATGTGCGGTCATACGATACAATGTTTTCAATGGTCCAGTCTGTTGTGATCTGGTTGCTAACAGAGGCAGTAGAAACAGTGGTAGGATTGACAGCATTAATTCCCTGCCCGGTGTAAGCGCCACCTTGAGCCTGACGATAATTAACACCCAAGTTGATACGATATTTCAAGCCCTCTACTCCAGGAATTTTAACTTCCCCAAAGAATGTATTGTAAGAAGCCATAGATCTGGTTTCACTTAACCATCTGTCTCTGTTATCTTCTACCACGTCTCTGGTGTACACCCACTGCTCATCCAATGGCATTCTAACGGTTCTCTTCAGAGTACCATCAGGGTTGTACGGGTTAGCAATTGGAGACATGCTTAACACTCCGTACAAGCCCACGTTAGAACCTTCAGACAAACTGTAGGTATTGTTTGTGGTGAAACCTAAACGGAAATATTTTCCAACGCCTTGATCAAGTGTACCACGCACGGTATAACGGGTGTACTGCTGCGTTGGGATTACGCCTTCTTCCTGGTAATACCCAGCATTGAAATTGTAACGGCCGTTTTCAGTACCACCAGAAACACCTAAGTTTTGGTTTGTTTGAATACCCGTTCTGTAAAGCAGATCCTGCCAATCAGTGTTTACATCATCAGCCTCATCTAAGGCGTTGGTGTACTGACCCGCTGCTTTGCGAAGAGCAACAAACTCAGGACCACTCATCATGGGGTATTTAGAGAAAATTGTTTTAGCACCAACAAAACCATCATAAGTGATTTGTGGCTTTTGGCCTGCTTTGCCTCCTTTCGTGGTGATCAAAACAACTCCGTTTGCGCCCCTGGATCCATAAATAGCAGTAGCAGACGCATCCTTCAGGATGTCAACACTTTGAATATCATTCGGGTTGATGTCTCCAATGGATCCTGGGAAAGGAATACCATCTAATACTATTAAGGGATCGTTGCTGGCTGAAAGCGAACGAGTACCACGTATACGGATTTGCATACCAGCACCTGGCTGTGAGGAAGACTGTGAAAACTCCACACCTGGCAGACGTCCTTGCAGAGCTTGCGAAATATTTGCCGCTGGCACTTCACGTAATGCATCTCCACTAATGGAAGCTACTGAACCAGTTACCGCTTCTGCTTTCTGGGTACCATACCCTACTACCACCACCTCATCCAGGGTCTGCTGGTCAGTGGCCAGGGTCACATTAATCGTGCTTCTGTTATTGATCGCTACTTCCTGGGGGATATACCCAATGAAAGAATACACCAACGTTCCGGTACCACTTGGAACCGAAATAGAGTAATTACCTTCCACATCTGTGGGAGCAGCAGTGGTTGTTCCTTTCAAAAGAACGGTTACCCCAGGCAAACCTCCTCCGGTTTTATCGGTCACTCTCCCAGAAACCGTCAAGCTCTGCGCCATGGCCGGCACACTCATCAGCAGAGAAACCACTAGCAACATGGCTAGCTTAAGGATTTCAGGCTTCTTCAGAAGCGAAATCGTTGATCTGGGATTTTGGGTAATATTACCTTTCATACATATTTAATTTAGTTGATTAGTATTGGTGAGGGTAAGCATAATTAAAATAAAGTGTTGTAAAGTGGTTGTATAGGATTGCTACCTTTCAGGTGTAAAATCTTCTTTCCTTTAGTAGGCATGAAATTATCTTGAAGCCTATTCAAATTGTTTTACCAACCAGAAACAATACTTGTGAATAGGGTAGAAAAAAATCAGACCTCATGCCATCGATGGCATAAACTCTATTCCATCTTTTCTCATTCTTCACTTCTCTACAAACTTGAATATAATTTTCAAATAATACAACCGATTTCATAAAACTTTTCAAAAAAAGAATCCCTTATCTTGGCTTTAAATTTTAATTATGTGAATAATCACTGGTTTTAAGATGCAACAAGAAAAGCATTCTAAGCACTCCTTCCTTCAATTAACAAAATCAAATCGTCCTAATCTGGCTTTATTAGCCTATCAAACTTAAAATAGGTCAAAATTTTGTTTCATTCAATTAAAGAATGTAGTTTCAGAAGTGCTTAGATTTTCCTATATTTAGAAATAGAGGCATTGTTAATATTGAAACCGATTTCATATATTTGTTACAGCACGAAGTTACCAGCATGGAGAAGGATATCACGATATACGACATAGCAAGAGAACTGGACTTGTCTCCCACTACTATTAGCAGGGCCTTGAATGACCACCCGGCGGTGAACAAGAAGACAAAACAGAGAATCTCTGATGCGGCTGCGCAGATGGGGTATCGTTCTAATCTATTTGCCAGTAATCTTAGAACGCAGCGCACCAATACCATTGGGGTCATTGTTCCCCGGTTGAACAGCCCCTTTATGTCTTCTGTCCTGGCAGGTATGGAAAAAGTGGCGAATGATGCAGGCTATAACCTGATCATCAGCCAGTCATTGGAGACGTTGCAGAAAGAAGTTGCCAATGCCAAAACCATGTTTGACAGCCGGGTAGACGGTTTACTGGTTTCCTTGTCTTATGAGACCGAGAACATTGACCACTTTCTGAATATCATCAACAAAGGCATTCCGGTAATTTTTTACGACAGGGTAGCAGAGCACCGTAACTGTACCAGCATTGTCATTGACAACCTTCAGGCAGCCTACCAGGCCACTTCGCATTTAATTGAACAGGGTTGCACCAACATTGTCAACATCACAGGTAACCTGAAAAGGAACGTGTATTCAGATCGTCTTAAGGGGTACAAGTATGCTTTAATTGACCACAATCTGGCGTATAATGATGCAAATGTCATCATCAACAACCTGAGTGAAGAAGCCGGCGAAGAAGCAGCGAAAAAGATCCTGAAGATGGATCCTTTGCCGGATGGCATCTTTGTGTCAAACGACACTTGCGCGGTGAGTTGCATCAAGACCTTAAAACAAGCAGGCGTTTCAGTACCCAGAGACATTGCCGTAGTAGGCTTCAACAATGACGCCATCTCCAGAGTAGTGGAGCCAAATCTGACAACCATCAATTACCCGGGTCAGGAAATGGGAGAAGTAGCTGTAAGGGTTTTACTGTTGCAGATGGGTGGCAATACGGAACGTATTCCCAGCAATACCATTAATCTACGATCTGAGCTGATCATCCGGGACTCCTCGCTGAGAAGCAAGATTAGCACTAAAAAGAAAGCAATCCTTATATAACAGAAAGCCTTTCCTCTTACCAAAGCATCTGTGGTAAGAGGAAAGGCTTTCTGTTAAGAAAACATTGTAGTGCTGTTTTCTGCGCAACTTTCAGAAAAAAGCCTATAAGCAGGCTTAAAATATTTTCCTTCCACAAATCCTCCCCAGACTAGCAACATGAGCAAGAAAATAGTTATTCGACTCGCCCTTCTGTTCTCTCTAATCTTCTGGCAGAGTGCTGCCCAGGCGGAAGACGGTTATCGTCTTTGGCAACGCTATGATCTAATTCAAAACAAAGACCTGCTGAAACAATACCGCAAAGCTCTTGAGGACGTAACGGTACAAGGTTCCTCCCCTACCCTGACGGTAGTGAAAGATGAACTGCAAATGGGTTTGAGTGGTCTTTTGGGTTTTAAGGTGACAGTGTCTGATAAAGCGACCAAAAGAGGTTTGGTGGCAGGCACGCCAGAAACATCTTCGCTCATCAAGGAAATGGGCCTGGAACAGAAACTGAATGAAGTGGGCCAGGAAGGTTTTCTGCTGCTTTCCCAAAAACACAAAGGAAAAGACTACACCGTTATTGCCGCTAACTCTGAAAAAGGCGTGATGTACGGCACCTTCCATCTCCTTAAGTTGCTGCAAACCCAGCAAAGCCTCAAAGACCTGAACGTCAGCAACAGCCCCAAAACCAAACTGCGCATCTTAAACCACTGGGACAACCTGGACCGCACCGTGGAGCGCGGATACGCCGGCTTCTCTATCTGGGACTGGCACAAACTGCCAGATTACATTGACCATCGCTACATTGACTACGCCCGCGCCAACGCTTCAATTGGCATCAACGGTACGGTGCTTACCAACGTGAACGCCAATTCGCTGGTGCTTACCCCAGAATACCTCAAGAAAGTAAAAGCCTTAGCCGATGTGTTCCGTCCGTACGGCATCAAAGTCTATTTGACAGCACGCTTCAGCTCACCTATTGAATTAGGCAAACTAAAAACGGCTGATCCGTTGAACCCTGAGGTAAAAGCATGGTGGAAAAACAAGGTGAACGAGATTTACACCTATATTCCTGATTTTGGCGGGTTTACGGTAAAAGCAAACTCTGAAGGACAGCCCGGCCCCCAGAATTACAATCGATCTCATGCAGACGGTGCCAACATGATGGCCGAGGTACTGGCCCCTAAAGGTGGCATTGTGATGTGGCGTGCCTTCGTGTATGACAACAATGTGCCCGATGACCGTCACAAGCAAGCGTACACCGAGTTCAAGCCATTGGATGGCACCTTCCAGGGCAATGTGATGGTGCAGGTAAAGAACGGCGCCATTGACTTCCAGCCCCGGGAGCCTTTCCATCCACTGTTCGGCGCCATGCCTAAAACGCCGCTCATGATGGAGTTTCAGATCACGCAGGAATACCTTGGGCAAGGCACCCACTTGGCGTATTTGGCTCCAATGTTCAAAGAAACCTTGGAGTCTGACACGTATGCCAAGGGCAATGGTTCTACCGTGGCAAAAGTAGTAGACGGAAGTTTAAACAACCACGCCATCTCGGGCATGGCCGGCGTCGCCAACATTGGGAACGACATCAACTGGACCAGCCATCCGTTTGGGCAAGCCAACTGGTACGCCTTCGGCCGCTTAGCCTGGGACCATGCCTTAACCTCTGAAGACATTGCCGACGAGTGGATTAAAATGACATTTTCTAACTCTCCGGCGCAAGTAGCGCCTATCAAAAAAATGATGATGGGCTCCCGCGAAGCAGTGGTGAATTACATGACGCCTATGGGCTTGCACCACCTCATGGGTTGGAGCCACCACTACGGCCCGGGACCATGGATCAAAGATAAGCCGCGCGCTGACTGGACTTCCGTGTATTACCACCGCGCCGATGAAAAAGGCATAGGCTTTGACCGCACCAAGACCGGTAGCAACGCCCTTTCGCAGTACGCTCCAGAAGTGCAGGCGCTATGGGGAAACCCTACTACCTGCCCAGAGGAAGTGTTGCTTTGGTTCCACCACGTAGCCTGGGATGCGAAAACAAAATCCGGCAGAACGCTGTGGGACGAACTGTGCTATCGCTACTCTGGGGGCGTAGACTCTGTAAGAACCATGCAGAAAACCTGGAATGCATTGGAAGGACAAGTAGACAAGGAAAGACACCAGCAAGTGAAGCAGTACCTGGCCATCCAGGAAAAGGATGCCCGTTGGTGGCGCGATGCCTGTCTGCTGTATTTCCAGACGTTTTCCAAAAGACCTATTCCGCAAGAACTTGAAAAGCCACAAGGCACTTTAGAGGAGTATATGAAAATAGATCCCAAATTTGCGCCTGGCATTTAACATTGATTTAAAAACCACATGACTCAAAACACCGCATCTAAAACCGCCATTGTTACTGGTGGTGCCTCAGGAATAGGCCTGGCCATTGTAGAGAAGTTTATCCAGCAAAACATCAAAACCATTGTCATAGGCCGCGATGAGCAGAAACTAAAAGATGTAAAAGACAAATTTGGGGAGCTTTGCATTACAGAATCGTATGACCTGAGCAACCTGGAAGGTATTCCGGCTCTGGTAGAAAGACTGGCTCAGGAGCACGGCAGGCTGGATATTCTGGTGAACAACGCGGGCATTAACCAGAAAAAGCCTTTTGTGGAGGTAACTGATGAGGAATTCCAGCGCATCAACACCACAAACGTGACGGCTGTCTTCGCCTTGAGCCGCGAAGTGGTGAAAACAATGTTGCCGCACGGAGATGGTTCTATCGTGAACATCAGTTCCATGGCCTCGCAGTACGGTATCCCGAAGGTAATTTCCTACACCGCTTCTAAATCGGCGATAGAGGGAATGACCCGCGCCATGGCCACCGAGCTTTCCCCGATGGGCATCCGGATCAACTGCGTAGCCCCGGGTTTTATCAGAACTGCTATGTCGGCTACCGCTATGAAAAGTGACCCTGAGCGTATGAACCGGGCCCTAAGCCGCACACCAATGGGTGATTTCGGATCTCCCGCCGATGTGGCCGAAGCGGTGTATTTCTTTGCTTCAGATGGCGCCAGGTATGTGACTGGAACCGTGTTACCGGTAGACGGAGGGAACTCCATCGGTTTCTAAGAACTCCCGTATTTAATCAAGGTGCCCTTCTGTTTGAGGCTAATTTTTTGAAACAAAAACTCAAACAGAAGGGCCTTACTTCTCCAAGTATATTTTTTTTATCAATTTCGAACCTTTATGCCAACGATGGCATTAGTTTTACAAGAACATATCAGCTGATCATATTGAAAGCCCATGAGAAAAAACAAAATCATGTTAGCGGCCGGGGTTGTCATCGCCTCCCTAGGGTGCGTTTCTGGTACGCTAAACCAGGGACAGCCTTCCCTGAAGCAAATCTTCAAGGATGATTTCTATATTGGAGCCGCGCTCAACTACCAGCAGGCTGCTGGTAAGGACCCCAAAGCAGAAGCTATCATCGCTCAGCACTTCAGCACCATCACCCCAGAGAATCTCTTGAAATGGGGCAACGTGCACCCGCAACCTGATACCTACAACTTTAAACCCGCCGATGATTTTGTTGCACTGGGCAAGAAGCACAAGCAGTTTATTGTAGGCCATACCTTAACCTGGCATCAGCAAACCCCAGATTGGGTGTTTGAATCTGAGCCCGGCAAATCTGCCACCAAAGAACAACTTCTGAAACGGCAAACCGAGCACATCATGGCAGTAGCCGGCCGGTACAAAGGCCAGATCAATGGTTGGGATGTAGTGAACGAAGCCTTAAACGATGACGGCACCCTGCGCCAAAGCAAATGGTACAAGATCACCGGCGAGGAGTACCTGGCCAATGCATTTGCTACCGCTCGTAAAGCTGACCCTAAGGCGGAGCTGTACTACAATGATTACAACATGTGGAAGCCTGCCAAAGCCGATGGCGCCATTAAACTGGTGAAAAGCTTGCAAGCCAAAGGCTTGAAAGTAGACGGCATAGGCATGCAAGGACATTACGGTTTGGAAAACCCTTCTATCCAACAAATAGAAGAAAGCATCATCAAGTTTTCTAAAGTTGGCAAGGTGATGTTCACGGAGGTGGATATTGATGTGCTGCCTAACCCTAGCAACCGCCAGGGTGCTGATATTGACGCTACCTTTGATTTCGACCAGAAGTATAACGTGTACACCAACGGTTTACCAGAAGAAGTGCAACAGAAGCTGGCAAAACGCTATGCAGAGCTTTTCGCCTTATTTCACAAGCACAGAGACAAAATCACCCGTGTAACGTTCTGGGGAGTAACCGACAGAGATTCCTGGTTGAACGACTGGCCTATCAAAGGTCGCACCAGCTACCCAATGATCTTCGACCGCAACTACCAACCAAAACCAGCTTTCCACGCCATTGTGAACTCTAAGAAGAAGGCGAAGTAGAAAAAACCTCTTCCTACGGTAAATAAAAATCCCTTCCGTTTAAGGGCTGTTTTGGTTGAAACAGCCCTTAAACGGAAGGGATTTTCGTTAACAGCGACAAAAAAGAGGCTTCTTACCAATTTACCAACTGCGCCTCTCCAAAGCGAATTCTCCCCTAGAGGGGAGCGTCAAGAGGTGTTTACACCTGCCGGTTCACGCATTGCTGTTTATTCTTCGCTTCCCTTATGAGAAGATGCCTTTAAAATGATCTCCGAAATACGTGCTCTCTTGTGTAAACACCCCCTCTTTATCTCCCCTCAAGGGGAGAATCTTCGTTGAAGAGGCGTATATGTTTATGTTAAAGAGGGGCTATCAGTGCAAATCAAGTGTATTAGCTAAAGGCTTTCTCAACTGCCAAATTCTCGTTGGCTGCTGTTAACCTTTACACCAACTACACTGCCGTTATTTGAGCTTCTTCCAAAGCAATAAGATCTTGCAACAAATCCAGCGACACGGTTCCCGGCTTTCCATCTCCTATTGGATTTCCGTCTACCTCTACAATGGGCAGAACGCGTTTGGTGGTGCTGGTCATGAACGCTTCTTTTGCTTGCGCGATGTCGTCGAGCGTAACGGTGCCTTCTTCCACCCTGTACTTTTTGCCGGCTAGTTCCAGCACGTTTTTACGGGTGATGCCTTTCAAAATTTCATGGGCTGGGGTGAGGATGGTATTGTCTTCTTTCACCAAAAAAAAGTTACTGCGCGGAAACTCAGACACCACGCCCTTCTGGTGGTATAACACATCATCGGCTCCTTTGGCTTTCACCTGCTGAATGAGCTTTATTCCCACAATATAGTTGATGGTTTTTGCCGCCGCCAGCTCCCGCACATATTCATGCGTGATGACCTTGATGCCTGTAGCCACCTGTGCTTCGGAGGGCAAGGTAAGCGGCTGTTCCATCATGATCAGGTTAGGTGGGCCAGGATTGTATCCATTCTCAGAATAGCCGCCGGTTAAAAGCATTTTCACCCCAGATTCAGAGAGGCCGTTCATCTGAATCAACCCCGTGATGGTAGCTACTAACTCTTCTTCGGAAAGCGGTACCTCCAGCCCCATGAGCAAGGCCGAGGCATAGAACCGATTGAGGTAATCTTCCAGGAAAAGTGGTTGTCCATGATGGGTTTTGAAAAAGTCAAAGATACCGTAGCCGCGTTGAATGGCCAGGTCACTCACGTGAAGGTAAGCGCTTTCCAGGGGCAGGATCTCTTCGTGCAGGTACGCGTACAATTTATGGTTTGATAACATGGTGTTTCTTTAAGATGTCAAGGGTTTTCTCCAGAGGCAGTGCCTCTACTTTGTTTTTGTCTTTTCCAACAATGGTTTCTGCTTTGAACAGGGAATTGAGAATGGCTTCTTCGGTGGCTTCAATGGTGGCCATGAACAAAGGAGACATTTCATCATTTCTGAGCAGCGTCACCGTTTGGGTTCTCTCTCTACTTTCATACGGAACCCGCAGCCCTGGGTGTGCAGAAAAAGAAATCACGTAATCACCGCTGCCGTTGGAGGCAATACCGCCGGTTTTGCCCAAGCCCAGCATAGCACGTTTAGCCATTCGCTCCAGGTTGCGGGCATCTACGGGTGCATCGGTGGCCACCACGATCATGCAGGAGCCATCGGCTTTCTCCATAATCTGCTGCCGGAATGAAAAACGCTCGAGCTCCTCTCCTACCGGAGCACCGGCAATCTGCAGCACGCCCCCAAAGTTGGTTTGCACCAGCACGCCTACTGTATATCCCCCTAAACTAGGCGGCAATTTCCGGGAGGAGGTTCCAATGCCGCCTTTGAACCCGAAGCAGATGGTACCGGTACCCGCACCTACGTTCCCCTCTTCCACCTCTCCGTCTTTCGCTTTCTGAATGGCTTCCAGCACGTGCTTCTCTGTCACGTGACGGCCCCTGATGTCGTTCAAGCCACCGTCATTGGTTTCGCCCACCAAGGCGTTCACCGATTGCACCTTTTCATTGCCGGGCTGTTGCAGGGTGTGGGTAATCACCGCGTTCATGGCCGTAGCTACGCTCAGGGTGTTGGTTAAGATAATGGGCGACTCCAGGTTTCCCAGCTCCTGCACCTGTGAACTGCCGGCTAACTTCCCAAAGCCGTTGCCCACGTACACGGCCGCCAGTACTTTCTCCTGGAACAGGTTACCGGCGTGCGGCAGAATGGCGCTGACACCCGTCCGCACCTCGGTGCCTTTGTTCAGCGTAACCTGGCCCACCTGCACACCGGCTACATCGGTGATGGCGTTTAACTTTCCGGTGGGCAGAACGCCTATTTTTATGCCATATTCCCTAAGCCTTTTCCGTTGCTGGGCATGAGTTTGAGCTAGAAAGACCATCATGAAAAGACAAATTATGAATACTTGTTTCATGCGCAAGAGGTAGTTACCGGGTTAAATCTATATGTTCTGCGGGAATAAAGCTCTCCTTAAAGTGAGGTAATCCTGTTTTGAGGCTTGATTCAGGAAAAAGGCTTGAAAGAAGGATTTCATAATTGTGTTAGATGAAGTATCTTTCTACAAAATCCAAACGAATGAACAGACGCAATTTCTTAAGATCCGGTTCTTTGGCCGGAATCTCCTTTTCAGCTTTGGGGTTGGGCGCCTGCGCCACCTCAGTTACCAGCAATACTGCCCAGGAAAGCACCTCCGCTACGGCAGAAATTTCACCTACAGACTTTCAATTAAATGAGGCTACTATCCAGGACTTGCAGCGCAGAATGCAGTCTGGTGAGTTGACGTCAAAAGCAATTACCCAACTGTACCTGGACCGCATAAAAGCCGTGGATAAGAGCGGACCTAAAACCAACTCGGTGATTGAGGTGAACCCAGACGCCATCCAGATTGCCGAAGCCATGGACCAGGAACGCAAAGCCGGCAAAGCACGCGGACCGCTGCACGGCATTCCGGTAATGGTGAAAGACAACGTAGACACCCATGATAAAATGAGCACTTCGGCTGGAGCTTTGGCTCTAGCTGAAAATAAAGCAACCAAAGATGCTTTCATTGTAAGCCAATTGCGGGCTGCCGGAGCTGTTTTAATTGGGAAAACTAACCTGAGCGAGTGGGCCAACTTCCGGTCAACAGAGTCTTCCAGCGGCTGGAGCGGACGTGGCGGGCAAACCAAAAATGCTTACGTGTTAGACCGTACTCCTTGCGGTTCAAGCTCCGGTTCTGGAGTAGCCGTTTCTGCCAACCTGTGCGTGGTGGCTGTAGGGACTGAGACAAACGGTTCCATTGTGTGTCCATCGGCGGTAAGTGGCGTGGTAGGCTTTAAACCAACCGTTGGGCTGGTGAGCCGTTCCGGAATTATCCCGATCTCCCATACGCAGGACACCGCTGGTCCTATTGCCAGAACAGTGACCGATGCCGCTATTCTATTAGGCATGTTGGCGGGCGTAGACCCCAACGACAGTGTCACCAAAGAAAGCACCGGCAAAGCCCAGACAGACTACACCAAGTTCTTGGATGCGAACAGCCTGCAAGGTAAGCGCATTGGCGTAGAGAAATCCTTCCTGAAAGGACACGTAGCCATTGATGCCATGTTGCAACAAGCCTTGGAGCAACTGAAAAGCAAGGGCGCTACCATAGTAGAAGTGGAAGTGATGAAGAAGATCAGAGAGGTCTCTGGCAACAGCTTCAAAATTCTGCAGTACGAGTTCAAAGACGGCGTAAACAAGTACCTGGCCACTGCCAACGCGAAGGTGAAAACCTTGTCTGACGTAATTGCCTGGAACAAGCAGAACGAGGCTACTTCTATGCCTTTCTTCAAGCAGGAAATCTTGGAAATGTCTGATAAACTAGGTGATCTGAATTCAAAGGAATACAAAGAGGCCTTAGCTAAGCAAGTCTCTGGTTCACGCGAAGCCATTGACAACATCATGAAAGAGCACAACCTGGATGCAATCACAGGTCCTACTTATGGTCCGTCCTGGTGCATTGACCTGGTAAACGGTGACTCATTTACCGGTTACGGTCTTTCAACCCCTGCTGCCATTTCAGGCTATCCGCACATCACAGTTCCTATGGGACAGGTGCAAGGCTTACCGGTAGGCATTTCCTTCTTCGGCCGCGCCTATTCTGAGCCTCAACTACTGGGCATTGCGTACGCGTATGAGCAGGTTTCCAAGAACCGAAAAGCTCCGCAGTTCCTGAAAACAACCATACCTTCATAAGCTTTCATTAAAGGCATGTTTTCTGAAAACAGGCGGTAAACAAGAGCAAAAGAAAAGGGCTGGAACAATTGTTCCAGCCCTTTTCTTTTGCTAGACATGCAGTGCTCCTGCCAAGTTTCCAGAACTACTTTGGGGCTGATTTACTAGAATCAACCCCAAAGCAGCGGTTCTGGACTATACCCTTGAAGCAACTTTTCTGGTTGGTGCTGTTTGCTTAGCTGATTTCTTTTTCAGCTTGTTCCACCAGATCAAGGTACCAGTGACAGGCAAGCTGGTAGCAATCAGGCAGCAGATGAAATAGATGATCTTGGAGAAAGTGCCGAAGATCTCCCCTACGTGCAGTCCTTTGACAGATGCCGCTATTTTTTCATTGAACTTCTTATCCGCGAACTTCTCTACTTTCAGTGGTTTGCCGGTGTACTGGTCCAGTTGCACTTTGTCAGCGGCCTGAAGGGTGAAGAAACCACTTTGCGATTTACTCAAGACCACGGCTCCGGAAGAGTCGGCAGGCAGGGAGATGCGGTAGTTTCCTTTGTAAGGAAGAACCGCGTCAGTGGTATTGATGTAACTAACTATGGTTGGTTTCTGTAAAGCCATACCTGCCAGATCAGAGGTAAGCGGCTTTTCAGAGCGCTGTTTGAAAATCTGGTCACCTATGACGGCACTGGCTCCCTCGCGGTACCAATCAAACGACCAGCAAAGTCCGGTTAAAGCAATGATCAGCAACAGGAACGAGGAATAAAAGCCTAAGGAGTTGTGCAGGTCATGGTTAATGCGTTTCCAGTTACCACTGGTTTTCACTTTCAGGCCTTGTTTCCAGTTCTTTATTTTTTTAGGGAACCAGATCACCAAGCCAGTGATAATGATGAAGACGAAGATGATGGTAGAACCTCCCACGATGATCTTGCCGGGGTTCAGTTCACCAGGCTCCGCTTTCACCAGTAGAGTGCGGTGCAAGCCTTCCACGGCTTCAAAGAAACCGTGCGCCGGTCCTTCAGTAGTGCCTTTGATTTCACCGGTGTATTGATTGACCAGATACGTCTTACCGCGTCCTCCACCAGGGCCTCCTTTCTTTCCTTCTTTGCCTTTCCCGGCTGCAGGTCCGGCAACCATCGCCTGGGGAGCGTCCCCCTGTTTGGCTTTTTCTCCTTCCTGTTTACCGCTTTTTCCGCCCTCTTCTTTTTTAAGTGTGAAGCGGTAAGGTTTGGCAGGGTCTTGCGGAATTTGCAGAGCCGTTACTTTGCCTTTCTCCGCTTGCTGCAGTTTAGAGATAAGTTCATCTGGCGAAAGGGCTACCGCGTTGGCAGGTACCTCTACCTTGTATTTGCCGGGCTCCAACATCTCTTCCACTTCGGTGTGGAAGGTGAAGATGGTACCGGTAAGGCAAACCAAAAACAACACCAATCCGCTGGCCAATCCTAGCCAAAGGTGAATGTCGTTGAACAATTTTCGCCAGGTAAACTCTTTTTTCATGGGTGATCTTTCTCTTATAATGGATGATGGAGCTCAGTCTGGGGTTGCCTTTCCTGCTATCTTCTTTGGGTTTTATTCTAATTGATCACTCAATAAAAAACCCTCTGCTTCTCTAAATAACATACTTAAATATTATGAGACCGGCCTCAGACATAGCGAAGGCAAACTAACGATCTATTTAGATTAAATCCAAATAAAGAAAATAGCAAATGAATAACAACGTAAAAACGCTTCACTATCAATTATTTATGGTGTATAGGTTTTATACCAATCAATACCTATTTATAAGGAAGTAGACCTTGTGTAGGCCTTTTCTCCCCTTTTATATAATGCAAGGTCTCCGTATCTTTCTGCGTATTTTTAATCTTTTATGCTTAAGAAACTTATTTATACCGGGGCTTTGCTTTTTAGCACGGCAAGTGCGGTACAAGCTCAAAACGCACCCTCTTGGCTACGCTACTCCTCCATCTCACCAGACGGCCAAACCATTGTTTTCACCTACAAAGGCGATTTGTACCGGGTACCAGCCAGTGGTGGAAACGCAGTACCTCTCACAGTCCATGAAGCGCATGATTTCATGCCAGTTTGGAGCAAAGACGGCAAAACCATCGTGTTTGCCTCAGATCGTTATGGCAACTTTGATTTGTTCCAGATGCCAGCCACTGGGGGCGAGGCGCAGCGCATGACGTTCCACTCGGCCAACGAGTACCCGTATGAGTTCAGCCCCGATAGCAAAACTGTTTACTTTGGGTCTACCCGCATGGACATGGCTACAAACCGTCAGTTCCCTACGTTTGCTCAACCCGAGTTATACAAGGTGGCTTTAAGCGGCGGAAGAGTGCAGCAGATCCTGACTACTCCCGCCGAAGAAGTAAAGCTGAGCCAGAATGGCCAGATCATGCTGTACCAAGATAAAAAAGGGGGCGAAAACCAGTGGCGGAAGCACCATGTTTCTTCTGTGGCCCGCGACCTATGGAGCTATGACACTAAAACCGGCAAGCACACTAAACTCACCACTTTTGCCGGTGAAGACCGTACCCCTGTTTTTGCCGATAATGACAAAACCATCTATTATTTAAGCGAGGAAAGCGGCACCTTCAACGTACACCGCATGGCCGCTGACAAACCAGGCGCCTCTACCCAGCTCACCAAGTTTACCAAACACCCAATACGGTTCCTGACCGCCTCCAACAATGGTTTGCTTTGCTTCGGGTTTGACGGAGATCTGTATACGATGCAGGCCAACGGTGCTCCGCAAAAAGTGAACGTGGTTATCAATACCGATGCTAAAACGAACAACGAGCGCATTGTACCGGTAGCCGGAAATGGCGTGCAGGATTTAGCCGTGTCGCCAAACGGCAAAGAAGTAGCCTTCATCTACCGCGGCGAAGTTTTTGTTTCAGCGGTGGAGGGAAGTGCAACCAAACGCATCACCAACACTCCAGAGCAGGAACGCCACGTAAGCTTCTCGCCAGACGGTAAGACCTTGATCTATGCCACGGAACGCGGCAAAGGTTGGAAAATCTACCAGACGCAGATCACTCGTAAAGAGGAGCCCTATTTCTACGCCTCTACCCTGCTCAACGAAACGCCCATCATCAACAACGAAAAGGAAAACTATGAGCCTCAGTTCTCGCCAGACGGCAAAGAGATCGCGTTTGTGGAAGACCGCATGACATTGAAGGTTTACAACATTGCTGATAAGAAAGTACGCACCCTGCTCACCACCAATGAGCTGTTCTCCATGCGGGAGAACGACCAGTACTTTACCTGGAGCCCAGACAGCAAGTGGATTGCCTTTGACTTTTCAGAACCAGGTTTTGCCAACAGTGAAGTGGGCTTGATCTCTGCCGACGGCAAAAGCAAAAAGATCAACCTTACTGAAAGCGGCTATCAGGATGATTCTCCCCAGTGGATGGCAGGCGGTAAAATGCTCATCTGGAACAGTACCCGTGAAGGCATGCGTGCTCAGGCCAACAGCGGCGGAGCGCAGTCAGACATCTTTGCCATGTTCATGACCCAGGCCGCGTATGACAAATTCAGGTTAAGCAAAGAAGATTACGCCCTTATCAAAGAGCAGGAAGAAAAGGCTGCCAAAGAGAAGGAAAAAGAGAAAGACAAAAAGAAGAAAAAGGACGAAGAGGCACTGGCTATTGACTGGGAAGGATTAAAAACCCGCAAAGCACGCCTGACACTGCATTCTTCTCAATTAGGAGATGCCTTGGTTTCTAAAGACGGCGAGACATTGTATTACTTAGCTCGTTTTGAGAAAGGATACAACCTCTGGAGCACCAACCTTCGCACCAAGGAAACCAAAATGGCCGTGACGCTGAACGCCACCCGCGCCAGCATGGACTGGGACAAAGACTTCAAAAATCTGTTCCTGTTAGCCGATGGCCGGGTGATCAAGTTAGACCCAACCGCCAACAAGCAGGAAAATGTGGCCATAAGCGGTGACATGAACCTGAACGTAGCTGCGGAACGTGCTTTCATGTTTGAGCACGTGTGGCGCCGCACCAACAAGACTTTCTACACGGCTGGTTTCCACGGCGCCAACTGGGCTGCCTTGAAAGAAGACTATGAAAAGTACCTGCCACACATCAGCAACAACTACGAATTTTCTGAAATGCTGAGCGAATTGCTGGGCGAGCTGAACGTATCACACTCAGGATCCAGCTTCTCCAACGTCCCGGTAAATGCTGATGCAACGGCGTCTTTGGGGGTTTTCTATGACCAGAACTTTTTCGGAAACGGCCTCAAAATAGAAGAGGTGATTTTGGAAGGTCCACTGCAGAAAGCTGGTTTTGACGTGAAACCGGGTATGATTATCGAGAAAATTGATGGCGAAACCCTTACTCCTGAGAAAGACTATGCCCAGTTCCTGAACCGCAAAGCAGGCAAGAACACCCTGCTGACCATTTATGATCCGTCTTCTAAAAAGCGCAGAGACATCTCGGTAAAGCCTATCTCTGCAGGTGAAGAAAGCGGTTTGCTGTACAAGCGCTGGGTACGCCGCAACGCAGAGGAAGTAGATCGCCTGAGCAACGGCCAATTGGGCTACGTGCACATTCCAAGCATGAACGACCCTAGCTACCGCACCGTGTATGAGGAAGTGATGGGCAAATACGCCAACCGCAAAGGCATGGTGGTAGACTCCCGTAACAACGGCGGTGGTGACCTGGTAGCAGACCTTGCCATGTTCCTGAGCGGTAAAATGTTCCTGAACTACACCACAGACAATCGTGCCGTGGGTATTGAACCCGCTTTCAGATGGACGAAACCCAGTATTGCCTTAGCCAATGAAGCGAATTATTCAGATGGTCACTGCTTCGCGTTTAGCTACGTTGATTTGAAATTAGGCAAACTGGTAGGGATGCCGGTACCAGGCACCTGTACCTTCGCCGGATGGGAATCTCTCCAGGACAACAGCGTGCGCTGGGGTGTTCCGCCATTGGGCGTTAAGGATGTGCAGGGCCGCTATCTGGAGAACCTGCAAACTGAGCCAGACGTGAAAGTGATGAACGAGTACGAACTGGTAAGCAAAGGCAAAGACCAACAGTTGGAAGTAGCCGTACAGGAGCTTCTGAAAGAAGTTAAGTAATAAAGATACATTTAGAGAAAAGCCCGGTTCAGCCGGGCTTTTCTGCTTTTAGGGCCATTGGAAAACATCAACAAGTTTATTGGTAAGTGTTTCAAGTGTCTTTTTCAGAAAATAGCCGTAAAAATGAAATGCTAAACTTCTCACACCCCTATGCCTTCGGCTTATGAATAACAGAGACCTCAGCAAATTCCTAAGCCTGGTTCTTCGGCACAAACCTGAGGCTTTAGGCATACAGCTAGATAAAGAAGGCTGGACAAGCGTTGAGCAACTCCTGCAGAAACTTAACGCTAAAGGTAAACCTATTACCCGAGAACGTTTGGAAGAGGTTGTTTCAACGAATGACAAGCAGCGGTTTGCTTTCAATCAGGATCATACCCGCATCAGAGCCAATCAGGGACATTCATTAGCCGTTGACCTCCAATTGAAGGTAGTTAATCCACCAGAATTCCTGTACCACGGCACGGCAGAACGAAATGTAGCCTCCATTCTCCAAAACGGCCTTCATAAGAGGTCGCGACAATACGTGCATCTTTCCAGTGAGGTAGACACGGCCAGGAAGGTTGGTGCCCGGCATGGAAAACCTTTCATCTTTCTGGTTAAAAGTGGGCTTATGCGCCAGGAAGGAATCAATTTTTACAGATCAGAGAACAAGGTCTGGCTGACAGACTATGTGGCTCCGGAGTATCTGGAAATGTACAAAGAGCCTTAAGGCGTCAGCCTTTGAAGGTATTCCACTTGTTTTGGCAATACTTTTCAGAAAAAGGGCTTAAAATGAAGTGTCAATTATTTCCCTCATCCTGCACATCGCTACTAATTATCCTAAAAGTCCAATACTAAAAAGTCTGCTATTGCGTACTAGTTTACATAGTAGAGCAGAGTTGATTGGTGAAAGCCAATGAGACCAACGGGTAGTGGCTTTCTCCTTTTTCATAAGCCAACCCTGTCGCGAACCCATCTTTAACTTCGTAAAGGAACCACTGGATATGCAGGTAACAGATAAACTCAAGACGTACTACCAACATTATCAGGAATTAAAAGAAAATGGTGGGCCTGAGGAAAATACAGAATTGTTTGAGGCAGTCATAGAACTGGAAGAAGACATCATGTCTGCGTATGGCTTACCCCCATCCCATACCCATCTTCAGATTCTATGGCAGTTTACTGAAATAACTCCCTTAACGGATGAAGTGGTAGAGGAAGCCCAGAACCAGCTGAAAGCAGCAGCCACTGAGCATCTGATGGCTCCCGTAAAAACCAATTTGGAGTTACTGCAGGAAGCCAAATCAGAAAGGATGAGTGCGTTCAACGTTTTGCCGGAAATTGGCCAACCTACCCACGACTATCCTATTTTCCTGTTCGAGGAGATGCTCCTGAAAGACAAAGCCACTCCTGAGGCCGTCTTACAGGAAATGGAGTCTGTAAAGGAATTGGACTGTTATGGTGAGGTAGCCACCTTGCTGTACTATCACCGGAAGACGTACAAGCGAACCAAAATCTACAAGACTTTAAAGCCTCACCTCCAGTTTCTGGACACCTACCTGCAGCAACTAAAAAACATTGGGGAAAGTGAAAACCATAGCAGCTTTGTCTCCAGCTTAATTAAAAAAGAAGCTGCCGAGGAAGCGACTACCCCTTCTGTGGTTTACCCTGAAGATACGTTACTGCCCCTCATTGGCATAGATCCTGCTTCTTACGCCCCAGAGTCCATCTTACTGACAGATGTCTTTGAAATGGAGGAGATAGTGTATGACGTGGATACTGCCGTCACTGTAACCGGAATGCTTTCATCTGGGGAAGATACAAAGAGAGTTTCTTTAGGGTTTGACTTGAAGGAACTGGTTAGGCTCTTCACTTTTTATGATGGGCAGGGAGAACAAATTTTTGCTTTGTTCTCTAATCAGCCGGAGAATGAGGTCCAAGACTCTCCTATTGTCATCAACCTGAAAGACAGCACCGGCAGTACTTTCCTAGCTTATCAGCACTATTTCAAAGTGTACAAACCATTGGTATTAGGCGAAGACGGCTCCCACCAGGTTATACAAGAGGAGTTTTACCTGGTAGAGGAAATCCTGGAAAGAACTGCTTATGATGCGGAGCAACTGGAAATCTCTAAAGTATCCCTTCACGGGTTGTTTCAGCACCTTAAAAGCAGCTATAGACTGTATTTAGAACTTCGGCAAGTAGGAGAAAGCGAAAAAAACGCCCGTAATGAAAGTGCGTTGGAGAACCCAACAACTTTTGAACTGGCCCGCCACCTTTTCACCCTTGACCAACACGGAGGCAAAATAGATTTTGAGTAAACGCTTTTCTTACCAAAAACTTAAAGCCTAAATAGAAGTAAAGTTTCACCATACCCAGCAATAAACTTCTTAATTGGCCCTGTTGCTTTTTCTCAAGAATAAAGCAACAGGGCAAATTCCTTCTTTTTTAGTGCTTCTTACTAAAAGTAGAAAAATAGACTGCGTGACAAAAAACATCCTCCTGCATTTCTCTTAATAATCAGAAGGTTAAGAAAGAGATGCAGTCTTAAGGTAAAAAACCTTCAACTTTTTTCCTGAAGAAGTTTGGCAGATAAAAAACAGCCTTCTATATTTGCACCATCAAAACCGAAAGATGGTCCGTTCGTCTAGGGGTTAGGACACCAGATTTTCATTCTGGTAACAGGGGTTCGATTCCCCTACGGACTACACGAAAGCCTCTCAGTTCATTCTGAGGGGCTTTTTCTTGCTATTCAGACATCAATAGCCTGCACTTATCCAAACTACCCTATTGGGTGCCAGTTATTGAGAGCTAATGCATCTGTAATCCCCTCTTTTCTTTGATACTCTGTTGTTTCCAAAGAAAAACTAGAAGTGGCCTATGCTACTAAAAATGAAAGAAGCCTTGGTATCAGGGCAGTCAATATTTTTAGTTTTTGGATCTTAAACTTTTGTGAAGCTTTATGCATATAGAAGCAAACAGCATTAAGTTTTAAATATTGTCAACAAAATATAAGTACAATTTGATTTATCTATACCTCCCAATATACTTTTATTTTCAAACTCCGTATACGACTTGCAAAACAGCCCAGAGAAGAAGATTTCAGTAAAATAACTAAAAACTGAAAGTCTTTTTAATTGTGATAAGAATTACCTAAAACCTCTAAAGTTCTAAAATCACATCAAAATACTTGAACAGGTATCGTTATTCTTTATTTTCTGGTGCTTTAATTTTAATAGAAGCCCAATGAGTCTATTTAATAGTTCTTATTAAACAAGAAAAAAAACAACTTACAATAAAATAAAAAGATGAAAAAACTACTTTTACTCGTTGTGCTGTTTGTTATAGCAGCTAATAGCACACATGCACAGCACATGAACCTGGGCATAAAAGGCGGATTAAATTTATATAGCATAAGCAACTCGAACTACAATACTAAAGAACACTTTAACGCTGGTTTACTCAGCCACTTCCACCTATCTGACCGCGTAGGTTTACAACCTGAAATTATGTTCTCGGGCCAGGGGGGGAAATTAAATAACTCTTCCAATCCCCGGTTAAACCTGAGCTACATCAATGTACCCGTTTTGCTTCAGTACATGTATAACAATGGTTTCCGGTTACAGGCTGGTCCGCAAATAGGGTACTTGGTTAGTGCAAATTCAAAAAATGATGGTGTTAGCACCGATGTGAAAAGTGGATTTAATTCACTCGATTTTGGGATTAGCGCAGGTGTAAGTTATGTGTTTGTACAAACAGGCATTGGCCTGGATGCCCGTTACAACCATGGAATCAGTAACATAAACGAAAATAACGCCAACAGATCTACGAACCGTGGCTTTCAGTTAGGAGTGTTTTATATGTTTAAGCACAATTAAAAGCAGCTGAATCGACATAACATCTAAAAGCGAGAGCTCCCAGTCTAAGCCGGGAGCTCTCGCTTTCAGCATAAACCAAATTGCTCCTCTGGGCCCGTATGTTCTGGAAGTTAGAGGATTGGTGGATGTGTAAGTTATACTACTTATTGTAATTACTAATCCTCTACTTCTGATTCAAAATGAACCGAATCACTTTGTACAATTTATAACAACAAAGTTCAAATATTATTAGATAAATACCTATTTTTAAGTATTTATTAAGACTATTTTGTATTTAAATTTGAAAAAATATAAATACAAAATACTATATGACTAAAGCCCTTACTCTCCTCTTGCTCTTTTCGGCTCTTAACAGTTTTGCCCAGGAACTACCTGCAACAGACACGACAAAGGCACAATCAATTAATGCTACTTCACCTTCGCAGGGGATCATTCCATCTGATCCAGCATCTAAGCAGGAAGTATTCCGGAGAAACATAGTTAAGATGAACCTTTCTTCGCTTGCCTTCAACAATTACAGCTTTAGTTATGAACGGTCATTAACCAGAAAAATGACTCTGGTGGCGGGGTATTCATTTATTCCTAAATCAATTGTGTCGTCCATTCCGCTGGTGGAAAAAGGTTTGGACCAATCTGCGGAGGACGAAGACGACCTTATTGAACAACTCCAGAATTCTACCATTGCCAACAAGGCCTATACTGGTGAACTCAGGTTTTACTCGGGCAAGAAACCAGGAGCAAGAGGCTTATACCTGGCCCTATATGGTCGCTACATGAATCTGGACGCCACCTACTCTCATGAGTATGAAACTGACTCCAGGACTTACGAAATCCCGATAGATGGTAAAATCACAGGATTAGGAGGCGGATTGATGGTAGGCGCCCAGTGGCTCATCGCTAAAAGAATAACCTTTGACTGGTATATCATGGGGGGGCATCTCGGGAAAATGAAGCTTGACTTAGATGGCAAGTCAGACCTAAGTACCATGACTCCTGCTGAAAGAAAGGAGTTAGAGGAAGAGATTGAGTCTGTTAATGATGACCTGCCTTGGAACCCTAAGGTAGACGCCACTGTGACTAGCAATGGGGTAAACGTAAAAGGGAATGCACCCTTTGCAGGAATCAGAGGCCTCGGCTTCTCTTTTGGTATAGCATTCTAAGGACAACTCATTTATCAATTATTTAGGTTTCAGTACCCAGAGGTTTTTCTATAACGCTAATGCACAAAATGTGCTCCATCTACAGAACGTTAGCTAATTATTGATTTAAATTGAAGAATAAGCATTTTTGCCCCTGCTGACTTATGGCCACAAGAGCCTTTTCTTTTATATTCAGAATTAAATTTATTCAATATTTATATTTACACAAAGCAATTCTAAAGCTTATTCATCGTCTAATTAGCAATACTCAACCTGTAAAGTTCTATTTCTATCGTTTTGGATTGTTGCTTGTTGTTTATTGCATATTTTTATGTAGTCGCATTTTACCCCGAACCATGAAAAGCACTACTCAACCAAGCAACTTTACCTACCAAGCCTTTATGATAGGCAAAATAAAGGAGGGTTTCAACAATGAAGTATTTGAACGCGGCGATGCTCCTAATGAGGTAGCCATGCTGGCGCTTCAAGCTCGTTCACTTGTTGCCCAATTAGAGGCATCTGAACCCACTCTTTCTCAACCTCTCCAAGAAGTTGCCTGGCAGGTAGATAACCTACTGCATGAAGCGCAGGCCATCACCTCTGCCCCAAAAAGAGATCTATACGGCTACCTGAAGGCATTTTACGACACAAAATTATCAATACTAGGGCTCCTTCAACACTTTGAGAGACACCTAGACTATTAGGCTTTCATTCTCTTTACCTTTTGAATAAATTAATTCCATAGTCTTGGAACACAGAAGTATTCGTCTCTTATAAGCCATGCCGCACGCATAAGCTACAAAGAATTGCATTTCAAAACTCTTATAATTAAACTTGGGCATAATACAATGGGGCAACCAAGAGACCCAGCCTATTTCCCCTGGCGGCAGAGAATTCCTTGGCTATAACTGAAAAGCGATGGATAAGCAGTACCCTTTCAAGGACTCCCCCCAGTTGGTATTTCATAAGGAGTACGTATCTATTCACCTTCTAGAAGCGCAATCACTCCTCCTTCTGGAGTGGAAACGCCAAATTTCCATGGAGGAACGGAAGGTGGGCTTTCAGGAAGCTCTTGCCTTCACACACAAAAATCAAATAAGCCGCTGGTTGGTAGATGACTTGCAATTGTATATCATCACTGCTGAAGAAAAGGAATGGATTTTAACCCAGTTTCAGGAAGAGGCATCCAAATCTCCCCTCCTCAAGCTGGCGGTGGTGACAGCAGACTTTTACCCAAGCCTTGTGGTCAATACCGAGTTCACTGAAAAAACAAAGGAAGGATACGAAGCCAAAGGTGTAATTCAGCATGAAGTGTTTACAGACTATGCTAGTGCTCTTCATTGGCTTCTGCCAGACAGAGAAGTTTGATATTCCCTTACTCTAAAAATAGCTTTCAAGACCCAACATTCTTTTATTAATTTGCGGTTTATACGGACAACCGCCTTGTCTTATATATTTCTTAGGCAAGATTTGGTGCATAAACACACCTCATTGAAGATGGTCAGGAAAGTCCTTTTAGTTGATGATGATGACATTTCTACGTTTCTGAACATAGAACTCATGGACCGCATGGCCTTTGCTGAAGAAACGGTAGTAGCCACAAACGGCCAGGAGGCGCACGAGGTATTGCTTACTACTTGTTGCTCCTCCAACGTTTCTGAATGTCACCTTGACCTAATTCTCCTTGATATCAACATGCCTGTATTAGACGGCTTCGGATTTCTGGAGGAATACGGCAAAATGGATCTTTGCTGCGCTCCTAAAGTAGTTCTCCTGTCCTCTTCAAATCACCCAGATGACTTAGAGAAAGCCAAACAGCATGGACTCCCCATTCTTACTAAGCCCCTGACTACAGAAAACCTCACCATTATTCTAAGTGAACTCTCTAAAGTGGTTGTAGAGACTCCTAACAAGTAACTGCACAAAAAGTAAATTATAAATCTGCTTTAGGTGTGTTTTATAAAAGGAACGCATGCAACAACTAAAGGAATCCTCTGTATCACAATAATCAAGGCAGCCCTATTCAACAAAGGCTGCTTTATCTTTTTTTAAGTGCAGCTGTAGTGAGGCCTAAATTCGGCTAATTCCAAGAGATTCCGGACAAAGATTTACCTATTACCACTTACCCTTTGGTTTTCATTTCCTTCCTGGAAACAGGCTCGGTTTAAAATATAATTCACCTTAAAAATAAATGTGTGCTGAAAATCTTTACCTCATCAGGACTGGTTTCCTGTTTCGACTATTTTGCTTTCTAGTAAACCCGAAACTTCCCAAGCCCAGTTGGCCAAAGGGAAATCTAAGTTTGTAGGAAATGCGATTGACAGATATGAGCCATAAACTAGCAACTCTTAATTAATGGGTCTGAAAACCAAGCACATTATTCTTAGTGCGTTACCGGGTAGATAGCCCTGAGCCAATGCATCTTATACAACTACTCTTCTTGTTTATATACTATTTTCATTAAACTTTGATCAGAGTGAAACAAGATTGATTTAGTAGTTTATTAAGAATTATCCTTAGATTGTAAACTTTTTATTGTACATTGTACGAAAATAAGGAACGGTTCTGCTGCAAGTAATGTAGTAGAGGTACAGTAAACAACAAATCATGAATAAAGGAACAGTAAAATTCTTCAATGACGAGAAAGGCTTCGGGTTCATTAAAGATGCAGCATCAGGTCAAGAGTATTTCGTACATGTCTCTGGAACATCTGAAGAACTCAGAGAAAACGACGAGGTAACCTTTGATCTTCAAGAAGGAAGAAAAGGATTGAACGCGGTTAATGTTAAACGCGCTTAGTTAGTATATATACATCAAGAATAAAAAGCCTTACAACCAGTAAGGCTTTTTTATTCAGACCGACAGATATTTTTCTGTCTTCACTCTTGGTTCTGGCCTTCGGAACCTACTTAAACTAATTGCATGAACAGAAAATACCTAGTAGATACCGAGACGCGTGAATATCTGTGTGTTGCTTTGAAAAAAGGACAGGACTGGGTGCCTAACAACCAAGACTCCCTTCAGAAATTCATGAACTCCCGCTCTAATGAGAGCAAAACTGAGGCAGAGTTAGTCTCAGGCGAATTTAATGACAACACCTTCTTTGAGAAGTGGATCCGCAACGGCACCAATTTCCTGTTTAGGTAATTAGTCGCGCACGGCAACGGCCGTCATTCCTCAGAAATCACAGTAGTTAACATCAAAGAGCAAGAACACATAATGGGTAGATCACAAGAAACCTTTAGTAAAAAAGAAAAAGAGAAGAAAAAATTAAAGAAACGCCAGGACAAGGAACAGAAGAAGGAAGAACGTACTGCCAGTTCCAGCAAAGGAAAAGGCATTGACGAAATGATGGCCTACGTTGACGACAACGGCAATATCACCTCCACTCCCCCAGACCCAAACAAGAAGAAGACGATCATCAAGCAGGAAGACATCCAGATTGGAATCTCCAAGCAAGCAGAACTAGATCCCGCTGATCTCATCAGAAAAGGGACTATTACCTTCTTCAATACTTCTAAAGGGTACGGGTTCATCAAAGACCATGAATCACAGGAAAGCATATTTGTACACCAAAATGCTTTGAACAGCACCGTTCAGGAAAACGATAAAGTAACGTTTGAGGTAGAGAAAGGCATCAAAGGCCTAAATGCTATTAACGTGAAACTGATTGACTAAAAAGAACCATGGCATTCTGTGTTCATTTCACATGTAACACGTAATACTGTAGATTCTTCTAAAGGAAAAAGGTATTGGAGAACGCCTGTAGAGCGTTTACCAATACCTTTTGTAATTTATGGGGGAACCTCTATGATAGGCTACCTCACCCTACTGCTCTAATGCAGAATCAATACATCCCCGGCAACAGCAGCATTCCTTTTAATTAAGAATTCACTTTTTATGGCTGTCTTTCAAAGCTCCGTAAAGAACAGGGCTAAAGAACCTCAGGTTCTCCAAAAGGCAGGTCATGGTGTAAAACTTGTCTAGATCAACATCTGAACTCTCTGCCATGGACACTAGAAAAGCATCTAGGGTCTGAACAAAATTCTCATCAAACTCTTTTTCCGTCATTTTCATGGCAAACTTTAATCTCTACTCTTCAATAATGAGTTTAGCTGGATAGTACAAGAACTTGGTTTACTTCTATTATGTCTAAGCATATCCGACCTTGTGGCTTAATTAGAGAACACATCTTCAGAGATAGGAATTCCAAATACAAAGAGAAAGTAAGGTAAGGTTACTTTACATAAAATTTAAGCTAAAGGCATTCTCTACTAGATTCAACACTACTTGGTTGCTTCTCCCCTGTGTTTCTCTTTTACTTTACCAATTGAGTATGCAGCCGGTCAAGTGTTTCCTGGGCGTTTGTACATAAGCCGGGGTGAACCGCAGAGGTCTGGACAATGGTGCTTCTGGTAGCGGTTAACCATCTGAAACGCGAAGCAATGGGTAACCTCCCTATGGTTCCGCCTGCTTTGCCGCCGGTACAGATAGTTTCGAATACCTGTAACCGTTCCTGCAGTTCCTCCTGGTCTAGCTCAGAAGAGAAAGCAGTAAGCCTGGCTGGATCAAGTTGATAGACAGTTTTCAGGAATCCTTGCGCGGGGCAGTATAGAATGACACCCACATTGAGAAATTCCTCGCGCTCTACGCACGGAACTACCCGCAAAGTGGCGTATTCAAATAAGTGCTTTTCTTGCATGCTGCGCTTCCTGGATAAAAATATCGGTATGGGCCAGACGGGCCTCTAAAAACTGTGCGTACGCCTGCCGGTGTTCTTCTGGGGTGGCAAACGGTGAATCTCCCGTAAGCCAGTCATCTGGGATCAAAGATACAATAGATTGAATCTGCTCAGGAGAAAGCAGGGCCTTGAATTCTGCATCTACTTCTGTTAATTGCGTGGCTTGGGGCAGCAACACGTGGTCTTTCACCTGCACAAAAGGACGTTTGGCCTGCTCCTTCCAGTTCTGCCAGGAATGATGAAAGTAAAAGGCTGCACCATGATCAATCAACCAAAGCTCTTTGTGCCACATGAGCATGTTGGTGTTGCGGGCGGTGCGGTCTACATTGGTAATCAAACAGTCCAGCCACACAATCTGGGACGCTAACCGGGCATCTACTGTGGTGACTAACGAATCAAAGGTAATGGCTCTGGACAGGTAATGAAGCCCCAGGTTGAGCCCTACGCTGAACTGCAGCAGGTCCTGGATTTCCTCATCTGGTTCGGCACGGCCGAAGCTTTCATCTAAGTTGGCAAAAACCAGTTCGGGTATTCTCAACCCTAAAACCCGGGCAAGTTCTCCGGCCACCAGTTCGGCAATAAGGGCTTTCACTCCCTGTCCGGCGCCTCTGAACTTCAACACATATAGGAAATCATCGTCGGCTTCAATGATGGCGGGCAAAGAGCCGCCTTCGCGCAAGGGGGTTACATACCTGACCACATTGACTGATCTTAGTTCAGGTTGCGTATGCTTCATAGAATTGCTTTCATTGCATCAGAACCCGGAAACCTTCTGACGTTGTACTTCCGGGCACCAGGTCACTTACAAGGTAACCGGGCAGGGGAATATCTCAAAGGTAAGGGGAAAGCGTCTTAAGTAAAGTAAACCTGGTTAATTAGTTAAGAGCCATTCCACAGCTGCCTCTTTATCAAAATGCACTTTGATGGGGCTGGCGTTTTCTGTTTCGGGCGTTGGCTTCTCGTAGACCTTGTTTGGATTAGTCATGACGAAACACTCGGGAGCCATGACAATCGCAAATTTCCGTAACTGGGAAGAGGTGAACAGTTGCGCCATGTTCTGCTTAAGCCAAACCTGGTTTTCGGGAAGCATGGCTTTGATTTTTTGGGCATCGGTGATCCAGAGTCTCACATTTTTTGCCACGGCACGGTCAATGGCCAGCCGGTACCCGTTTCTGAATTGTTCCAGGGTGGGCGTTTGGAGGAACGTTAACTGCAGCACCGCCGCCTGCCTGTCCAGCTGAATCTGGACAATCTCATCTTCGTACAGCATTGTCAGCTGAAGCGAAACCACATTTTCAGATCCTGATGCGTTCACGGCGGAAGACTTTTAGGAACAGATTAACTTCTTGTTTTACTAGCCTCTGTGCCTAAAGGTTTATGATTTTGAACTACTTTTTATAAAATAAACCCTAAACTTCAGTTAAGATTTTTTACGGCCTTTCCAGTTTTTCCGGGACTTTTCCTTTTCTCTCTCGGTCTTGAATTTGGTGAACTCCTCATTGGGCATTGACACAGAGTAATACGCTGAGGAAAGAATGGTCAGGTTTTCGTCAAAGTCATACTCCAGGGTGAGGAAGAGCTGTTTGTTTGGGTTATGGACGTACTCCTCCCCTTCTTTGTCAAACACCTTGAACTCGTATTCCCCGTCATCTGGCTTTTTTCCACTCACCCGCGCCAGGCAATCGCCGGTGATGACCAAAGGCGTTTCCAGCTCCTCCAGGTACTCAAAGTCCTGGTAATACCGTCCGTCCTTTTTGCTCGTGAGGTACTCAATAGAATCAAGGTAAACCTCAACATCCTTGTGCCGGCTGTCTCTTGTGGTGGTAATATCTAGAACGTTGCCTATTACTTTCATGGTTTTTCTGCTCTGCTCCGGCTCCAGCGGCTTTTAGCAAGTAGTTGGAGCCGGAATAACTTCATTCATAAACAGAATAAAGGTAAGGCATTTGGCCTTCTTTACGTTGTAGTTTCTGAAAACAGGCTCAAAACTACTTTGAAGCTGAAATTTGCCTTTTTAGTTATACCGGCCCTTCCGCTGCGGGTCTTGCAGGAACAGCTGCAGGAAAATCTTTTGGTCAGTAACCACGGAACGTTGGGTTGGGTAAGCTACTAAGCGTCGGTTGGTGGTGTACCCAAAATGCTCGTAACCCATGCTTAAGTTTTTGTACACCTGCACGGTGATGCGGGGCCTGATGATGCCAATGGAATTTGTCCCTTCCAAGCCTTCAAAGGTTTTAAGCCAGTAGTGGTAGTATACAAAGGCAGCCGAGGCATACTTGCCCAAGCTCAACGTACTTTCAATTTTTCCGTGCAACCCGGTGGTGTAGACATAATCCCGAAGGCCATTTTCATCTGGGGCAAAACGGGTGCTGTTCCCGGCCAGGGGAATTACTCCCAGGTGCGCGTTGGTGTATAGGTTCAATTGGTTTGTAAGCGGAAGCCTGGTAAAAAGCCCTCCTCCAAAGCCAAGGGCCCCAAGGTCAAAGTTGCGGGTGTTCCAATAATCATAGTACTGTAAGAGACCGGTGAGCACATCCAGCTTTCCCAGGTGCCCGTTCCGCCCGAAGATGAGGCCGTACCCGGTAATGTTGTTGATGGTCCCAGAAATGGTGTCATCGCCGCCTTTGCTGAATTCGGCCCGAAAGCGGAACAAGTCAAACGGCTTGCGTTTCTGCAGCTCAAAAGGATTCCCATAATCTACCTGCACGTTCAGCATTCCCTTGGTATCTCCCGGCCCGAATAGATCGTCCTGCCGTTTGTTCTGGCGGTGTACCCCGGCAAACAACGTAATGTTGATGGGTTCTTTTTCGTATACCTCTTTGTTGGTGACCTGGAAGGTTTTACCCTGCAAGAGGCGGTTCAAACCTCGTACGGGGTTTACCACTCCGGCGGCAATCTCCCGCAGCGCCCTCTCCCGGCCCCGGGTACGGTCATCCAGTATGTTGGAACTCAGTCGATAGAGGATTTCGCCCAAAGCAGCCCCGTTCAAAGGAGTATAAATCATGTCATTGTAGGAAGGCAAAGTGTTTTCCCCGAAGTACTCCCAGGTCAGGCTTCCGGTCACGGCAAAAGGAAGCGACTGCCAGTAATTGTAGCCCTGCGACCGAGCGGCATTGAAATACAGGGTGCCCTGGTACGGATGGCCAATGAAGTTTATGCCAAACTCATCTGTGTCCCACTCAGGTTCAGAACGAAGGTTCTTCTTCCAGGTCTCCCGGCTTACGTAGCCGTAATCTGCTTTGGCCATGTACCGGTTGTATCCCATAAAGAGGGCGTTTACTCCTACTACCTGGGCGGTGGGTTTCCAAATGGTTTGCCGCTTGTTGTATTCAGGATCATCATGGAGTAGGTCTCCATACTTGTTGAACAGCGTGGTATCCAAAAGAAAAGCATTCTTCGGCTCAGTACCTCCCTCTGCATCGGTGAACAACCTTTTTTTGCGTTCCTTTATCTGTTCCAGTTGCGCTTCTCGGGCGCCCCGACCGGGTTTGATAGAGTCTGGCGCGGTTATAATTTGCGCCTGCGACATACTTAGGAAACAGAGAAAAAAGATAGAAGAGAAAATGTATTTCATAGTTCTGCAATGTAGACCAACAGGTAAATTCCTTCCATAAAGCGGGCATTTAGGATAAAGCCCCCGGTACCTACACGCTTCATACGTCAAAACAGGCATAAAAGTGGTATTTACCCAAGCCTCTCTAATATATTCTGCTTTCTATATAGCAGTCTTCAGCTTGTTTATGCCTTATTTTCAGAAATTTACCTCTAAATACAAATTGTCTTTTTCTTTAAAAAAATTAGGCAAGTAACCCTGCTTTAAACGTATTTAGCATACCCAGCTTTTAAGAAAAGTGAAAGTGTGGCTGAGATTAAGTAAATTAAATTTTGTAGTAAGAAACTCATGATGCGGTGGATAGACGTGATCAAGTATGCGAAATACAGCAACCCAGAACCTGACCGTTTGGTAGTTAAAACTGAGGCTGAATGGCAGCAATCCCTCACCCCTGCCCAGTTCCAGATCCTGCGGCTGAAAGGAACCGAATCTCCGTACCGAAATGCTTTCTGCCGATCTTATGAACCCGGCGTATATGCCTGTGCCGGCTGTGGCAGTCTCTTGTTCAACTCCACTGAGAAGTACCACGCCATTTCCGGGTGGCCAAGCTTTACCCAACCTATCACCAAAGGAGCCATTAAGTACTTGTTTGACGACAGCCACCTCATGCAACGCATAGAGGTGCAGTGCAATGTCTGCGATGGTCACCTAGGTCACGTGTTCCCTGATGGGCCAGAACCCAGTGGCTTACGCTACTGCATCAATTCTGAAAGCATGATCAGATTAGACCCTATTTCGGAAAAAGATGCAGAAAACACCTGACCTGGTAAAAGAATTTCTATTGCCAATATTGTGGGATTAAATTAGCACGCGTATCGTCCCCCTTCGAAGGGGGGTAGGGGGATGATTACTCGTGCGGGTTAGGTATTCCCGAGAATCATTTTAAAGTTTTCTGTTACAGCTGTTCATTGTTTCTATAAGCGTCTTTGTCATCCCCCTACCCCCTTCAAAGGGGGACGATATACCCAAAAACATAGAAAAGCCCCATGCACTCTCCCAACATAGAGGAGCACATGAGGCTTTTATATTTGCTTAGCTTTACCTATTTCTTAGAAGTCTTTTGCTTTGAGGCTTTCTGACCAGGAACCGGGAAGCCACGATCGCGCATAAGCGCGTCATTTTTGGCATCACGGCCTCTAAACAGGCGGTAAGCCTCCGCAGGGTCCATAGAGTTGCGGGGAGCAAACAGGTATTTCACCAGTTTAGCTGCCACTTCTTTGTCATAGAATCCTCCCGGCGCCTCTTCAAACGCTTCGGCGGCATCTGAAGTCAACACATCGGCCCACAGGTAGCCGTAGTAGCCGGCAGCGTAGCCTTCACCAGAGAATACGTGGGTGAAGTGCGGCGAGCGGTGACGCATTACAATCTCTTTTGGCATCTTCAGGGCTGCCAAGGTTTCGCGCTCAAACTTGTCGGGGTCTAATCCGGTTGGGTCAGGAACCGTATGGAATTTCAGGTCCATCAACGCCGAAGCCAGGAACTCAGTGGTTTCAAAGCCTTGGTTAAAAGTGGCCGCTTTCTTCACCTTCGCTACCAGGTCTGCCGGCATCACTTTACCGGTTTTGTGGTGCTTCAGGAATTGGTTGATGACCTTATCAGTAGACAACCAGCGCTCCAGCAACTGCGATTGGAATTCAGTATAGTCACGCACACCGCTGTTAAGGGTTGGGTATTTCACATTAGAGGCCAGGAAATGCAGCGCGTGCCCAAACTCATGGAAGAAGGTGGTAGCGTCATCCCAGGAAACCAGTACCGGTTCACCCGGAGCTGGTTTGATGAAGTTGGAGTTGTTAGAGGCTAATACTGTTTTCTTGCCATCAAAGGTAGAGAAGCTGCGGTACTGTGAGGCCCATGCTCCGGAACGCTTACCCGGACGGGCAAAGGGGTCCAGGTACCACAAGCCCACATGTTCTCCGGTGGTTTTATCGGTTACTTCCCACACTTTCACGTCTTCATGGAAAACAGGCACTGTTCCGGCTGGTACAGGTTTGAAGGAGAAGTTGAACAATTCGCCTGCTGTAAAGAAAATAGCTTGGGTCAGGTTGCCCAATTCTAGGTATTGCTTCACCTCGTCTGAGTTCAGGTCGTATTTCTTCTTACGCACTTTCTCAGCATAGTAGCGGTAATCCCAGGGAGCAATGGTGATTTTGGCACCGCTCGCATTGGCTACGGTCTGCATGTCTTTTACCTCTTCTTTCACCCGGGCCAGGGCTGCAGGCCATACTGCTTCCATCAGGTTCATGGCATTCTGCGGGTTCTTTGCCATGCGGTTCTGCAAACGCCATTCAGCGTAGGTGTCATGGCCCAGCAGTTTCACACGCTCATCGCGCAGACCCAGAATACGGGTAATGTTCTGGTTGTTGTCGTTCGCATCCCCATTGTCGCCGCGTGAATAGTAGGTGTTCCACACTTTCTCCCGCAAGGCCCGGTTATCTGCATAGGTCAGGAACTGGTCCATGGAAGAGCGGGTGTTGGTGACCGCGTACTTGCCTGGCTGCTCGTGGTCCTCGGCCGCTTTGGCGGCGGCTTTCACAAAAGACTCCGGTAAACCGCCCAGCTGTTCTTTGGTGAAATAGGTCACGTACTTCTCTTCATCAGCGAGCACATTGTTTCCGTAGGAGGTGTACAGCGATGACAGTTCTTTGTTGATGGCGGCATACCGCTGCTTGGCCTCTGCGCTCAGGCCAGCCCCTTCCATGGCGAAGTCTTCATAGATCAGTTGCACCACGCGTTGCTGATCGGCTGGTAAGGGAGACTTCTGGGCGTTGTCATACACCGCCTTGATGCGCTGGAACAAACGTGGGTTCTGGGAAACTTGCGACCGGAAGTCAGAGATCTTAGGCGCCATTTCTGCCTGAATTTTCCTAAACTCGGGAGAAGACATGTTGCTGCCCCAGATGCCGTAGTAAATAAAGGCTCTGCCCAAAGCCTCGCCTGCTTTCTCATAAGGCACAATGGTATTCTCAAATGTTGGCGCCTCAGAGTTAGTAACAATGGCTTCGATGTCTGCCAGGTGCAGGGCCATGCCTTTCTCCAAAGCAGGCTTTATATCAGCTAGATCCATTTTGTTAAAAGCAGGAACCCCGCCGTACGGACCAGTCCATTCCTTTAACAAGGTATTTTCTAGCACAGAGGTACCGCTATTGCCATTATTCATCTCGGTTTGCGCCGGGACACTACTGGTTGCCGTGGAAGCACTTTGCTGTGGCTGTGTAGAGGTACAACCCACCAGTGCCAGCAAAACCAAGAAACCAGGTTTCTTGCCAAAAACTAAAGTTTGTTTGCTCATGATAAGTAAAGTTTGTTTCAGAGATGCCTCAGGCACTTCTTCGGGTAAATTGAAATTTGAAGGTACTAAAAACAACGCATAAACCTTTTGGATTATGCGAATGGCTAGGATAGCCTAAACTGAAGAAGCAATGAAACACGTTTCCGAGCTGTTGCTATGATATACTTTTTCCCACAACACCAGCTTTGTCAAATCAATGCAGATTCTCCCCTTCAGGGGAGCTAGAGGGGTGTTTACACAGGAGAACATGCATTCCAAATCCAATTTCATTTGTATCCTTCTCATTAGAAAAAGAAAGCAACCTCAGCAATGTATAGAACAGCAGGTGTAAACACCCCTCTAGCTCCCCTGAAGGGGAGAATCTTCTCAGCCAAGCAGCATCAGAGATCAGGCAAACACATTAAAGAGGCTTTCTGGCTACTCCTTCATTTGTCAGTTTCACCGGCTTTATGAAGCCTTGCTCATTAAAAAACATTTGTTCAATGCAGGTGACGCGGTGATCTCTGTCAATTTCGGTTAAGGGGCGGCGGTGGTAGACAATGTACCTTTCATCTTTCTTGGGGACCTGAATGACGGAGTGATGTCCTGCGCCGGTGGCGATGGCCGGGTCTTGCTGTAGGATCTTTCCTACCCGTTTAAAAGGTCCGAAGGGTGAGTCTGCCACAGCGTTGGCCACCGAGTAATCTGGTCCGGTCCAGCCGCCTTCAGACCACATGAAATAGTACTTCCCGTTCCGGATGAACATAAATGGGCCTTCCACATAGTTCTGCGGGGTGATCTCTTTGAACGTGGTGCCATCTGCAAAAGGAACAAAACCGGTGAAATCATCTTTCAGTTTGGCGATGTTGCAGTGCCGCCAGCCACCATAGATCAGGTAATATTGTCCGTCTTTGTCTTGGAACACAAACTGGTCAATTGGCTGCGCACCGTTATGAAACTTGTCCACTAACGGCTTGCCCAAGTAATCTTTGAACGGACCGTTAGGTTTATCTGCGACGGCTACGCCTATGCCGCCTACCTCCTGGTCACTTTGAATATCATTCGCCCCGAAGAACAGGAAGTACCTTTTGCCTTTCTGCACCACCGCCGGAGCCCACATGGCTTTGTTCGCCCATTTCACTGAAGCGGTATCAATAATCCGGTTATGCTTGGTCCAGGTAATCAGGTCCGGCGAGGAAAACGCATCCAGGTGCATCTGGTCTTTATACCGCGCGGAAAACGTAGGGTATATCCAGTACTTTTTGCCGAAGATGGTGCCTTCCGGGTCGGCGTACCACCCCGGATAAACAGGGTTCCCTGCGGTTTTTGCGTTTGTGCTGTCACTGTCGGTCTTTGTTTGCGAAGTAGTACATGACGAGAGATGTACGTATAAGAACGTAAATACCAAACAGGAACGCAGGAGCTTCTTCATCTCGGTTAAAACATGGTTTAGGAGGGAATATAAGAAAATGCCTGATAAACCGGGAAGGCCGTACAAAGGGATTGCCCCTATATTAAACGATATACACCAAAGTACATTTCTGCAGGGAAATTCTTGTGGTTGTCCTTTGCTGCAAGTCTCCTCACACCGTTCCCTGCCTGTTTTTTCATAACAACCCTAAAACACCAGAACGGCTCACTTGCTAGTGTAAAACCTGAACAGGAAATTCTTTCGGAAGAAAATTCCTACCTTCAACCCCTCAGAAACAAGAGCCACATGGCGGAAAAAGAACAGGTACCCACGCAGGCAAGTGTACACCCCACAGAGTATTTTTTGGAAGGCGTTGATGGGGCAACTCTCACCTATGCCCTTATTGCCCGCCACTCCTCCGCCGAGGCCATGGCGGGCGGCACCATCGGCTTTGACCTGCAACCTACGCACCTGGAGATTAACCGAGCAGTGATTTCAGGGGTGTCTCCGTTTGGCCGTTTTCCGGCCGTTTCGGTAAAACAGCTACCAAACGGACTGCTGCTTTCCTGCGGGTGCCAGGTGACTAAACGAGCCATGTGCGCGCACCAATCGCAGGTGCTGCAAACCCTGTTGAACCGGCAGGAGTTTAGGGTCTTTTTTGACGAAACGCTCCGGAAAGAAAAAATAAGACCGGTAGCGGCAGAGTACGGCCTGGCCGAAGAGGAAAACCTGGACCAGTACTTTTTGCTGGAATACGCGAACAAAAGCCTGCTCATCAAGCCCCGGTTGACAGAGTTGTTGCCTATTACGGAGGAATCACAGGCTTTTTTGAAGGAGAAGCTCGTGCCTAAACAAGGACTGCCCTTTCTGCCCTCGGGCCCCAGCCCCAAAGAAAATACGCAGCGCATCATTGTGTTGGGCGAACATAAATACTACAAGCACCTGAGCGTGGAACTGCTGGAGGCGACCTCCACGCAAACCGGAAAGATTAAGAACCCGCTCAAAGCGCTGAGTCCGCTGGATTTTGTCTGGCAAACCAACCAGCCCGAGGAACTCAAGTTCTACACGGCGCTATCCCGTTTTCAGAACAACTACAACACCGAGCCCTCCGAAGCTGATCTGGAAGCCCTGAAAGCCTTGGTGCAGAATCCGCTGGGATTGGACGTGTACCAGCACAACGCAGAGGTTTCGGCCAACATCACGGCCAGTTCGGTGTCACCCATCCAGTTGAAGAAAGCGCCCTTGGACTTGGTATTGGAGGTGCAGGTGAAAGACAACTTTTACTCGGTCACGGCACTGCTGCACATTGAAGACCAACCGTACGCGTTGAAGCACCTGCAACTCAAGTACGGTCATTTCCTCCAGGTTCAGAACAGTTTGTATTTGCTGCACAACCCAGACTTGCGGCGCGTCATTGATTTTTTCCAGAAGCGCGGTTATTACCTGCTGGTGCATGCGTCCAAGTTTGAGGAATTCCGGGAGAACATTCTGGCTAACCTGGAAACCCGAATCAAGATCTCGTACTCTTTCCTAAAGCCGGCCACGCCGAAGCAATTGGAAGAACAAGGCTTTGACGGAGGGCGGGAACAGATTATTTACCTTTCAGAATCTGATGATAACGTGCTGCTGACGCCGGTCATGCGCTACGGCCACGTAGAGGTTCCGGTGTTCTCACAGAAGCAGATTTACGCGACTGATGTGCTGGGTAATTCCTTCACGGTGACCCGCGACAAGGAAGCCGAGCTGCAGTTTCTGGCCGTGGTGCTCAAGCAGCATCCGTTCTTCAAAGAGCAACTGCACCTGGACTGCTTTTACCTGCACAAATACCGCTTTCTGGACCAGGACTGGTTTCTTGAGGCGTTTGATACCTGGCGGAACAAAGACATTACCGTGCTCGGCTTCAAAGAACTCAAAGCCTCCAACCTGAACCCGCACAAAGTCAAAATTACCATTCTGGTGACCAGCGGCATCAACTGGTTTGACACCTCGCTGGATGTGCAGTTCGGGAAACAAAAGGCCTCACTCAAGAACCTGCACAAAACGCTGCGCAACAAAAGCCGCTTCGTGCAACTGGACGATGGTTCTCAGGGCATTCTGCCTCAGGAGTGGATAGAGAAACTTAAACGCTTTTTTGAGCGCTCAGAGGTGGTGGGCGAACGCCTGCGCACGCCCAAAATCAACTTCGCCATCATTGAAGAACTCTACAAGGAGGAAGTGCTGAGCCAGGAAGTGCGCCAGGAACTAGCTACCTACCGGAAAAAGCTCGCCAATTTTGAAGCCATTCCTGAGGTAGCTGTTCCCGCCGAGTTGAAAGCCACGCTCCGCACGTACCAGCAGCAGGGCCTCAATTGGCTTTCGTTCCTGGACCAGTTCAACTTTGGCGGCTGCCTGGCAGATGACATGGGATTGGGGAAAACGGTGCAGGTTCTGGCTTTCCTGCTCTCGCAGCGCGGCAAAGTAGCCCGCAACACCAACCTGGTGGTGGTGCCTACGTCGCTGTTATTTAACTGGCAGGAAGAAGTGGCCAAGTTCGCGCCTTCGCTCAAAATTTTGACGGTGTACGGGAACCACCGCGTCAAAAATCCGCAGGAATTGTATGGATACGAACTGGTGCTCACCACGTATGGCACGCTGCTGTCAGACATTCTGGTGCTGAAGGAATATCGGTTCAACTACATCGTCCTGGACGAGTCGCAGAACATCAAGAACCCCGAGAGCCAGCGGTACCGGGCGGTGCGGTTGTTGCAGGCCCGCAACCGAATAGTGATGACAGGTACCCCGCTGGAAAATAATACCTACGACCTGTACGGACAGCTTTCCTTCGCCTGTCCCGGACTGCTGGGCAACAAACGCTTTTTCCGGGATCATTACTCCAAACCCATTGACCAGTTCAAGAGCAGCGTACGGGCCGCCGAGTTACAGCGTAAAATTAGTCCGTTTCTGCTGCGGCGCACCAAAGAGCAGGTAGCCAAAGAATTGCCGGACAAAACCGAGATGGTGCTGTATTGCGAGATGGGTACCGAGCAGCGCCAAGTCTACGCTGCTTATGAACTGGAAATCCGGGAATTCATTTCGGCCCAAGCCGAGGAGGAAATCCAGAAGAATCCCATGCACGTGCTGCGTGGCCTCACCAAACTGCGCCAGATTTGCAACTCCCCCGCCCTGCTGCCTGAGGAAGCTTCGTTTGGCGAGGCTTCATCTAAACTGAACGTGTTGCTGGAGCAGATTGAAAGCAAGGCGCCGCACCACAAGATCCTGGTGTTCTCGCAGTTTGTATCCATGCTGGAACTGATTAAGAAAGAGCTGAATGTCCGCGGCATCAAGTACTCCATGCTCACCGGTCAGACCAAAGACCGACAGGGCGCGGTGGCGGCGTTCCAGGAGCAGGAAGACGTGCGCGTGTTCCTCATCAGCCTGAAAGCGGGCGGCACCGGCCTCAACCTCACCCGCGCCGATTATGTGTACCTGGTAGACCCGTGGTGGAACCCCGCCGTGGAAAACCAGGCCATTGACCGCACTTACCGCATAGGCCAGGAGAAAAACGTAGTCGCCGTCCGCCTCATCTGCCCCGATACCGTGGAGGAGAAAATCATGAAGTTGCAGGCGAGTAAGAAAGACCTGGTAAAGGATCTAATTAAGACCGATGGTGGTATGCTGAAAGCTTTTAGTAAGCAGGAGTTATTGGCTTTATTGGGGTGAGTTAGGTTTTTGGGTGTTTTTGGGGATATAATCTTAAAATAGATGTACTATGGGTGCATGCCTAAAGCTGTTCCCTTGGTTTGTCCGCTTTTCTCGTAGGTGCATGTGCAGGGTTGTTTCATAAATGCTGCTATGCGCTCACGGCCGCGAGACCCCGTCTTCCCCTCTCGCACTGCCCTTTTGGCCTGAGCTGTCCGTACCTTTTAGTTCAAGTATATCTAGGGCCAAAAGCGAGGCGCTCGATGGAAAGACTAGAACGGGGGAAAGTAGCGGAAGAATGGGGATGACCTTTGCATCCCAAATCTTGGCCTTTACGCTTATGTTCAAGTAAGGTCCCTTACCCTCTCATTTTCAAGCATGTTTTGATTTCTGAGAACTCAGATTTACTTATGTGACTTACTAAATTGGCATTGATGAAGGAAGATCTCTCCCCCTTTTTTTGTTTTTGGGATTATTTAGACAAAACAGATTAAAAGCGGAAGAACATAACTGGGAGCTTGAAAGCCTCAGCAACGTTCTTCTGCTTTTAACCTGAATTTCATAAAACTGCCTGGAAGCTACAAGACTGGAGAATGGCTCCAGGCCTAGATTATTATTTCTGAGTCAGATCAAGTAAGGAGATGGTGTATTCTTTGGTGGAAGCGTTGTAGGAATAGCTGTACCGTTGAGGATACAAGCCTGGTACCTGGTACTGGGTAGGTTGCGGGATAGGAATGGTTTGGGTGCCTACTGTTGGCAAGGTATTCAGATAGGCCAGGGTGAACATAGGCTCATGGAAGATGAAATTTCCGTCAACGGAACCATAGATAAAGGTTTTAGCGAAGTTACCCGGTGAGTTGTTTACATCTGAGATATCAACCCAGTGCGCTCCCATGGCCGGAACCACGCCCGGGGTGAGTACATAATTTTGTGGCCTGAACTGCGAAGCAGGCATTTCGTCCATGGCAGCCTGGCCTTTAATTTCAGCTACTTCTTCCGGTGAGATCATGTAGAAATGCAGGTCAAAGTGAGGCACTCCGTACAAGGGTGCGGGGTCATGGCCCTGGGGGTTCCAATCCAGCATGACGTGGTCGTAAAGCGTTTGTTCTGCCTGTTCCGGTAAGTCGAGGATGTACATCCGCATGGCGTTGCCTAAGTTTCCTTTCACTGCCTGCTCAGAGAATGTGACGCCCAGAGAGACTGGCACTCCAACGTCATTAGTGGTCACCCAGGTTCTTACATTTCCCTGCGTCAACGCTACAATTGGACCATAAAACGTACCCGCCAGTTCTTCGTCATCGTCGTCAGAACAGGTAGTAAACAAGCTTAAACAGGCCAAAGCACTGCACCATAACACTGCCTTGGTAAATAGAAAATTCGTTTTCATAGGAGTAGACAAGATTTGGATTTGAAAAGAAGGGATGGGTCAGGTTCAGAAGTGCTTATCAGTAGAGGAGGCACTGACCGAGGGCGGGTGTGAAGTACAAGAAGGGCAATTTAATGGACGTGCAAAACGCCGGTAGATGGGGCTGAATCTCCGCTGAGGGAGGAAAGAGAAAGCTGGACACCCCGCGCAGTTTCCATAGTCTGAAAAGGGCAAGGTGATAGCGGTTTGTTTTCTACTTTGATTTTCAAAAAAGAGCATGAGGCGTTTCCTTATGCTTTGCTGTTCTTCAAACACCTTACCCGGTTCTTAGGGAAAAGGAACGTTGGTAAGATGAATGTCTATTGAAAATAACTACATTCTATTAATAATTCAACAAATAAGGAGTTTTATCTATTAAAATCATTATTTGTAAGTAGTCTTTCCTTCATGATCCTAGTAAAAAGCTTTTGCTTCTATCAGGATTGTAATTGTGAAAGCTTGTAAGTTGCTACCTCATTCCCTTAGAGTTAATCTCCGGCCGAAGCACTTCTGGTAAACCTAAGCCCTTCTATTGAGGTAAAGAGTAAGAATTATCTGTCTTCACCTAATCAAATAGGCGTGATCATCCGGAAAATCTCCTTTCTTCTTTTCTTCTTTAGCTTTATAGGTTGCACTAACCGCAATCTCCATAAAACAGGTCTGGTGGCAGATAAAGCCATGGTGGTGACGGCGCACCCGCTGGCCTCTGCCGTGGGCGCGCAGATCCTGAAACGCGGGGGAAATGCCGTAGATGCTGCCGTTGCCGTTCAGTTTGCCCTGGCCGTAGTGTATCCCGATGCCGGGAACATTGGCGGCGGCGGTTTTCTGGTACTTCGGCAAAAAGACGGATCTATCAATGCCCTGGATTACCGCGAGAAAGCCCCCGCCAAAGCACACCGCGACATGTACCTGAACGGCCAGGGCGAAGTCATCGAAAATTTAAGTTACAAGGGACACCTGGCGGCAGGTGTGCCCGGCACGGTAGATGGCATGGTGCAGGCGCATGAAAAGTACGGCAGCCTCCCTTGGACTGACCTGGTGCAGCCTGCGGTACTTTTAGCAGCAAAAGGGTTTCCCCTCACCCAAAAAGAAGCTAAAAAGTTGAATGAGCAACGAAAAGACTTCCTCCAATTCAACACCCAACGACCCGAGTTCATTTTGAAAAATCGCTGGCGGGAAGGTGATACGCTTCGCCTGCTTGACCTGGCCCATACCTTAGAAAGAATCAGAGACAAAGGAAGAGCCGGTTTTTACGAGGGCCCAACCGCAGCGTTGATTACGGCAGAAATGGAACGTGGCAAAGGCATTATCTCGAAAACGGACCTTGCCAATTACCGGTCGGTGTGGCGTACCCCTATTGCAGGACAAGTAGGCGTATACCGGGTTATCTCCATGCCTCCCCCATCAAGCGGCGGCATTGCGTTGATTCAGTTGCTTACCATTGCCCAAGACTATCCCCTGAAAGACTGGGGATGGAACACCGTGGCCACAAGTCACCTCATGGTAGAGGCTGAACGACGGATTTATGCTGATCGGGCACGGCACTTTGGCGACGCTGATTTCTATGAAGTTCCGGTAAAAGGCCTCTTAAACCCAGCCTACATCAAGAGCAGAATGAAAGGCTACACCCCTAAAAAAGCTACTCCCAGCGAGGAGGTTTCCGCGGGGGTGCCTCCCCTGCCTGAAGGGCCAAACACCACCCACTACTCTATTGTGGATGCCCAGGGTAACGCCGTGTCAGTGACGACCACCCTGAACAGCAGCTTCGGGAATAAAGTGTTTGTGGCCGGTGCTGGCTTCCTGCTCAACAACGAGATGGACGACTTCAGCATCAAACCCGGTTTTCCTAACAGCTACGGTTTGATTGGCGAAGAAGCCAATGCCATTGCTCCCGGCAAACGGATGCTCAGCTCCATGACGCCCACCATCTTGGAAAAAGACGGAAAGCTGTTCATGGTCATCGGGGCCATGGGCGGCTCCACCATCATTACAACCGTGTACCAGATCATCCAGAATGTAACAGTACATGGCCACACCATGCAGGGTGCCGTCAACGCCGGTCGTTTCCATCACCAATGGAAACCCAACTGGATTCTCACAGAATGGGGTGCACTAGGGCCACTAACCGGAGCCGGGCTCTGGATCAAAGGCCACAAGATTGCGCCTAAGTATGGGGGCATCGGGAGAGCCGCGGGTATTCTGGTTTTACCTAATGGGAAGCTGGAAGGAGGCGCAGACCCACGGGGCGATGATGCCGCTGCGGGATTTTAGATTAATCTTATTTATTTGAATTATAAGTGGTGGTAGTTCCTTGGAGGTACCCTTTTTCTGTTGGATCTTTAAAGAGGTAATACAAAAGGCTCTCACACAGACGGATACATCTTGTGTCCTAGCCAAATAACAGCACATCAAAAAGGAACTTCTTCCATTAGGCCTCAACTACTCCACTGCGGTGGTCAGCACAGATTCTCCCCTTGAGGGGAGATAAAGAGGGGTGTTTACATCTAGTGATTTAAAATTTTCTATTAGCTTCTTCCCCTTTGTATTCGCTACAAAAGGGGTATCAATATCCATTTGCATTATGCTGGAAACGTTTAGATCGACAGGTGTAAACACCCCTCTTCGCTCCCCTCAAGGGGAGCGAAGAGGGGTAACACTAAAAAGGGCAACCATAAGGGATTACATCTTCCGTGGTATACAAACAAGTGCTTACGCCACTTCCTTCGCCTCAGCCACAAAGGTTTCTTCTTCTGTGCGGTCCATTTTGAAGAACAGCTTCGCAATTGGAATCAACATCAAACCCGACAAGGCAAAGGCAATAAAGGACGTTTTCAAGCTGAACGCATGAGCCAGGTATCCGATCATAGGAGGCCCGATCAACATGCCCACAATCCCGAAGGTGGCAATCAGGGAAATGGCTATGCCCGGCGAATAGGTTTTTGAGGCTCCCGCCAGCGTGTAGGTCATGGGAATGACCGATGCCGTCCCAAACCCTACTAAGGAAAACCCGATCATGGCGGGCCAGAAGCTCGGGAAAACAATGGCCAAGGCTATTCCGGAAAAGATAAACACCCCGCTCAGCATGTAGGTGGTGGCCATACCTAGTTTGTCAATGAAAGAATCAGACACAAAACGGGAAAGCGCCATAAATGCCATAAAGGTCAGGTATCCTACGGTAAACAGATCCTCCTTCACTACCTGCTGAAAGTAAATCCCGCTCCAGTCAAACATCCCCCCTTCGCACACGGCCGCGAAGAACACCAATAGCCCCAGGTACATGATGTAAGGATCAGGCTTCTTGAAGGTCAGTTTGCTTCCGGAGGCGGATTGGTCGTTTCTTAGTAGATAGCGGAAAGAGTAGACCGTGGCCAACACACTAATGATGGAAACCGTGATCAGGTGTGGCACCATGGGCACATCAAAGGAAATCAACAAGGTGGTGAACCCCACCCCCAGAATACCGCCGGTGCTCCAAAGCCCGTGAAAAGAGCCGTTGATCTTCTTATCAAATTGTTTCTGCAGGGTAATGGCCTGGGTGTTCACGGAGATGTTGAAGATGCGCATGCTCAGCGAAAACAGAAACAACACCATAGAAAGCATGACTGGTGTAGACGCAAAGGCGATAAAAGAAAGGGCAATGGAGTTCAGCAAAAAGCCTACGGACAATGGTATTCTGGTCTCAAACTTTGACACAAGCCAGCCAGACAAGGGAACTCCTATCAGAGAGGAAACCGGCATGGTCAGAAGAATGGTGCCCAGTTCAGCCTCATTCAGATCCAAGGTTTGTTTGATGGTTGGAATTCGGGAGGCCCAACTGGAAAAATTGAATCCTGATAAAAAGAAGAAGACGCTCAGGAAAACCCGTTGCTTTTGTATTAACTGCATTTTGGAAAAATAACGGCGCAAAGATGCGCTATTTTATTTCTGCTTTGGGTACAAATCTGTTGTTTGTACCCAAAGCAGAACCTTTGAGAAGAAGACATTGAGAATCAAGTGCCAGATGGGTAAAGGTCTGGCGGCTCATTTCTGACCGTAATAGACTGGATTGGCCGCAGGGCACGGGTACTATCAATGAAGATAAAGGCATCATAGCGTTTTGGCATGACGGATGGTACGTAGTTACCCAGATGCTCTAGTTTGGGGTTGTACACCACCCCAATAGCCCTGTGCCCCACAGGTTTGTTCAGCATCTTGTTTTCCCTGATGTCTTTAGACAGAATGATCTTATTGGTGGGGCTCAGCTGATGCAGAATCTGCTCCCAGCTACCCTGGGTGGCAGGCGGCACCTGTATGGTTTTCATGGGGTCACCCCAGCTTCCGGCTGCAATGACGGTGCCTCTGTGAGAACCGAAGCCCACAATGAAGACATTGTCTTCCCCGTATTCTTTGCGCGCGAGTTGGCCCACGTTTACCTCGCCACTGCTAGCCATGTCGGTATAGCGGGCGTCGCCTACGTGGGTGTTGTGCTCCCAGACAACAGCTTTAGAAGTTGCCCCATGAAAGTCTAGCAGGCGCTTAAGGGTTTGGGCCATGTGATGGTCCCGTATGTTCCAAGACTCGGTGTTGCTGCTGACTGCGGTGCGGTAGTAACGTTCCCCGTTCAAAGCCACCAGGGCATTCTGTTCGGCTACAAACTGAGCCTCTGTCTGGCGGGCACTTTCCCCGGGTTTCTGCTGCCGAATTTCTTTCCAGAGGCGGGCCGTCTGGGCTCTGCAGTTAGCGGAGGCATTGGCTACGGCTTGGGCATACTGCATGGCATCAGCGCTGTACGGTTGAAAGCATTTGTGTACGCCCCGGGCGGCTTTTGTCAAGTCAGGATTGTCTTTGATGTAAGGCATGAGCTCGGTCATGGATTCCCAGAGGCAATACACATCCAATCCATAAAAGCCCACTTTCTCAGGAGCGGTTTTGTTCTGGTTGTACTGATTGAGCCAGGTGACCAGCGATGCCACTTCATAGTTTCCCCACATCCAGGTAGGCCAGCGGTTGTACTGCTCCAGCAACGCCACCGTGGCCACGCTGTCTTTCAAGGGACCTTTGATGTGCTGGTTTACCCGATAGGAATCGGCCCACTCGCCTTCCACGGCCACAAAGTCAAATCCTTTCTCCTGCATGAGGCGCTTGGTGATGGCCGCACGCCAGGTATAGTATTCTGAGGTTCCATGAGAAGCCTCGCCCAGCAAAACTACCCGCGCATCGCCTATCTCCTGCATTAAGATATCCAGGTCCCGCTCGTCTCTCAATGGGTAATTAGGAATGGTAAGGGTTACGGCCTTGTCTTTCTTCTGAGTTATTTGCTGCGCAGGGGCAGGCTGATCAGCTCTTTGTTGCGGCGCCTGTTTACACCCCAATAGCAGGAGGCATAGCGAAAACAGAAACCAACCTTTTGGGGATTCTTTCTTCCTCTTGTTCATACAGCACTTCCCTGTTAGGGCTTGTTTGAAGGTTATGCAAAAAATAAAGCTAGTACCCCAAGGCTTTTGCTGAACAAAACCTTGGGGTAACCTAGAAGGTATGTTTGATGAATAGTTTCAACTTACAAAGAACCAGGGGTAGTGTCCTGTGATCCGGTGGTTCTGCTTTGGGCATCTTCCAACGAAGGGAAATCATCAATGCCTCCGCTGGAACTAGTTCCGGTACTGCTTCCCTGGCCTACCACTCCGGTTCCGTAGATGTCAGAAGAACTGGCTGACCCGGCAGAGCTGCCATAACCACCCGTGGCCCCTCCTGCGCTTCCGGTTGCAGAATGGATGTCTGAAGCAATGCTTCCGGTCCTACCATAGGCACTGCTGTGGTTAGTTGTTTCGGTCATGTCTGAAGCGCTGCCGTATCCGCTGGCCGAACTGGTGACACTGCCCGTTGAATAATCTGCCGCCACGGGGTAAGAAGCAGGTGTTGGGGTTGACCTTTTTGGAGAAGGGAAGCTGAACGTAATCCCCTTCTTTTGTTTAGACAAATACACCCCGATGGCTCCCAATAAGGCAACTCCAGCAATAGCCGAGACTGTCTTCAGTTTTCCCTTGCCTGAATCTTCCGGCAACCAGCCCCCGTTCACCTTGTTCCAGTTGGTCATTGGTTCATACAGGTTGCCCTGGAATTGCCGCGACGGTTTGCTTTTGAAGTGATTGTGGGCAATCATCTTCTGCATGTACTTATCAAACAGCTCCGCCGGGGAAACCATGCGCTGAAAACGCATCATGCGGGACATGTTTCCCACCTGCACCTCCTCCTGCGGCTTTTTGGTGAGTTTGTAAATGGCTTTGGCTACCCGCTTGGCAGGGATTACCGGATTGGGGGCTTTCACCGCCTGGCCCATGTAGTTACCCGCATGCTGAAAAATTGGCGTGTCAATTACGGCTGGTAGCACACAGCACACATGAATGTCCTCTTCATCGGCGAGTTCTTGGGACAGGCTGATGCTCATGCCCCTGATAGCGAACTTGCTGGTGGTGTAAGGTATAGAGAAAGGCTGCCCAACCAGAGCCACCATAGAAGAAACATTAATCAGCGTGCCATACCCCTGAGAACGGAACTGTCTCACCGCAGCCCGCGCCCCATAGATGTACCCAAACAGGTTGATCTCCATCAACTGCCGGATGTCTTCGGTGGGTATTTCCTCAAAATGGCCAAAAAGCCCAACTGCGGCGTTGTTTACCCATACATCAAACCCGCCAAAGGTATCTCTGACGCGCGCGGCAAGGGCATTAATATCTTCTTCTTTGGCTACATCAGTAGGTACGGCTATGGCTTGTCCGCCTAACTGGGTACATTCTTCGGCTACTTCTTCCAAACCGGCCCCAAAACGGGCGGCCAATACTAAATCATAACCTTTGCGGGCGAACTCTAAAGCCGTAGCTCTACCAATTCCGCTGGATGCTCCTGTGATAACTGCGATCATTTCTTATCCTATTTAAAGTACATACTCAGCTAAAGAGGTACGCCCTTAAAATGGTTAAGTTTATAGAGATAAAGGATTTAAGTATTTTCCACATGCCGTAATGAGCCCACTCTGCAGGTTGAGGACTATTTAGCTTCACCTACACCCTCCTGTTTATCACCGGCGTAGAACCTTTGAGAAATGGTTTTTAGAAGTGATTTCTGGCAAAGAAAGCCCGTTGCAAATAAGCAACCTTCTTTTAGAAAAAAGGCCTCAAAAGAATAAGCGCATAATCTGGTGGAGAAGAAACGGCTTAAGCTGAAAGGTAAGTTCACCCGATTGCCCCGCCCTTTAGCTATCTCTCCTTTAGAGCAAGTGGCAAACTAAGTTTCTAAGTTGTAAAGATTCATTTCTCTTAAGAGGATTGGTACCACACCAATCCTTACCTGAAGTGGAACTACAATTCCACAAATTCTTTTGATTTTCTTCTTGCCTTAACCGCTGCCACAGCTTTCCTCCCTTGTGTTCCAGGAGTGTAGTTTACACGAATATGCTCTAACCTTGTTGACCCAAAAGAAAGGACAAGGAATCTGGAGACCACCCATCTTATATAAAGATTATAGCTGTTTATAATCTTCAGGTTTTTACTTGACCAATCATATAAGTTCACACAAGCCAAAGACAGAAACAAACACGTAGCCAAAGCAACAGAATAGCTTAATCCTGTAGCACTGAACTTGGGGACAAAAAGTATAAGAATATTGCCATACAAGAAAATGATAAAGGTATTTCCGCCGTAATAACTTATAGTCTGCCTGAGCTTATTTCCCATGTGCCGGACAATTACCCACGAGACAAACCAGAAGCTTAAAAAAGAAAGAATTCCGAAGGCAAAATACACGTAGCTATTATGAGCCCGGTAGGTTGAAGTGGAGGCCATTCTGATAACAAACTGGTCAAAGCCAATGGAATAGATCTCAGTACCTATAGCTACAACCGAAAGCACCGCCAGTGAAACCATAAGGCAGGTTTTAACATCTGCTTTTCTGTTGATTGTATAGTTTGCCGCCAATCCCCCAAAAACTACAAGTACCAAAGAATGTAGAATACTGGGCCCAATTTCATTCCCTACCCCGAAAAGATTCTTTCCAAGAACTTCAAAAGGAGCCGGAAAACCATTGCTTAAAGCTTTAGTTCCCTCTGCAACAACCAGCAAACCGGCTACTGTCAAAACCTCTCTATACCAGCCATATTTGAATCTGATCCACATCAGCACCAAAACTATAGGAATCAGAAATGTGTAGTATTTGAACAGGAACGCAAAGCCGTGTTCTACATAGGCAAAGGAGATGGTGCCCAACAGGATTTTAAAATTTCCTCCACCTACTGCCATAATAGCCAGGGAGGCGACTGCCACAAATGCCAGATAACAAATAACAGCCCTTGTCAGCATTTTCTGCGTGACTAAAGCTCCTCCCTTTGTCTTCCAGATATTGGCGTACACATACTCAATCATGAACCCAAAAATGATAAGTAAAGCCGACATGGAGGAACGGGTAAAAGCAGCCAGGTAGGGAAGATTAAGAGAACCTGAGCTTTGAGAGGCGTTGTACTTGTGAAGATCAAAACCAACCCCTTGTGATATTCTAAAATGTGCAACCAGCGCTAACAGCACAAAGAAAATACGAAGTAAATCAAAGCTAACCAGCCTTTTAGAATCTTTCATATATCGTCCTAAAACTCCTAAATCTTTAGAATAGAATTAACTTTATATAATTTTACTAACAATTATTATTTTGATTTACATTTACTGGTGAAATAAATTAAAAGATACACAGAATTATAACTTCCTAGATTTGTCTAGTAGCCAGGTACAATGTCGCACCCCAGAGTTTAAGGGAAAAGAAAAACTGACAGATGAATTATTGATCATAAACTGCGTCCAGACACAATTTATAGCATTTATATCCAATAAGTTAATAAGACAAAGCAAGCTTCAGACTCCTTGGCTCTTCATTTTCCTTGTAGTTTATTTGATCCATAATGATTTAGGAAGCAAATTAAATAAGTACAAAACTGCATTCATAGATCTAAACAGACTGTATGTATTTACCTCTAAAAATGGCGAACAGAAGACCCTTAAACCCTTTGCATATACATGCAAAAAGCTCCCGTTTAACGCCTGTTTTAGGAATACAGGCGTTAAACGGGAGCTTCAAACAAACAGAACCTACACCTTACATTTCTCTCTTCTGGTGCTGGATGTCGCCGCTGAGGAGTTCGTGTTTGAAGATGTTGTCATGGATGACCCGGGCTTGCTTTCCGGCTTCATCGGCTTTTTTGTAGAACAGGTCGGCTACCTCCTGTTGCTTTGTTTCCTTGAAGTGGTCGCCCATGTTTTGTAGCAACATTTTGGTTTCTTCCAGGCCGCGCATGCCCTGGTACAGCATGCTTTCCACCGATTCTGTCACCTCAGCTAGAAGGGTACTGATAGTATACGCGTGGCCGGTATGGCAGCGGAACCGGATCAGGTTGCCTTCAATTAGTTTGGTCAACGCTCCGTGGCAATCTGGGCAGGTAAAAGCGGTCAGGTTGCCTTTGTCTATAATCCCCATTTCAAAGGCATTGTCCTGCCGGGCAATGGTGATCTCTATTTTGATGCGTTCCATGTCCTCTTTGGAAATTCTTGGGGAGACAGAGCTGCTTCGGTGGTCAGGCGCACCAGCAAAGAGGCAAGGCCTGCCAGCGGCACAATGTGATCGGCTTCCACAAACTCCAGGGCATTAGACGGCATGTCGGGGAACGGGGCATCTTTGGGGTCCTGCACCACCGTGATGCCGCCCAACCGCTGCACCGACCACAAGCCGGAGGTTCCGTCATCGAGGTACCCGGTAAGAACCACGCCAATCACCCGGGGGCCGTGCACGTAGGCGGCAGACCGGAATAGGGCATCTATGGACGGACGGAATTTGTTTTCTTTAGGTCCCTTGGTCACCAGCACTTTGTCACCTTCTACCAAGAGGTGGTGGTCTGGAGGAGCCATGTAAATGAACCCGGGTTTATACTTCTCGCCGTTTACCGGGTATTTGGCTTTCAAGGGGGAAACCCTTGAGATCAGGTCGGGTAGGATGCTGTGCGTATGGGGCGCAACGTGCTGCACCACAAAGATTGGGGCCGGAAAATCTGCAGGCAGGCTTTTGGCAAACTCCAGCAAGGCGGTCACACCACCCGCGGATGACCCAATGACCACGATGTCCCGTTTAGTTTTTCTTTTTGAAGATTTAGCTTTGTCTGGCATGGTCGGGGATTTGTTAAGGTTCTATGGAACATAATTCCTCCTTCTCCTTCCACTCAGTTCCATAGAGGTAAACCTATGTTTACTCTAAACCAGGTGATAAGTTATTTGCGTCGAAGCTACGCCCCTAGCCAGGATACCGCATTATAAAAGGCTATTTCACCCCTTCTCCTGAAGAATGAAATAGCCTTTTATATTACAATAATCAAGCTTTTTCGCCTACAGTCCAGCCTTCGCGTTCTACAGGGGTTTGGTCAGGACCTTCCAGCAATGCATCGGCGACTAGTCCGGTGGTGAACGCATAAACGCCCTTGTGGAGTAGATCAAGCGCTTGTTCGTCTTTAGGCCAGGTCCAGGGAAGCGCCCCTACTCCGGTCATGTTCTCCTGGGTCTGATCAGCGAGCAAACGCAAATTCATGAACAGAAAAGAACCCACCGGGCCCCGTAATCCATTAGCGGCCATCAGCCCTCTGACAGCTCCCATTAAGATGCCTTGACCCCAATGCATGGTCCAGTTTAAGCCCAGCCTTTCTGAGTCAGGCTTTTGCGGAAGCCCCAGAAGCCGCTCCAACGTGTGGGCGGGCACGTAGGAGTTAGGACGTTTGGTAAACTGTTGCTCAATCTTCTCGGCCAGGGTCATGGCCGCCGCTCCGGCAGCCCCTGCTACCAATCCGTACAATAGTGCTTTTCCTGTCATAAGAGTGTCTGCTTAATTGTGTTGTTATGTCCACCCGTAAATGATTGTAATTAGTAAATGGGTTATTTGCACTACCCCTCTGGTGAGGTACGGCATTTTAGATTTACGACTAACCTTCAGGATAGATATTGATCATCTCCTACTTAGTCCCTGGCTAGCAGTTCTACGGCTAGTTCAGTAAGAGTGGGAGCAATGATTTCGGGCTCTGGTGCCTAAGGATATAGCGCTTGCCCTGGACGGGAAAGGAACGCAGCCCGTGCCCCCGCTCGCAAAGCTCCTGCCACGTCCCACCCATGAGCCGCCACCAGCATGATATCTTCCAATTTTACGTTCATTTTATCCGCCGCGTATTGATAAGTGAGGGCATTTGGTTAGAATTTCTCTACGCCATCTACGCTGAGGGTACCTTCAAAGAACCCTTTCAACCCCACTGCTTCCAGGTGCGGAAAGGATGACTTTGCGGGAGAGTTAGAAAGCGTGGCCAACCTGAAACCAGCTTCCTGGAGCCCCTGTAACCCTGGTATAACGTCGGGGTGTGGTTGGCTGCTCTTCACCATTTCCACCAGCTCCTTTTGCTTTGCCTCCGGCACCTCTTGTCCAGTCTTTTCTGCCATCATGTACATGACGGCCTGGCCCACCTTACTGAAATCGTGGTAAGTACCGGTTACGTTTTCTACCTGGGCATATTGGATCAGGAGTGAAAACCAGAGTTGGAAAGCCATCTCGTTCCCGAAGGTGGTATTCACGGCCTCTTTCATGTGCGAAAGATCCAGTAAAGTTTCGTTCACATCAAACAAAAGCAAGCCAGGGCGTTTTTTAGAGAAGAGATGCATGAGAAAGCGGGTTAGTAATTAATAACTACTAGCAGATACGTGGCAGAAAGGGATAAGACTGTTTTAAGCCCGATTTCTGAAGAACCTACCTAAAAGACAGAAGTGAACAACAACAGAAATCAGAGCGACCACTCAAATATTGTAATGTTCCTGTAAAACATTCACGAACTCCATTTGATTATGCGACCACGGAATGTGCCCACTGGCTGGTATAGTGTGGACCTGGGCAGTGGGGTACCGTTGCACCACATACCGCATGCTTTCCCCAAAAATATCCTGGTCCCCGTAGGTAATGGTGACCTTACATCCCGGCGTTTCCATGTCTGGGAGCAAAGGGTTCGCAATGATATTCTTTAGCGTGCGGTTAATGGCTTTGGCTTTGATACAGTAGATGGCAAAATCTTCGGGGTGTGCCTCTTTAAAGCCCCGGCTGAAATTGATCAACGCTTGGCCATAGAAGTTTTTGTACCCTTTGTTACTTCCTAATATCCCCAAAGCTGAGTTAGCGTTCATGGCGGCAAACTCCAGGAAAGAAGTTTTCTTTTTGTTGTAGCGGGCTATTTCCAGCATGGCTTCGGTCCATTGCGTGCCGGTGCCGGACCCAGGACTGCACAGAAACAAACTCAATAAGCGGCTTTGAAACTGCTGGGCATACACCTGCGCATACAACCCACCCCAGGAATGCCCAAACAAGTGAAACTTCTCCACCTTGAAATGGTCGGCTATCCGGTTGATGTCTGCATTATACCGCTCCAAAGAATAGTCGTGCGAAGTACACGGTGACCGAAGCGTGCCCCTCTGGTGAAAGGTAATCACTTGGAAGTACCTGGACAGGTACTTTCTCATAAAGGTCAGCCCATCGGGTACTCCTGGCCCACCATGCAGCAGAATGACAGTTTCTTTTCCCCGGTTGGGGTAAATGGTAGTGAACAACCAGGTATCTATGTTCTGGAGTAGTATGTCCATGGCTACTTTAGTAAGGACTTTCTAAAAGCCTCTTGTACGCAGAATCTTTTATGAATAAGTACTTATTTTTCTCTCCTGGCTAAAGTAGCCAGCAGCGCTTTCACACTAGTGGCCATTTCGTGCAGGACCTTTTGCCAGACTTCAGGGTCACCGTTCAGGAAGAACTTCTGGTTTATCTCCAGCTCAAAACCGGCGTACTGGTCATTGCTGAATTTGGTGCGCAGGTACGTAGGCAGGCCATCATCTACCCCGGGATAAGGCGAGTTGTCCAACACCTTGCGATCCAGGTTTTGATTTTGAAGATCGGCTTTAAGTTGGGCGGCAATCTCTTTTTCCCAGGATCTGTCCGGATCAAACAAAATCCCGATCTCCGCTTCGCGCACTTCACCCTCCTTTACCGGGGTAAACGTGTGCACCGCCAGATGCAGGACCTTGTTTCCGGCTTCTACTTCTTCCCTTACTTTTTCCTCCACCTCATCACGGTGCGGGAAATAATACTTGTCCAGAATGGTGTGCTTCTCCTCTTCAGAAAGGTCTTTGGTAAAGTCAGAGAACAGCTCCTCACTGTCTAAGGACCGGTTGTGTTCTACCAGCAGCCGGGAGATAGAAGTAGAGTACAAGGGCAGGTAACAGGCCGTAGCCAGGTGCCGGGCCAGCCGCAGCGCGCCAAAATCAATGGCTTTGTGCGAGTAAAGTTCTTCCTCTTTCCCTTTGAACAGGTGCTCAAACTCAGGCGGAAGTTCATTGCCCGCGTGCTCACAGGTGAGAATACAGGTAACAGGCATAGTGATGGTAAAATTAGTGGTACTTTATTTTACAGCAATTTTCCGAAAAGAAGCTTTGAAACACCGGCTACTTGTGGTGTTCAGCAGGCTTGTGCTAAACGGTGAATCGGATGGTAGATCCCTTGTCAGAAACATCCAGGTGCACCAGCGTCCCGAAGATCATGGCCTTGTTCACCTTCCCGTGGCCGGCCTGAAACCCGAAACAAACCGGGAAGTTAAATTCCTGCACGGCATCCAAAACAATCTCCTCGGGTGTTTTCCCGAAAGGCGGCTCGTCCTCCTCTATTTCTATCAGATCTCCCACCACCAGCCCCCGCACGTAATCAAACTTGCCTGCCTTTTTCAAAGAAGTGAGGTAACTGTCCAGCCGGAATTTGTGCTCCCCTACCTCTTCCAGAAACAGGATTTTTCCGTTTGAATTTACCTCAGAGAGGGTGCCTTTGGCATTGCACAAAACGCTGGCAGTTCCGCCTACCAACATCCCTTCAGCGGAGCCAGGCTGGTTGAGGGGGTGCGGTTTGACATGGTATTCCAGTTTCTCCCCAAACAAGGCTTTCCGGAGCGACTCCCAGGACTGGGCCTGGTACCCTTCTTCCAGATCGGCGGCCATGGTGCCATGAATGGTGGCGGTACTTAACATGCCCTGTACATGGCTGTGCAGAAAGGTAGTATCACTGTAACCCACCAGCCATTTTGGGTTGTACTTGAATTTACTGAAATCCACCTGGTCAATAATCCGGATGATGCCGTACCCGCCCGTAGTTTGCAGCACGGCTTTGATTTCGGGGTTGTCCAGCATCTTCTGCAGATCTTTCTTCCGGACATCATCAGAGCCCGCAAAGCTTCCGTGGCGGGCTCCAATGGTTTTGCCCAAAACCGGCTCCAGCTTCCACTCTTTCAGGATTTGGACCAGCTTGTCTATGTAGGCTTTCTCGGTGTAGCTACTAGTGCTTATGACGCCAACTTTGTCACCTGCTTTCAGAAAAGGGGGAATGATCATGGTGCTGTCCTTTTCTCTTCGGAACGTGAGATACCCTTCATGAGTTGACCTGCCCGGCCAAGGCAGTAAATTCACCTAAAAGGTGCCGTGTTCATACAGTTTCACCTAAGGTGGAAGATGGATTGTTTCAGGCCACTTTTTAGAAAACTGCCCCTAAACCAAATCACTCAAAAAGCGAGTATTCTTCCGTTGCAAAGCCGGTGCGGGAATGTGTAGTTTTGCGGCTAATTAACAGGAAGCATTGGCAGAGGCAGAAGAAAAGAAAGCGGGTAAGGCGGAGCGAAACGGCATCAACATTCAGAATGAGCGATCCTTGCACATTGGGTTAAAGCAGTGGTATGCGCAGCCGCAGGACCGGTTTGAGGTGCCGGTGGGCGGGTTTGTGATTGACCTGGTACGCGGTCCGCAATTGGTAGAGATCCAGACCCGGAACTTCACGGCAATCAGACCCAAACTGAAAGCGCTGCTGAAAGAACATCCGGTGCATCTGGTTCACCCCATCACCTATGAGAAATGGGTGGTGCAGGTAGAAGACAAAGGAGACACGGTACTTTCCCGGCGCAAGTCATCTTACCGTGGAGCTCTGACTGATATTTTTGAGGAACTGGTGCGTTTGCCGGAGCTGGTGCTACACGAGGGGTTTACCTTGGAGTTTCCCTTCATCCGGGAAGAGGAAATCAGGTGCCGCGACGGGAAAGGCAGCAAACACCGCAAGAAAGTCAGCATCAAAGACCGCAGGCTGTTAGAGGTGATTAGCACGCACCGCTTTTCCTGTGCCCAGGACTTTCTGCAGTTCCTGCCCTCCACCCTTCCACAGCCCTTCTCCAACAAAGACTTGGCGAAAGCCCTGCGCCTGCCCCTCCACCGGTGCCGCCAGATCACGTATTGCCTGCGCAAAATGGAAGCCATTGCCGTGGTAGGCAAAAACCGGAACGAACTGCTGTACTGCATTGCTTCTGTACCTTTTTCAGAGGCATACGCCGATTAGACAAGTACTGAAGAGACTAGTCTAACTTTTGTTTCCGGCCCCATTTCCAGAAAACAACTGCAAACGACTACCGCATATAACCCTGCACAAACGTAAATGGACTAAGGTCACTGTAGGACCTAATCCTTTACATGTCTTGCCTCCACTCCTTCTTTCTAAGCAGATTCTCCCCTAGGCTTGTAACCCTCTGGTTTATCTCCGTATGCATTACTTTGTGCACCTGTAAAGAAGGAGGTGAAATGATTGTCAGCAGAAACACCTACAAAACCGGGCGCCTTACGGCCAGGCCAGCTACTCCCACCCAGCAGCCCACGGCTAAAAGCGGCGTGCAATCCCTCAACCTGGACTCCACCAAAGACGGCTTGTTGTACGTGCCCAAAGGCTATTCCCCTGCCAATCCGGCTGCCCTGGCAGTGATGCTGCACGGTTCGGGTGGTAATCCAGAACAGGGCATGTGGTTGCTGCAGCGGTATGCAGATGCCCATAATATGATCCTGATTGCTCCTGCCTCCCGCAAATACACCTGGGATGTAATTGTGAGCGACTCCTTTGGTCCTGATGTCATTTACATAGACCAGGCTCTTGCCCACGTCTTTAATCACTATGCCATTGACACCACCCGCATTGCTCTGGGCGGATTTTCTGATGGCGCCTCTTACGCGTTGTGTCTGGGTTTGACCAACGGAGACCTGTTCACCCACATCATCGCCTTTTCACCAGGGTTTGGTTTCAGCCTGGAGAAAGTAGGAAGGTCCGCCATCTTTATCTCCCATGGCTTGCATGACAGTGTGTTGCCCATTGACCCTTGCAGCCGCAACGTAGTAAAGGACCTGAAAAGCCAGGACCGCGAAGTATACTACCTTGAATTTAACGGTGATCACGAAATTCCCGAGAACATCTCGAATACAGCCGTGCAGTGGTTTACAGGGCAGCAATAAGCCATAAACTAAAGAAAGCGGCTTTTTTTGGACAGGAGTACTTTCTACCCGCAAATCCGCTTCAACTCCTGTAAAGGCGTTTCAGGTGGCCTTTATTTTAGCTGCTCGTTTTTATCCTGTTTTCCAGGAAAGAAGCATAAAGCCAGCCTTAGAGGAATGTTCCGGTAAAAGAGAAACGCCACCTTTTATCTAAACCGATCAGAGTTAGGACCGTTAAAATAGGGTATGTGACACCATTTAACCTTGGAATTATGGATAGATACGATAGAGAAAGGAACGATAGAGACCACAGGGACGAAGGCAGATACAACTCTCACCACCGGAACCAGCACGACTCTAACGACTGGCCAGGCCGTGAGATGAGCCGTGAGGACCAGCACTTCCAGCATTACAGAGGACATCACCCACAAGACTTCAGGCAACACGACCATAACCGCTACGGGCAGGATCACGGCTACCACCGGGAAGGCCGGCGCATGGATGATTCGCACCGTTACCGGCGAGACCAGGACGGCCGTCACCCTTACCAAACAAACTACAGCCGCAACCAGGACCAATTTGGCGACGGGTACCAGGATAATTTCCGTCATGAACCCACCTTACCCAAGGGGGGCGAAGACGATGATTTGATAGGCAACATCCGGCAGGGCTACGGCATTTCCAGCTATGACGGCACCTCAGACCGGTTCAACACCCTCAACAGCGAACACCGCTACGGCACCCAGCAAGACCAACAATCCTATTATAACGGTAGCCAGAACGAGTACCGCAGTTCTCAGTTTGGCGGTGGCGCAGGAGACGCTTCTACGCACTCAGATAGGGGCATTCCAAACTACGGCACGCGTTCGTTCAGTGACCAATACGGCTCTGGTTTGGGAAGCTCATATAGCGGCACCAACTACGGCGCAGGCCGGGGGTATGTAGGTGGTCACCAGGGCGGCACCTGGGGCGACAACACCTATGGCACCAACTCGGGTAATCTGGGCGGCTACGGTCCTATGGGAGACAGTACGTACGGCGGGGGCCGGGGCAGTTATGGAAGTACCTCCTCCCAGAACTCCAACCGGGGTGATGCAGAGGTAGGCGGTTTTTAAAGCAGCAGTTGCAAGATGCTTTAAAAGCACAAAAAGCGTCAGGTGATAGCACCTGACGCTTTTTGTTTGAGGTGCTTTCAGTTTAAGATCTGATCACCCTTGTGGAGGCAAACGAATGCTTCAACAAACTATGGCCAAGTTCATCTATCCTTAGAAATCAACTTGTTAAGTACATCTGCGATAAACCAGAAGTGAAAGGTCAAATAATAAAATATAGTATATTGGCTATCAACTGAAAGCAAGGCATTTGTACTCCTCAGCTGTAACCATAGAACTATGAAAACCGGAAGATTAGAAGCCTTTAGTGATGGGGTCCTGGCCATCATCATCACCATCATGGTGCTGGAAATCAAAGTGCCCCATGAACCCACCTTTGACGCGCTTACGCCCCTACTTCCAATTTTTCTGAGTTACCTGCTCAGTTTTATCTACATAGGCATTTACTGGAACAACCACCACCACATGCTGCACAGCACCGAGAAGATCAACGGTCCTATTTTGTGGGCCAACCTGCACCTGCTGTTCTGGATTTCCCTCATTCCCTTTGCCACCGGTTGGGTGGGCGAAAACCATTTTGCTGCCCCTGCCCTTGCCGTGTATGGAGTCATTTTGTTTATGTCTTCGGTGGCGTACTGGATTCTGGAGCAGCTCATCATCAGAAAGAATGGCAAACATTCGCTGCTGGCCGTTGCCGTGGGCAAAGACCTGAAAGGCAAACTATCACCCATTCTGTACCTGGTCGCCATATTGGCCACGTTTGTGATTCCATGGGTGGCCCAGGCCATTTACATAGTAGTAGCGCTGATCTGGCTTATTCCAGACACCCGCATTGAGCGAATCTATGACAAAGAAGAATTGCTGCACCAACAGCACCAACGGGAGCGAGAGCGGGAACAGGAACCTGTGTAGTCATTTTCCTCATACCTATCCTGGTAGTTTCATTTGTTTCCGGATACCAGTTGGATAGGTAGGCTGACGGAAAAAGTTTAATCACCTACCAGTTCTAGCCAGACTAGAAGTACAATCCCTATATTCAATAAATTCAATACTTAATTTCTTCTGGTCCGTATAAACACTTAAATAAAAAGATATTACTATGGAAATGGTCACTAAACTTACAAAGGCCGGCATTGGCTTAGCCATGCTGTTTATGTTTTCCTCCTGCACACAGGAAGCGAAAAATGAAACTAATGCCGAAGCCACCGAAGTAGAAGCAGAAACCAGTGCTGCCGGTTCTGAGGTCTCTTCTGAAATGGGTGAGGCAGGCAACGAAGTAGACAGTGAACTGAACGATTTTTCAAATTGGGTAAAGGATAAGACTGCCCGAGCTGAAACTGCGACTGAAGCGGAATGGCAAGAGTTCGAAACCGAATACAAACGCCGTGAAGCGGAGCTGGACGCCAAAAGCAGTACTTGGGATGAAAAAACCAAACGGGAATGGGAAGACGTAAAAGACTCCTGGAATAAAACCGAAAACAAGGTACAGGAGAGGCTAAGAAACTTAGGTAGAGAAAACAACAACTAAGATTTCGCTTGAAAAAGCGCTTCACCCAAGGAGAGATGTAAGGGAGCTCCCCGAGCATCTCTCCTTTTTTTGTGACGTTTCGCAGAAACAAGCCCAAAGTCTCACCCTACTGGTTCATTTTTGGATGAGGTAGCTTACTTACCATTTAAAGCGACAAGCTAAAACGCAGCTTAATTTGATTGCCTTGAACATTGGTTCTAACAGGTGCTATCTGGTCTACAGGGCTTTCTGCACCTCTTCATATAATTTCACCTAAAACGCAAAAGCCCGGGAAAATCCCCGGGCTTTTGCGTTCGTGTGCTTTAATCTGCAATAAATGGCTGCCCTATTTCTCACACTCATAGGTGAAGGTTCTGGTCACGCCCTGCGACCCGGTTACTTTTGCCGGCAGGTTGTTGGCGGTGTAGGTATAAGTGTTGGTTCCCGTGAAATTAAGCGGAGCCGTGTCAAAGGTACTGCCGGGGCCATAGGTGGTGCCTTCGGTGGTGGTCCTGGAAGTGACAGTGAGAATGTTGTTCGGGGACATGTTCGGGATCAGCAACCCCGGGGGCAGGTAATTCTGGTAGCTGTACTCATGGTACGGGTTCCTTTTGTCGTCATGGGTATAGGTGGTGTTGATGACAATGTCATTGTAGGTCCCGTTGCTCTGGTAATTGAAAATCCGGTACTCCCGCACCGCAGTCAGGTTTCCCTTGTCATTGTACGTGAACGTAAAATCATTTAATAGGCGCGGCGTGCCTCCGGTTACCTGGTAATTCTTGCTGGACACCAGTTGCTTTTTAGTATTGTAGGTATGCTCCCGGGTGCCCGTTTTCACGGGCTGTGAACCAGGCCCACTAGGTCTGGTATGTAAATCAACCCGGCTAATCAGGCCTTCCGCATTATGTTCAAACAGGTAGTACTGGAAGACACTGCCGTTTCTAACGATGGTGGTACTGGCAATCCGGTCATTGGCCTCTACCCCAAAGGCAATGGTGCTGGTTAAAGCAGTATTTGAAGGATAGACGTCTTCTACCGTTGCCAGCTGAAAGCCCGAATAAAAATACTCCCGGGTGTGGGTTTGGCCAGGGTTAGGAGACACCACCTCCTCCTTGAGCAATCTGCATTTGACTACAACAGGTTGAGGCGCAGGTTCGGGCTGCGGGTCTTCCTCCTCTTTCTCAGAACAAGCCCCCAGTCCTAAAAACAGGAAGGCAAGAGACATTAAAGTACGTAAAGGTTTCGGCATACGGTATTCGCTATAAGGGTTTAGGTAAGTTTCACAAAGCACAGAAAACACGCCGCTTACAAATCTAACCAGGCCAGGTACCAACAGGCCCTTAGAACGGTTTACCGGCTGTTTTTCTAAAACGGGGGAAAAAGATAGCGGGGGAAATTTACGATTCTCAAAAGGGGTTCGCTTTTGCCTTTACACTTGTGTATCTGGCAATAAAGCGAAGGCTGATATTGTGACGAAAATTAAAACTATTCAATTAAAAAAAGAACAGCAGAAGGGTTGAGTAAAGAAATTTTGTTGTTGCTTCTACCTTGGTATTCTATAAGCTCAGCGAACCTTTAACAAGCAAGTTTCCTTAACCTCCTTCCTGTTTGACGCTTCTAAAAACAACATGCCGCATTTTTTGAGTGGAACAGGAACATGAATCATAATTCCTTCTCGCTGGCGCGAGCCTTTGGCTCGTGTCCGCACGCATTGCTGATCCTCTTTTGCTTAGAACTTTAAACTCTGCTCTAGTGACTCAGGCTATATGCAAATAACCAACTTAAACTGTAGTAAATCAGGAATACGTGCGGACACGAGCCGGAGGCTCGCGCCAGCTTGAAAACAAGTTTTGCAGACGCTTGGGAAGCTCCGTTTAAATTGTTCAAGAACACTGGTCAGGCATTTAGTAAATGTCTATCTCCAACACGCCCTTACCCCCACTATAATCCAGGGCACTGCTGTACTTCCAATGATGCGGTTCCGCCACAAAGCCAGCTTCAACCGGGTTTTGATGGATATAGTCTATTTTCTGGTCTATTATCGAAGGGCTCCACAACTCAACAGGCTGGTTATGCTGCTGCCAGAATTGCCTTTTTTGAATATTGCTGCTTTTCAAACCAGCACGCTCCATCAACCACAGCATCCACTCTTTTCGGCTTTCCTGAATGTTATGGGCAATGGCATTCTGCATTTGTTTTGAGGTATGAGTCTTGAAATCCTTCAGCAGGGCACCTGGGTTGTTATCCTTCGCACGGAAGAGCAGATGCACATGGCTCGGCATCACACACCAAGCATAAATTTCCATCTCTTTGTGTTTCCGACAGTAAGCAAGACTATCCGTCACAATTTGGAAGTACTCCTCTCGGGTAAACACATCTATCCAATAGACCACCGCAAAGCTCACAAAGTACAAACCTTCCTGATTGTAGAACTTATACTTTCGGCTCATGGGGTTCCTTTTAGTGATTGAATGGATTGAAATTTATACGGCGGAATTCAATGAAAATGACCGGGCTTTCTCTGCTGTACGTGCTAGTCTGCTGATCCCGCTGGCGCGAGCTTGCAGCTCGTGTCCGCACGCATTGCTGGTTTACTATAGATTGATCTTTACTGACTATTTGTTCTTTACCTATAGCTTTATTGATTAAAGCAGAAACTTCGATTTGTATACAAAAGAGGTTCAGCAATGCGTGCGGACACGAGCTGCAAGCTCGCGCCAGCGGATCAACTCTTTTTACCAAATATCGCTTTCAGCCTGTTTTCCAAAAACCAGCCTCAAAAATCAGCCTCAAACCCCACCCCATTTCTAATTTCTAATTTAGATTTTTTAATAGGCTTCCAACTCCTTCGCCAGAAAAGCGGCAGTACGGCTCATGGAGGCCCCCGCTACTTCCTCCGGCATACCAGTTGCTACAATCTGGCCACCCTCCTCCCCTGCGCCGGGGCCGATGTCAATCACCCAGTCGGAGGTGGCGGCGACGCGCATGGTGTGTTCTACCACCAGCACGGTATTGCCGGCGTCTACCAGTTTCTCCAGTTGGGCCATGAGTTTGTCAACGTCGGCGGGGTGCAGGCCGGTGGTGGGTTCATCTAAGACGTAGAGGGTGTTGCCGCGGCTGAGGCGTTGGAGTTCGGTGGCGAGTTTGATGCGCTGGGCTTCGCCGCCGGAGAGTTCGGTGGCGGGTTGGCCGAGGCGCAGGTAGCCAAGGCCTACTTCGCGCAGCACGGTGAGGATGCGGTGGAGGGTGGGTTCTTCGTCAAAAAAGGCATGGGCGGCGTCTACGGTGAGGTCCAGGACCTGGGCGATGTTGAGGTCGCGGTAGGTCACTTCCAGGGTCTGGGCGTTGTAGCGGGCACCGTGGCAGACGGGGCAGGGCGCGTACACGCTGGGCAAAAAGAGCAGTTCCACCATCACGAAGCCTTCGCCCTGGCAGTTGGCGCAGCGGCCTTTGGCCACGTTGAACGAGAAGCGGCCGGCGTCATAGCGGCGTTTTTTGGCGAGCGGCGTCTCGGCGAAGAGTTTGCGCACGTGGTCGAAGAGGCCGGTGTAGGTGGCCATGTTGGAGCGGGGCGTGCGGCCGATGGCTTTCTGGTCTACCCGCACCAGCCGCTTGATGTGCTCTAGGCCGCTCACGATTCTACCGCCCAGGGTCTGCGGGGCGGGGCTTTCCAGTTGACCGGCTTCTTCTTCCTCGGGTTGTATCTCCTGGCCCAGGTGGTCGGCGACCAATTCTACCAGCACCTGGCTCACCAAACTGCTCTTGCCCGAGCCCGACACGCCCGTGACGGTGGTGAACACGCCCAGCGGAAAGGCCGCACTCAGGTTCTGCAGGTTGTTGCGGGTGACGCCGCTGAGTTTGAGCCAGCCGGTGGGCGTGCGGCGCGGGCGCGTTTGCGCTGGGGCCGTGCCGAACAAGTAGGCAGCAGTTTGGGAATTGGGAACCTGCTGCAGGCCTTCGGGCGGACCGCTGTAGAGGATTTCGCCGCCTTTCTCGCCAGCGGCGGGACCTACGTCTACGAGCCAATCGGCTTGCCGGATCACGTCCAGGTTATGCTCCACCACAAACAAGGAGTTGCCCGCTTTCTTCAGGTTGGCTAGGGCGGTGAGCAGGGCCACTGTATCTGAGGGGTGCAGCCCCGCCGAGGGTTCGTCCAGCACGTACACCACGCCAAACAGATGCGAGTACAGCTGCGTGGCCAGCCGCAGGCGCTGCAACTCGCCGGGCGACAAGGTGGGCGTGCTTCGTTCCAGAGACAGGTACCCGAGGCCCAGGTCCAGCAGCACCTGAATGCGGGCCACCAGGTCCTGGGCAATGCGCTGCTTGGCAATCTGTTGCTCGGGGTGGGCCTCGTTCTGGGCGGCGGGGCCGGTGGCCGAAGCGTTCACGTACGGTTGCAGGGTTTGGGCTACGCGTTGCAGGGGCAGGCGCGACAGCTCCGTAATATCATAGCCCGCGAAGGTGACCGAAAGTGCCGCGGGGTTCAGGCGTTTGCCGTGGCAGGTGGGGCAATCTGTGTGGAGCATGTACTGCAGCACCCGCTTTTTCATCTGGGGGCTGTTGGTGTTCGCGAAGGTATGGAACACGTGCCGCCGGGCGCTGGTAAAGGTGCCCATGTAGTTGGGTTCTTCTTTGCGCTGGAGGGCGCGGCGGGTTTGCTCTGGGGTATAGCCGGGGTACACGGGCACTACGGGTTGCTCCTCGGTGAACAGGATCCAGTCGCGGTCTTTCTGGGGCAGCTCGCGCCAGGGCGTGTCTACGTCATAGCCCAGGGTCACCAGGATGTCGCGCTGATTCTGGCCGCCCCAGGCAGTGGGCCAGGCGGCAATGGCCCGCTCCCGGATGGTGAGCGAAGGGTCTGGCACCATGCTTTGCTCGGTGACGGCATAGATGCGGCCCAGGCCGTGGCAGGTGGGGCACGCGCCCTCGGGGGTGTTGGGCGAAAACGCCTCGGCGTAGATGATGGCTTGCCCCGGCGGGTAGTCTCCGGCGCGCGAGTACAGCATGCGCACCAGGTTAGAGAGGGTGGTCACGCTGCCCACGCTGGAGCGGGCGGTGGGCGTGCCGCGTTGCTGCTGCAGGGCCACGGCCGGGGGCAGGCCCTCAATGGCGTCTACCTCGGGCACGGCCATCTGGTGGAACAGCCGCCGCGCGTACGGACTCACACTCTCCAGGTAACGGCGCTGGGCCTCGGCGTACAGCGTCCCGAACGCCAGCGATGACTTCCCCGACCCCGACACGCCCGTGAACACCACCAGCGCATCTCTGGGGATGGTAAGGTCTACGTTTTTCAGGTTATGCTCACGAGCCCCGCGGACGGTGATGAAGCCGGTGAAATCTTGCTTGATCTTCGGTAAGGGATCTGGTGCCATGCGGCTAGAGTTAACTGTAGGAGGTTGGCTGACAGAAGAATTACGGCAACTAACATGCAAAAGATAATATATAGAAGCAACATTCTATATTTGCTTATATATTGCTATTTCAAGAATCCCAAAGATGCACATAATTCAATCTTCCTGTAAAATTATCCTTTTCCTTGTTCTGCTTCTAGTTTTTTCTCAATACAATCTTCTACAAGCCCAGAGTAAAAGAGCCAACAACTGGTACTTCTCCCATAGATCTGGTATAGATTTCAACCAAACCCCACCCGTTCCGGCTGCTGGGGGACAAGTGCAGTCCACCTTTATTAGTTCAGCTACCATTAGTGATGAAAATGGCAATTTGCTTTTTTATACGGATGGTCATTCTGTCTGGAATAAGAATCATGTGCAGATGCCCAATGGGTTTGGATTAACAAAAGGAGCTTTAAGTAATTACAATCAAACGTCCGTAATCGTACCCAAACCTGGCTCCACCAATATTTACTTTATTTTTACTACAAACCAAGCTGGTCTTAATGTAGAGCATGGCCTCTTTTATGCCGTAGTAGATCTTTCCTTTCAAAATGGGTTGGGAGATGTTGTACAGAAAAACATTTTCCTCCAACAGCACATGAATCGTGGGCTAACGGCAGTACAACATGCCAATGGAAATGATTATTGGGTAATTGGCCACCAATGGGGATCTGTTAATTACATGAGTTATAGAGTTACGAGGGAAGGCGTAAGCCCAGAACCTGTTGTAAGTGCAGGTACCGTCAACCAAACCTGGTGGGGAGGCTGGACAGGAGGCCAATCTAAAGCCTCACCAGATGGTGCATGGCTTGCTACAGTAGCAGAAAATGGAATTGAATTAGCTAAGTTTTCTACCTACACAGGAAAGGTGCGTGAACCCTTTATGATCAAAGATCCTGAGGTGCATTATAATCCCTTTAAAGGAGTAGAATTTTCACCCAATTCAAACGTGCTCTATGGGGGAAGTCTGTATGAAGGTTTTCTTCAGTTTGATTTAACCAAAGAAACCCCAAACGACATTGTCAAGTCATTTAAAAGAGTCAGAGATGCAGGAAGAAATACAAGCGAAGATTTACAGGTAGCGCCAGACGGAAAAATATATGTAGGCAAAGGAGGCGGACAATGGGACGGATTGTTAACCATAGGCAATATAAGTAATCCGAATTCTCTGGAAACGAATGATAAATACAACCAAGATGCTATGCACATGCAGGGCTTAGTGACAGGCTCAAGGTTACCTACCTTTGTCACCAGTTTTTTTGCTACTCCCCCCGCTATCAATTACTCAAATGTTTGTTTAGGGGAAAACACCTTGTTTTCTGCCGCTGGCATTGGAAGCCGTGACTCAATCAGATGGTTCTTCTCAGATCCGGCTTCAGGTAGCGCCAACACCTCAACTACCATGAACACGGCCCATACGTTTACTACACAAGGTACCTATAACGTAGCGCTGCGGGTATATCTGGGAGGTTCTTACAAACAGTTGGAACAACAGGTAACCATTATTCAAAAGCCAGCAGTTAACCTGGGTTCAGATGTGAGGGCTTGTTCTAATGAAATAGTAACGCTAGATGCAGGAGAAGGTACTACTTATCTTTGGTCTACAGGAGCAACTACCAGAAAAATAAATGTAACTGTCTCAGACGAGTATTGGGTAGAGGTAAGCAATGGATTTTGTTCATCCAAAGACATTATCAAAGTAGAAATCACCCAACTTCCAGTTTTAGACTTAGGCCCAGATCAGTTGCTCTGCTCAACTTCTCCTATTACCTTGTCTGTGGGCACCACAAACCAACACTATAAGGTTAAGTGGTCAACAGGTGAAACAACTCCTTCTATTCAGATAAAGGAAAGTGGCCTTTATTGGGCCGAGGTAACCAAAGAAGTATGCATTGTAAGAGATGAGATTCAAATCAGTTACAATGGCTTAACTAATCTTACAATCAAAGCATCTACGACTTCCCCCAAATATGACGAGATGATATCCTTAGAAGCTACGGGTGATCGCCTGACTTCCTTCAAATGGGATTTAGGTGATGGCACAACATCAGCTGCAACAACCCCTTTTCATACGTATGAATTTGCTGGCACCTATCCAATTTTGCTTACAGCCTATAATGCCTTTGGCTGCACGGCCGAAGCTTCAACCCAAGTGGTAGTAGCACCTTACATATTCATACCTAATATCTTCACTCCCAACGGTGACGGAAAAAATGATGCTTTCCAAATCACGTACAATGACAGAGGCCCTTTTGACATAAAGATCTTCAACAGATGGGGCAAACAGGTGTACCAAGCCAAAAACAAAGACTTTCAATGGGATGGAACAGGCTTTAGTGATGGAGTTTACTTTTACATGATTAGTTCAGAAACCAACACTTACAAGGGGTATGTGGAAATAGTTCGCTAGAACGTTCCGAACGCCAGCGATGATTTCCCCGACCCCGACACGCCCGTGAACACCACCAGCGCATCTCTTGGGATGGTGAGGTCTACGTTCTTCAGGTTATGCTCGCGTGCCCCACGAACGGTGACGAAGCCGGTGAAAATGTTTTTGCTGTTCTGTTCTAGTTGATAGTTACCTTTTTTTGGAAGTTGTATGTTAAGCATTTATGAGTAAAATATCTTATTTATACACTTCTTTCAACGTTTAAAAAAAAATTTAATCATCCTTTCTCATTTGATCTTCAAAATAATTTTCAAAACCTATATCCCACCAATTATATTTACCATATTCTGCTAAATTCACTTTAACATCCAAACCATATTCTTTAAATTTTTGAATTAAATCTTTTGTTTCTCTTTCTTTATGATCAACAAAATCCTGAGCCATAGAGATTGTAAGCAACTCTTCTATATCATTTTCTATCTTTTCATCTAACAACTCCTTTACATGATCTTCTAAGTTATATTTTTTATTGTTATTTAATATATAAACAAAATCAATCTCAAATTTTTCTGTTATTAATTCAATAACATTTAACACCTCCACATAATCCCTTTCGGCTGAAATCAACAGGTCAACTATATTAGGAATTAAATCTTTTAAAAATTCATTAATTAAATCAGACTCTACATTTGCAATAAAATCATTGAAAATATATCTTGAATACACATAGAAATATAAAAAACTCCAATCATCTATCCTTCTCAAGACATTTATTACAGTTTCTTCAACTTTATCATTTTTAACATAAAAATATATCAATACAGCAATTTCTAAGAAATCGCATCCAGTATCATATTGATCATAATTATATTCATAGTCTTTCAAATATATAACCCCTTTACCTACAAAAAAATCATAATTGTAGAGCAGTATACTCTCTAATCTATCTGACACAACTGGAATAGAAGATTTTTTTACAGGAGGAAAAAGTCTCCGCGTCAATTGATCTAAATAGTAAGCCGATTCACTAATCCTCTTTACTTCTTCTATATCATTACGCAAATAGCTAACTAGAAAGTCAATAAGAGAAGGATTAATAAATTTTATAATTTTTAAATTTCTTGTTTCTTGCTCTATAAAACCACCTTCTAATTTAATATAGGAAGTTTTAAAAGCATTCATTGGCTTGATAAAATTATTAATTCTTACTTCATAATCAATTCTGTAATTAAAAGCTATTTCAAGTTCACTAACATCAGCAGTATCACCAAAACACACCAAAGTATTCAATAGAAAACGGTCAATATCATTAATCTGCTGCTCGTATGCATGCCTCCATATCTCATCTGGATTATTGAAGTTCTCGATAATGAAGTTTCTATAAGCTTCAGCAGAAAAGTGTTTAATATTATCTGAAGATGTAATATACTCTACAGATCTAGGAGAAAAATTATTATGACTAACAATATAATTAAACACAATTTTATCACTTATTACAAATTTTAAAATATCATCTATCTCAGATTCATTAATATGATTTTTTAAAATTGAAGCTTTCATATCCCATGAATAAGCATTCAATTTCAATATACTTTCTCTTGTCTTTAGGTTAAAACGTCTTAGTTTTTCAGACTCTGAAACAGCTTCATTAAGTATAAAAGTACGTGTAGTGAATATTATTTTTTTATTTTTTGATCTGTTAATTCTCTGAAGGATTCGAAGAAATGCAGTTTCGGAACTTTTCGCCCTTATAATCTCATAAGCATTATGACCCAAAAAATCATCATAATAAAATATTTGTTTTGTCTCGTCTTCCTTCAAGACACTTTCTATTTCTTTTATATCATCATAGATATATGACAACATAAAATCGTTTTTTAAATAATCATACAAAATCAATTCTGCTGTTGTTGTTTTACCTGCTCCAGGTTCACCAGTAATAATCACAAAATTATTTCTTTCAAGCTTATCTTTTGCATCTTCTAAAATGGGTGTATTTACATACAACCTAAATTTTTTCTTAAGAAAAGTTTCCTTAAACTCATTAGACCTTCCTTCAATATTGTATTTAAGTATTTTAAGCAATATTTCAGCACTAGAAAACCAAAGCTTAAAATGTCTATCAAGTACACTTTTATTTGAATCAATTAATCTATTTAAATCCTTCTTACCATATATATCATTAAGGCTTTTTATATAAGGGGCAAAAACATTCTTAATTTCTTCAGTATTCGACACACTTAAATCTACTGAGGTAGCAAAAATATACTTGTTTGGTTGAAGCTTTAATACTTTATCTTTCTCTTTTCCTACAAGCTCCTTAATCATCAAAGAAAAACCACTCCTATAATAGTGTTTCACTTGACCAACTATTTCATACTCACAATCTTCAGTAGAATATAGCAAATCAATACCTTTATCCTTTCCATCCTTGAAAGTTTTGAAGCAAATCTGAGATTGATTTTTTCTTTCCTCTGCATTCAATAAGTCACAAACTAGTTCCTCTAAATCAGCACTATTCAATGTTGAAAAATCAAAATCAGACATAAATTATATTTATAACTATAGAATTAAACTTACTTTAATCGTTGATTTACCCAACAAAGAATAATATATCTTAAATTCATTTTATTAAGTTTAAAAAAAATATTTTTATTTTCTAATCTAAGAAAAATAGCTTTTATTAACCATATGCATTAAACATTTTTCACAATTCAACCCTTCTCCCATGCTCCGCACCGAAGCTTCTACTCCGCTGGCGCAATCCCGCCAAACCCGGGTTTCCTCCATTGATGTGGTGCGGGGCTTGGCCATTGTGCTCATGGCGCTGGACCACGTGCGCGATCTGTGGCACACCACGGCGCTGGTGCAGGACCCGCTGTCGTTTGACACCACTACCCCGGCCCTGTTCCTGACGCGCTGGGTCACGCATTTCTGCGCGCCCACCTTTGTGTTCCTGGCGGGCACCTCGGCGTACCTCTCCCTGATGCGGGACGGAGACTACGGGCGCGCCCAACGGTTCCTGTTGTCGCGCGGGGTCTGGCACATGGTGCTGGAGATCACGGTGGTGGGCTTCGGCATCTGGCTTGCCCTCTTCCTCACAAATAATAAGAACCCCAGTTTATAGCTTGGTTTTCAGAAATAGGCTATAAAACGGAATCCATCTTCAAAAATCTACTCAGGAAATTTCTTCAATAGCGACTACTACGTTTGCCAATGCTTCTTCTATGCTTTTATTATTTTCTTTGGCCTCTAAAACTTTTGTCAAAGCAAAAAGTGCTTCTCGCTCCAGAGAGAGAAACATCTTTGCATCTTGTTCTGGATCTCCAGTAAAGCAATTAGAATAGCCCGGCAGTGGCTCATTAGGGATGGAAGAAGCCATTAAGGCACCCGAAAACTCCCGCAGACATTCTAAATAGCAGTCTACCAAATTTGTGAACATAATACGGTAAGGCTCCTTGTAGATTTCCTCCCAAGAGGCAACCTCCGTCATAAGCGAGTAGCAGAACTGCATTACCTGACGGCTCAACCCAATGCCGCTCCAGAGTGCGGTCCAAAGATGATTAGTGGCTAACCCTTGTTTAAAATAATCTCTTGAGGCCTGAAAATACTTTAGCCTTGTGAGTACACAAGAATGGAGATAGCTAAGGTAATTTAGGATTTCAGTGTTCTGGAAAATTGTTGCGTCAAGTTTATTCCAAGAGTAGCTAACCAGTTCATGCCGGGCCAAACGAGCTTCGGCTCCAACAACTTCACCCGAAAGTCCCTGCATTAATACTTCCACTTTTATGGCTAGGTCCAAAGAAGCAGCAATTTTTCCTTGCTGGTCGGCAAGCTGTGCCAAGCACCCTATACCATCTTGTACTGCCTCTAAGTATTCCCACCAAAGCTCTGATTCTACTTCAGATAATTCATTAAGAAAAGTATAAAAAACGGTTAAAAACGGCTGCCAATCGGGCTTTCCATCCTCCAACATGTCCAAGGAATAGTAGCACTGCAAGGCATAAAGGAGATGCATTTCTGTAAAAGGTTGCTCTTTTATTTTCTCCTCTAATCTCTTTTGAGCCTTGTTTAGATTAAATATGGTGGCCAAAGGACCATCCCAGGAACTGATATATTCTTTTCGCCTGAATGCCCCAAAGATTTGAACGATTGGGTTATTTGATTCTATGGTTTCCAAATGCTGTATCCAAAAGGTTAGATCCAAACGGCCTAAGGCAAGCACAATAGTAGTTAGTAGTAAATCCTGATCATTCACATCAGGAGTCCCCACGGATGATACCTCAGTGAAAGTTGGAATGCCCTCGTCTGTAAATAGGACAGCAAGCTTATACTTCGCCAAGACTTTTTCCAGATCTAGACGCTGTTCACGGGGTTTGGTAATGGAGAGAATAGGACCACTAATAAGGTGTTTTAGAAAAGCATCTGTAAAGCCAGGATATACCGGATCTAACAATTGGAAAGAACTCCGGACATACCCGCTCAACAATCCCCTAAGAAATTCCTGGTTCATCTCAGATGTCTTGCCTCTGAACTGCCAGCTTGCTACTTCTGGGTCCAATTCCGCCTTATGTAGATTACTTGCCTTGTATATCTTCCACCTCCCTCTTTTGCTATCAAAGAGGAGGCAATTTAGAAAGTCAGGGTAAAGGTAAGCCCCTCCTTTGTTGAAACGCGCCAGCACCTCCCCGGTTAAATACAGCGCATCAGCTCCTCTGTTAATTTGTAACTCGCTTAGGTGAACCGGACCCTCAAGAATTGGCTGAGACATGGCAGTTTTGGTTTACAAGTAAAGAAAGAGGTTACTTTAGAACTCATTAACCGAGGTTTTAAATACCTGGCACTCTTGTAAGTTACATAGAAAGACCACCAAAGTGAAAGGTGTTTATGGCTTGTTTTTCAGAAAACAAAACATAAACACCTTTTACCCTCCCGCTGGCGCGAGCCGCTGGCTCTTGTCCACACGCATTGCTGATAATAGTTTTGATGAAGGACAGAAGAGGACCTAGTACGTGTGTGGGTACCAGCAGCGGAAGCAGTACTTTGGGTAAACCATAAACAAAAAGCCCTTGCGCTCTCCCGCCAGCAGATGCTGGGGAAGAACGCAAGGGCTTTTACGTAGAGGTCCTTCTCCCCTATTTCCTCAACACCATTTTATGAACAGTGCGTTGGGTGCCGTTTTCCAGTATGCCATAGTACATCCCCGCAGGCAAAGAACCGGCGTTCAGTTCTACCTCGTACAGCTTCCCAGCTTCGGTGGTGCCGTCATACAGGGTGGCTACTTCCTGCCCTAAGGCGTTCACCACTCTTAGGGTGGCTTTTCCACCCGAAACGGTACTGAAGCGCAGTGTGGTAGCTCCCATGAACGGATTAGGGGCATTGCGCAGTTTGGTTTCTTCCGCATCTACGCTAACTACCGCCGAGGTGGTGCTGGAAGAAAGGTAATTGCTCTCAAAGCAGCCCAGATCTGGCGCCGTGCCGTTGTAGGCTAACCCAATGTTAGTGCCGCGGTCAATCAGGTCGCTGCCCGCCGCCAGGTGCATGAAGGTAATATCAGGCAGGCTACCGTCTGCTTTTCTCGGTCCGAAGGCCGCAGCCGGATCAACGCTCACAAAGTCAGCATCGGTGACGGTGAAGCCGGTCATCCAGCTGTTGGTCTGTTGCACCGCAAACGAACCCAGCGAAATAGTACCCACTCCCGCCGATACGCTGTTGGAAATGCTCAGGGTCTTGCCGCTGGCCAGCGCCGTGGTGATCACGTAGTTGCGGGCGTTGCCAAACGAGGTGGAGTTCTGGATGGTCATAGACCCGGTGTTGTTGTTCTGGTCAAAGCCTTTGTCTTTGTTCTGGAACGCCAGGCAGTTCTTCAGGATCATGTTGTGGCTGAGGGTACGGTCATCGCTGCCGCCCATCTTAAACCCGTTGCCGTTGCCCGCGCTGGCCGCGCCGCTCTTCAGGTAGCCGCTCTTGAACACCCAGCAGTTTTCCAGGGTGGTGGTCACGTCATTGGCGCCGCGCATGTAGCCGTCCCAGCCGTCGTCTGAGTTCTGCCAGGCGCGGCAGCCGAAGAAGTAGTTGTTGGTGCCCACGTCCAGTTTCGGCGCGAAGCCATCGGCGTTGCCGTTGTTAGGATCGGCGTTGTAGTACGAGTCGCAGTTGATGATCTGGTTATTGGAAGCCCCGCCGCCCAGTTGCAGGCCGGTGTCAAAGTTCTCGTAGAAATTGCACAGCTCAATGCGGTTGTTAGAGCCGCTCATGTACATGCCGTTGTCGCCGGCCCGGTAGAAGTTCAGTCCTTTAAACTCCCAATAGCTGCCGCTCAGGTTCAGGCCCCGGTTGCTGCTGCTCACCGCCATGCTGGAGAAGTCCAGCACCGGTTTTTCGTTCTGGTAAGCCAGCAGGTACAGTTTGCTGGTGCTGGTACCGCTTTTAGAGATACTGATAGGCGTGGTATACACGTGGTTTCCGCCCCGCACATAAATGATGTTGCCCGGAACCGCCACCGATACGGCTTTGGTGATGGTTTTGAAAGGAGCCTCCAGCGTACCAGCGTTGGCATCATTGCCTGTAGGCGACACATACCAGGCATTGGCCTCACCGGTGCCACCGCCACCTGAGGTAGTGCTGGTTCCTGTGCCCGATACGGCTACGCTTTTGGTTGTAGCGCCGCCGCCCTGGTGCGTAATAGAACCGGCATAAGTCTGCGTCGCCGTTGGTTTAAACCGCACATACACGGTTTTGCTGGCCAATGTGCCTGCGCTGTAAGAAAGCAGCACCGACGAAGCGAAGCCCGTTCCGCTGCTCGCTGATACTTCAAAGCCCGTAGGAGCCGTTACGGTAATGTTGCCGCTGACCGGGTCCAGATCTGCCCCAGAAACGGTATAGCTTTTCTCTGCCGAGGTGGTGTTCACTTCCACGCTGCCAAAGTCGGGCAGGGAGCTCACTGAGGTGGTCACGCTGGGCGAGGTGGTTGTGGTAGTGCCGGTAATGCTCACGGCATCAATATACAGGGTGGCGCTGGTGGCGTTGGCAAACCTGATGCGCACATCCGCGCTGGTCTCATTCACCGCCACCGTTAAAGAGGCGTAGCTGGTGCCCAGGTTCAGAGTGGCAATGTCACCGTAAGCGCCACCATTCACCGATTTCTGCACCTTCAGTTTGCTTGAGCCACTGGCTCTGGCCCAGAAAGTAACCGAGCTTACCGCAGGCACCGAGGGAGCCGCCGCATACGCCGGTGCCTTCCCTGAACCAGCGCTCAACTGCAGCGCCAGGCTGCCGCTCTGGGCCACGCTGCTGCTGGCCGCATTGTAGATATTCCAGGTACCGGAGCTTAACGTTACGTTAGTGGAACTTGCTGAAGATGAGGCGGGTAAGCCACTCTCAAACCCCTCTGCAATCGATTGCGCAAATGCAGGTAAAAAAAGGCTCCAAAGACAGAGCAAAACAAAGAAAAAGCGAAACGGAAGGGGTACATTTCTTTTCATAAGCGGTTAGGTTTTGGGTGAGAAACATGGAACAATAGAAGCGTATTCGTATTGGAAAAACTCTTGATGAACTCACGTAAGTTTTGACAAACTCGTCAACGCTACCCTTCCGGGTGTTTGCCATCTGTTTGCTTGTCATTTCCGGGGGTTTTTTCAGCCCTGCTACTGCTTCTGAATGTGCCACCTACCTTCCAACACTACCCGCTTATGAGAAGAGGGTTCCTATGCTTTGGCTATCAGAAATGGAAAAGGAATTGATGAGGATGTAAACGGCTACTTAGAGAATAAGGTTAACAGAATTTTAACTATCAGGAAAATATTTTCCAAATTTTCATTTCCACTCCCTGAAAACTCTGAAATTTAATCATTTTCAAAACCAGAATTACTGGCAAGCCAAGGACTTCAAAAGGATTCTACCTACTTCCTTATTGCGCGCAAGTAGCGCCCTGCCTTTGCTTTTCCTACTAAGATAACTGGGATTAGTACACTGATATGGCTTTTGTACAAGGATAGAATTGGTGTATACCTTGCGCTATTGGTATAGATGCTACCAAGCCGACATTCAGAGAACAGGAAGCCGGCTTTGTAGCATGGTCTCAAATACAGCAATGCCCATACTTCAAGTTTGAGCGCAGCGGTAACATGGAGTAGAAATGATCGCCAGTTTGTAACTGGCGTTTTGCAAACTTGAAATACGTACCACGCCAGTTACAAACTGGCGATCATGCCCAGCCACAAGTTACCGCTACGCTCAAACTTGCGGCATGAAAAGGTGGCAGAAAAAGGTAGTATGGGCAGCAAAATGACACCTATACCCCGCTGGCGCGAGCCTCCGGCTCGTGTCCGCACGCATTCCAGAGGTCACGTTTGCTGCAGGTATTCTGTTCTTCTAGGTTGAAAGTAGAAGGCACGAGCCGGAGGCTCGCGCCAGCGAAAGCAAGGCTTTTACCAGAACAGAAAAAGCTTCATTAGTTCTCCTTCTACGGGAAGATGTGGCACAAGCTCTCTATGCACGCTGGTCTAAAGCTGGACAAGGGAAGATCCTCAGCTTTACGCCATTGATTTACCTTTTACCTGCTACTATCATCGGTTGCTCTCTTTTCCAACCCCGCTCCCTTACCGTACAATTTCTACCCAGCCTTTCAGGGGCTGGCAGGCACCGGGGCCATCAAAAACATAAAAATAGGTGCCTTCTGATAAATCCTTTCCGTCCCACTCATCCTGGTATCGGTCTGTTTTGAAGACTAGTTTGCCCCAGCGGTTGTAAATCTCCAGGTGGGCGTTCTCTCCCCGGTTCTTGATCACGAAAAAGTCGTTTTTGCCGTCAGCGTTGGGTGTGATGATGTTGGGAGCCTCCGGATTCCCGGAAGTGCTGCCCGGCCCGAACTCAAACTTAGTGATGATTCCCTCAAAATTAGTGGCCATGCTGCCCGAATAGGCGCCCGGAGTAGGACTCAGGGTTTTAACAGAAGAGCATTCATTGTGGTGCAATTGCCCGTTTTTGGTTATCAAACCTTTGTTGGCAAAATGCACGTGGTTTAATTGAGAACTCCCGAAAAAGGAGCCATACTCCAATCTTTGCGCATTTCTGGACAGTTGGCACAGATATAAGTTCAACTGGCCCCGGTTAAGGGCATTTCCTGTGAGGGGGCTGCCCGATAAAGAATAGGCGCTTAAGAAGATACTTCCGCAGGCATCTACCTCAAACGCCGTAGGTATTTTTTCTGCGGTGAATTGAGGCTGGCCGGGCTGTGGAGGCTGGCTATTGCCTAAATGCGTAGAAAAGGCAGTAATGGTACAGGATTTATTCAGCTTATGAAGGAAGTGCCCACCGTTTCCTTCGGGGGTTTGATAGGTACCAGCCGTAGCGGGGTAGCGGCCGGAAGTGTAGCCGGCGACGTACACATTCTCCTCCTTATCTAGTGTCACCAGTTGGGCGAGGTCTTGCGCAGCCGTTCCCAGGTAGGTGCCCGCCACCAGTTTCCCCTGGGTTGGGTCTACCACCATCAAGAAGCCGTCTTTCCCGCCCAAAGGCCGTCGGTGCAAGGCTCCCTCAGTCGTGACCAGGTCCTGGCTGGTGGTGTTTCCCACCAGGTAGAGGTGCCCAGAGGTGGTTCCTACTTTCAGGTCGGTGATATGGTCCGTCCCTAGTCCGCCCAGGTAGCTGGAAAACAATAGCGTGGAAAGCGACCCGTTGAACTTCGCGATGACACCGGTATAGCCTCTTCCTGCAAGCTGAATAGCCTTCACCTGCGGAAAATCCGGCGAGAAGGAAGAAGAAGCAATGATGAGACTCCCCTCTTTGTCGGTGGCCAGCCCCAGCGGAATAGCCGAACCAGATCCTTCCGAGGACACCCCCCCAATCAAGGTAGAAGCCAGCAGGGTAGTTCCGTCTTCTGAGAGCTTGGTGATGTAAAAGTCGGCCGGTGAATTGAAGTTGCCTGTGCCCAACACCTTGTCATAGGCCGTGGCCGAAGTAGGAAAGTCCGGGGAAAACGTAGTGCCTGCAATGACCAGTTCAGAGGCGTTGGTCACCAGCATGGCCAGCGGGTACTCGCCTCGGTTGCCGCCCAAATAGGTGGCGTACAGCAAGCGGGTACCGGTGGAGTTGAACTTAGAGATGACCGTGTTGGCGCCTTTCCTGGTAGTTTGATACGCCCCGGGTGTAACCGGATAAAGCGTTCCCATCATTTGTCCGGCGGCATAGGTGTTGCCGGCCTGGTCTGCGGTAGCTCCGTTAGAAGAGGCCCCGGTACGGGTACCCGTATAGGTCACAAAAACCACCTCGGGGTCAATAACCAGAGGCAGGCGTGGGTCAACCGCACCTGTCACTGCAAAGCCCACTTCTTTACCGTTTAGGGTAAAGGCACAGGCCACTGGGCGTTCCACCCCGTTCACCAGCTGGTAGGCATACGGCGTCTCCTCGGTGAATTCGTTTACTGAGGTCTGCACCCAGAGCCTCCCGTTCCGGAGCGACACCTGGTCCACACCCTGGTAGTTCATCTTGATTGCCGCTACTTGTCCGCCGGGCTGCACCACGAAATCGTACTTCAGCTTGCCCCCGGTGGCATAGAATTTCAGGTCGATGCGGGGGAAGATGCCCGCGTAGCGGATCTCCCTTGCGGACGGCACCCGGCTCACCCACTGGGCCGGATCTGCCCCCAGAAAGTAGTTGCGGTACTCCGGAAGCGTTTGGTGGCTGGAGATGGTAGCATGGGCATTAGCTCCCACCAGTTCCACCTTTACACTGTGGCCCCTGAAGGATTGTTCGCCTTTTTCTTCGTGCTCCAGGTCAAAATAAGCGGACTCCAGAAAATTATAGGTAAAACCTTTCTTCTCCAGGAAAAGCCAACCCTGCGGCAGCTCCGTGCTGTACAAAATGTTGTCCAACCACTGCCCTTTGTTGTGCACAAACCCGGCAAAAGGGCCCGCCGAGGGCGCCTCCGCTAAAACAGACTGGACCCAGAAAAACGCAAAAAGAAAGAATAGCAGGCGACGCATAAGAAACAGACCGACAGGAAAAATCCAATAAACAGCCGAATATAGTAATTTTATGATACGTCAGAGACGTTTTGCCTTTGGATTTTTTAGCGCAGGGTGTTCTTCAAGCCTTCCACAGCTAGTTGGAAATACCTGCTGCTACTCTTCCATACTTCAAGTTTGAGCGAAACGGTAACTTGGAGTAGAAATGATCGCCAGTTTGCAACTGGCGAATTTATCTGATCAACTACTTCCTTAAATCATGTACCACGCCAGTTACAAACTGGCCTCAAGTCCAGCCACAAGTTACCGCTCCGCTCAAAATTGCGGCATGTAAAGCGCAAAAAGCGATTCGGGGCTGATTTTATGAAATCAGCCCCGAATCGCTTTTTGCGCTTGTGCATTTACTTCTATGCCCCTTTCTCTTTGTACGGAATGGTATTGCGCAAACTTTCTATGCGCTCAGGGCTGAACCGCGGGAGCGGCAGGTCATCGGCGTCACGCCATTGGTTTACCTTTTCCTGCGCGGCCTGGGTTTTCTCTTCAGACAAGCCGGTGTCACGGCCCAGGTAAATGGTTTGGGACGGGAACGCGAAACTGGAGCCACTGGAGTCAATCACATCCATCATGCGCAGCAAGAGGTCTTCCTGAATTTCCAGAAACTCATTGAATTCGCTTGTGAGTACATAGGAGAACACCTCCAGGTCAAACGAGGAAGCTCCCACCCGCACAAAACGTACCCTTGCCGACTCGGGGTCAATTTTGGGATGGGCGTAGAGAATGGACCGAAGTTCTACCAGCAAATACCGGATCTGGTCTGGGCTGGTGTCACAGCGCACGCCAAACGTAGGGTGAAACCAGATGCGGTCACGGTGCGCGAAGTTCTCAATGCGTTGCGACGAGAAATCACCGTTAGGAATGGTCACTACTGTGCGGTCATTCGTCCGGATGCGGGTAGAGCGCATGCCAATGGATTCTACGGTGCCTACCGTATCACCTACCTTGCAGAAGTCCCCTACCCTAATGGGCTGATCGGCGATGAGCGTCACGCTGCCTACAAAGTTCTCTACGGTCTTCTGCGCGCCCAGTGCCAGCGCGATACCACCAATCCCCAGGGCGGCTAAACCAGTGGTTACGTCAAAGCCCAGGGTGCCCAGAAACGCAATTACCCCGAACACCACAATCGCGATCTTCGCCCCGCGCCGCAAAAACAGCACCGCCGACAAGGCCGCCTGATTCCGTTTGCGGGTAAGGCGCCGCTCCAGGTACTGTGACATTACTTCTATCAAGCGCCACAACAGCAGCAGGAAGACCATCAGGCCTATGAGTACCGTAAGCTGGCTGAACTGCTGGCGCACAATGATGGAGATGCCCACCCGCTGCGTAGTGGCAATGAACAGCCACAAAGCCAGGTACAGTTGAATGGGCAAGGTGAACGCGTGGATGATGCCTTCAATGTGCTCTTCCCGGGCTTTTCGCCAGGTGCGCATCAAGATAAACACCACCAACCGGGTGATCACCCAAGAGGCCGCATATGCCAGGCCCGCTATCATAAGCAGGAAGAGCCACTGCCCTACGGGTACGCCGTTCCATTTGGTTTCCACGGCAAACTCGGGCATGACCCTATCGGCGAGAGGCTTCTTGGTTTCCTCAATTACCTCCGGAATGCGTTGTACCGTCTGGGAAGAGAAAAGCCAGATAGGACCTCCCTCTTCGTCTTCCATTTTCTCCAGGAACAAGTCAAACTCTTCGCCGTTGACCGTGGCCTCCCCTACCCGGTCCAGGTTAGGACCCAGGTTATCGTCTTCACGGCCGTCATAGGTGTCACTAAGCAAAGAATACGGAATGATGTCCCCGCTCTGGTCCAGCAGGCGCTGTAGGGCGTGGGCGAGTTTGGCTCCGTTCTGTTTCTGGTCCAGGGTGCTGTCCAGGTTCAGGTAAAGGGCCGCCCGGTCATAGTTTTCATCGGCAATGGACTTGATAAAGCCTTGCACAGCTCCACGTGGCGTGCGCCGGCCCAGCGTGTCTATGGGCCAGTCTGGCTCCAGCACTTCGGCCGCAGCGGTGTCTTTGGCTTGTTCCTGGGCCTGGCCTGGTAAAGCCAGCACCGTCATCAAGGTGAATACTAAAAAGAATATCCGGCTTTTGGCCGAAGTTAAACTCTTAAGAAAGGAAAGGTAATGGTTTGGTAAAGGCATTAGATGGGTCATAAAAGGCATCTGTGGTAAAAAGGAAACAGAGGCATGAGCAAGCTCCCGAAAACCCTGGTTGCACAAAGAGGCACCAGGGTTTAGGATTGTTTTCAACTCACTTTCTATAAAACGGGCTCAAAGCACAGGGGTTATACTGGCTTTTGATAGATGCCCACCCAGGCACTTCAGGAGCGCTCCTTTAGAGGTGCGGCTTTGGGAGTTTCCATTCTACCAAATAGATTTCCGGGTGCACATCCGCTCACCTGACGAAAAATTCTATAAAGGCAGGGAGGTTTAAGCACGCTTTAAAGCCCAGATTACTTCTTTTCACCTGCGTAAACTACCTAAGCCACTCCTGATAAATACTGATTTTTGCTTTAGAAGCTTTTTTATATTCCTGGGTGGTTAACTAAGCTCCTCCTTTTTCTCGTAAGGTGCAGTTTAGGGAGAACCAGGCAGGCCCATAGAATCTCAGGCTCGTTTATCCAGGCAGAGATAGCCCTACCAATAGTCACAAATGGATTTGGGTACCTGTGGCAGAAGGAAGGCTTGATACCGCGCAGGCTTTGGCTCCTTTTTCATAAAAAAGCACGCAAAACAGGTAAACAGTTCTACCTGCTTTACAAAACAGAAGGGTTACCTCTTACTTAATTACATTTTTAGACCTACAGATATGGATGCAGCTGTGCGCCAGAACCAGACAAGTGAAGTATTCGCGAATTACCAGATTCCGCCTAATTTTTTAGATGAAGTGTTCCGGGCACCCGGTGAGGTTCATCCGCATTACCAGGCGGTATATCAGCAGTTTCTGGAGTTCTCTAAAGAAGAATTCAAGACGCTGAATGAACACGCCAAGATGTCTTTCTTTAACCAGGGCATCACCTTTTCTGTGTATTCAGACAAGGCCAAGGGCGTTGAGCGCATTTTCCCCTTTGACCTGTTCCCCCGTATTATCCCGGCTGCTGAGTGGGCCAAAGTAGAGAAAGGCATCCTGCAGCGCTGCGTAGCCATGAACCTGTTCATTCAGGACATCTACTCAAACCAGCACATATTAAAAAACAAAGTAGTCCCCGCCGACCTGATCTTCTCTTCCAAGAACTACCTCAAGGCTATGATTGGGGTGAAACCTGTGGGTGGTATCTACAACCACATTTCTGGCACTGACCTGATCAAGCACAGTGACGGCGAATACTACGTGCTAGAAGACAACCTGCGCTGTCCGTCGGGGATCAGCTACGTGCTCTCTAACCGGGTAGCCATGAAACGTACCCTGTTCCAGATGTTCAGGCAATTTAACGTGGAAACGGTTGGTGAATATCCGCAGGAACTGCTAGCCACCATGCAGTCTGTGGCACCCAGAGGCATAGACGCCCCTACCTGCGTAGTGCTTACCCCGGGCGTGTACAACTCGGCGTACTTTGAGCATGCGTTCCTGGCGCTTACTATGGGCGTGCCGCTGGTAGAAGGCCGCGACCTGTACGTTGACAAGAACTTTGTGTACATGAAGACCATCAACGGTCCTAAGCGGGTAGATGTGGTGTATCGCCGCCTGGATGATGACTTCCTGGACCCTATGGAGTTCAAACCAGACTCTATGCTGGGCGTGCCGGGTATTATGGCGGCTTATAAAAAAGGCAATGTCAACCTTATCAATGCCCCGGGTACCGGCTTCGCCGATGACAAAGCCGTGTACACCTACGTGCCTGACATTATCAAGTACTACCTGCAGGAAGAACCCATCCTGAACAACGTGCACACCTACCGTTGCGAAAAAGACGATGACTACCAGTACGTGCTGGAGAACATGGACAAGCTGGTGATTAAACCAGTAGATGAAAGCGGCGGATATGGCATTCTCATTGGCAGCAAAGCCACCAAAGAGCAGATCAGCGAGTTCAAAACCCTCATCTCTGAGAACCGGCGCAAGTACATCGCCCAGCCGGTCATGAACCTGTCTACGCACGCCACCTTCATTGAAGGCGATGACCAGTTTGAGCCCCGCCACGTGGATTTACGGTCGTTCTGCCTCTTGGGTAAAGACCGCCAGTTCGTGCTGAAAGGAGGCCTTTCCCGCGTTGCCCTCAAAAAAGGCAGCCTGATTGTAAACTCCTCGCAAGGCGGTGGCTCCAAAGATACCTGGGTTATGGCCGAAGACGGTGCAAGCCAATCTATGCAGCAAAACGGCTCTATGGAACAAAGCATGACCCTGAACGGCGAGACCATGACCATGGGTCCGCAAGGCATGTCCATAGGTACCCAGGGCTCTATGTCTATGGGCAAACCCGGTGCAGAGTAACAGATGCACTATCAGATAAGTCCCTTACTGCCATTCTCCCCTTGAGGGGAGATCAAGAGGGGTGTTTACACAGGAGATTAGATTGAAGCTGTAACAGCCATGATCTGCAGGAGTTAACACCCCTCTTTGCTCCCCTCAAGGGGAGAATTTGCACTAAAAAGCAGAGAAGTTTAAAGCCAGGAGAATCACCATATGGGCTCCAGCACCAACCTTCACCCCTCCTGAGGAAGACCTCTGGAGGTAAAAAGTAACACGAACACAAACAAAAGACTATACATGCTTTCACGAATTGGAAACAGCTTGTTTTGGATGGGGCGCTACATTGAGAGAGCCGAACATATTGCCCGATACACCCGTGTTCAATATGTTTCTTCAGTAGATGCGCCGTTGGGTCAGAACCGCGAACTAATACTGGAGTCCATCCTGGACATGGCCGGCAGCAAAGACGCGTATTTTGGGGTACATGAGAAGCTGGAAGACGACAAAGTCATTGACTTTATCTCTATCTCTGAATCAAACCAGTTTTCTATCCTCAGTTACATTGGCCGCATACGGGAGAATGCCCGCGGTTCCCGCGACAGTATTTCCATAGAGCTGTGGGAAGCCATCAACCGCTTTTACCACAAAGTAAATGAGCTGATGACGGCCGAAATGCCGGCCGAGGAGATTGAGTTCTTTGCCCGCCGCATTGAAGAGAATAGCTACATCACCAAGGGCTACATTGAAAACACGCTGCTCCACAATGATGTCTGGATGCTTATCTCCCTGGGCATGCACCTGGAACGCGCCATTCAGGTGATCCGCATTCTGCAAACCAAGCTGGACGACATTGAGAAATTTGAGGAGATGAAACAAGGAAGCGCCCTTGAAAACTACCAGTGGAGCACCACCCTCAAGAGCACCGAGGCTTTTGACATGTTCATGCGCTGCCACAAAACCAGCCCCACCCGGTCACACGTCATAGATTTTTTACTTTTTGACACCCAGTTTCCTAAGTCTGTTGCGTATAGCATGGAGTGGATTAAGAAGTGTATTGAGGGAATTTCTTTCCAGCAGGAAGAAAGCAGGAAAGAGTCTCTGGAGTTTATGGCCGGCAAATTGGCCTGCCGTTTCCAGTACCTCACCATTGAAGAAGTAGAAGACCGGGCTCCTCAGTTTCTGCAAAGAACTCTGGACAATATCTATGAGATTGCCAGTTTACTAGACGTTAAATATTTAAAATACCATTGATGCCAGTTTTGGCCTTTCATTTATGAAAACAGAATACGAAGTGGTGTATCGTACCCACAACACGTATGAAGAAAATGTGAGGGAGGCCTTCTTTTCTTTCCTGATTCTACCTTGCCAGAACGAAAATCAGGTGGTGCGGAGCGTGACGTACAGTAACTCGTTGGAGGCAGAAACCTTTCAGCATACCAACCCTTTTGGCTTTGAGGTAATCAACCTGCATACGGTGGAGCCTTTCAAGGCATTTGAATTTCAGATGCGGGCCATTGTAGAGAAAAACATGACTGACTTTCCGTTGGAAGGTATGTTACCTGTACAGGAGGAGCAACGCCTGCTTCGAGAACACTTGTTTTACCTGGAGAACCACCAATTTCTAGGCTTTGGCCATTATACCAACATCAAGGAAATGTATCACAGCAAGCTGCTGATGCGGGACCCAGAACAAGGTGTGTATGATTACCTGCAGAAGCTGAATGCCTTTATTAGTGATTTGCTGGAGTTTGATCCCAAACCTACTACGGTATGTACATCGGCTAATGAGGTATTGAAAATAGGTCGTGGTGTCTGCCAGGATTATACCCATTTGTTTATAGGCATTGCGCGCCTGAACAAGATTCCGTGCCGCTATGTGTCTGGCTACCTTAACCAGGGTCTGGAACTTGAAGGATCAGCGGTGATGCACGCCTGGGCTGAAGCATACATTCCAGGGTTCGGGTGGCAAGGTTTTGACCCTACTAACAACCTGCTGGCAGATGTGCACTACATCAAAGCATCCCATGGGTCAGATTATTCAGACTGTAGCCCCTTGAAAGGCACCCTTAAGACTAATGGAAAGCAAAAAACTAGTTACGGTGTAAGTGTTAACCCCCTACTGGAGGCAACACCAATCCCACAGCAGCAAATGCAAACGCAATCAAGCTTTTAGGGGTAAGACATAGAGTACACAGTAAAAATAATTAGCCTTAAAGCTTGCCTTAAGTAAACCGATATTTAGAATGAGAACATTTCACTGCAGTTGCGGCAATAAACTTTTTTTTGAGAATTCGTTCTGTGTTTCCTGCAACAGAGAAGTTGGCTGGTGCCCGGTGTGCAAAGGCATACATGCCATGGAACTGGATGGGAAAGGCGGCTACATCTGCACCAATCAGGAGTGCCGTTCCCACGTGGTGAAATGCTACAACTATTCTACTTACAACGTGTGCAACCGCATGGTAGAAACCCCGGCAGGCCAAAACCCCAACTTTCAACAGTTATGCAACTATTGCCAGCTCACTGAAACCATTCCTGATTTGTCTGTAGAGGGAAACGCCCAGAAGTGGTACGACCTGGAAGTAGCCAAACGCCGCCTGCTTTACCTATTAGATGAGCTAGGCCTGCCCTACGGTTCCAAGGCCTCTAACTTTGAACTTCCCCTCTCCTTTGACTTCAAAGAAGACGTAGAAGCTTCTCCTGTTCTAGGTTGGATAGGGTTGGAAAAAGGCGAAAAAGTATTCACCGGCCACGCCGATGGCAAAATCACCATCAACTTAAGCGAGGCCGACCCGGTAGAAAGAGAAAAACTGCGCGTGTCATTTGGAGAGACGCACCGCACGCTGATCGGGCACTTCCGCCATGAGATAGGCCACTACTACTGGCAACTGTTAATTCAGGACAAAGATGAGGAAGCATACAAAGCTGTCTTCGGGGACCACGAAAATCCCACCTATTCTGAGGCCATGGACCATTATTACAAAAACGGGCCTAAACCTTACTGGCGGAACAGCTACATCAGCGCCTACGCCACCATGCACTCCTGGGAAGACTTCGCCGAAACCTGGGGTACCTACCTGGACATGATGGCCGTCCTGGACACCGCTGACAACCAGGACCTTTTAGATCTACCCAGTGAAAACCTGGTAGATCCCCAATTGGAAGAAATGCTCCTCCGGTACGCTGATTTGAGTTTAAAGGTAAACGAGGTAAACCGTTCCCTGGGCCTCCCAGACCTGCTTCCTGAAACCTTCTCGGCCCCTGTGGTAGAAAAGCTCACCTACATCCACCGGCTCATCCAACGGAACCGGAAAAAGGAATAAGCTTTTTTGGTTCTTCCTCAATGCTATTGTTTGGATTAGAAGAATCCGTTTATGGTCTGTTTTTCACTTAACAGTTCATAAACGGATTCTTCTTTTCCTTTCTAATGCCGCAAGTTTGAAACTTGTGGCTTCCAGGTGGCCAGTTTGCAACTGGCGCCAGTTGCAAACTGGCTATAACTACTACTCCAAGTTACCGTTTTACTCAAACTTGAAGTATGCCCCCTGTAAACAATAGGTACCTGGAACCATTCATCAGTTATACAGGTAACCCACCCGCTGGCGCGAGCGTCCCGCTCGTGTCCGCACGCATTTCTGATACGGTTTACTTTTGGCTTTTTTAGGTAAGCAGCTTATCTTAAAGAGGGCCTCAAACAAAAATATCATCTAGAAAAGATCTTGTGGGCGAACTTAAAAATCATGAAAGAAAGGACATTACCGCCTCCTCCCTAGATCCTTTCAGGATAACAAGAGTACGTTAATATATCCTTTCTCAGCAACGTGTTTCTCTGGAATGCGTGCGGACACGAGCCGGAGGCTCGCGCCAGCGGGTAAAATCTAAGAAGCCGCTTTAGCTTTGTTTTCTTCAAAACAGGCCAAAAGCGGCTTCTTGGATAGATAAAAGAATACTTCCTTCTACAACAGGCTCTTGAAGAAAGGCTCCAACTCTGCTGCCATGACGCCATGCTCGGCCACACTGGGGTGCCCGGTGCAACCGCTGGCCTGCATGGGTTTGAAGAAGTGCAGGGCTACTGGTTTGGCTGAAGGATAGGCCGTATCGATTTGTTTTTTTACCGCAGTTAGGCAGTTTTCCAGCGTCTGCTTTCTGGGACCGTTCATCATGGAACTGCTCATTAAAGCGATCTGGGCTTTGGGGTATTTAGATTTCACGTCTTTTACGAAGCCAACATACGCGTTTACAAAGCGGGCACTGTCGAAGGGCAGCCTTGGTGTTTTTCCATCCCCATCACTGAAGTCGTTTGTTCCCAGGGCAATGCTCACAATTGCTGGGGTGAATTTGGCAAAGTCCCAACGTTGGGTTGTTTTCCCCTGCAAATCTATTTTCTCATAGACTTCAGGTAAAGTGGGACCGTTATTGTTCCAGTTTCGATAAGCCCCGTAGCCACTTACACTGCTCAGGATGAAGTTGGCTTTCACGGCTCTGGCTACTCTGGGCCCATACGCTTGGTACGCATTGTGCTGGTCGTGGTATTCGCCGGTGCCGCACGGGACCTCAGACGGATCTGCCGCTGCTCCACAGGTAATGCTATTCCCGATAAACTCAATCAATGGCGCATTAGGTCGTATGAGAGGCTTTACGTTGGCTCCAACCACTTTCTGAATCACCAACGGACCTGTATGGGCCTCAGTGGTTTTGTACACCCAAACGGTGTGCTTGCCCGCTGAGGGCGCGGTAATCACCACCGTGTCATTCAACCCAGAGATTCTTACCCTTTTTTGGTATTCCCCATCTAATTCATATTGAAAATAACTGTGTGCCCCCGCATAAGAAGCAGATGCCACTACCTTTGCCTCTCTTCCTTCAAAGCTGAATCCCACATGGGCAGCAGACGTGATCAGCTCCAGGTTTTGCGCGTTGTTCACCTGGTATCTTCCCACTGGTTGCAAAGCTGATGCGGGCAATTCTTGCTGCACTAAATCTTCTGAGTTACTTTTTAGTGAAGTACAACCTGCGTAAAGAAGACAACTTACGGCAGCAAGGAACGTCAATCTGAGTTTCATAGAGGTGATGAATACGTAAAGTCTCTACAAGAATAAAGATATTCCCTTTTCTTTCTAAACATTACAGGGGAAAAGTCAAGAGTTCATTAAAAAAGCCACTGCAGGATTGCAGCGGCTTTTTTAATGAACAAACTATACTTATTGCATCACTGACATCAATCGCAATGGCCTGGACCTATTTTACCCTCATTGTATCTGGCCAAGACATCAGCCCATTGGGTCAATTGGTTTTTGGTGAAACGCCCACTGTATGGCGACGCCATGTTTGCAGTCCTAAAATAAGTTGTAGCAGCATTGAGAACAGCGTCAACTTCAGGTGTGGTAGAAGCTCCATTCTCAACATTCAATATGGCAGCAATATACTGGTGAGCCAAGACGAGATAGGCATTTCCTCCCTTAGGTGCTGTGTTCAGAATTTGCAGGTAAGATATGCCACTATTGAAGAAGTTTATATTGAGATAGTCATTCCAAGCATCATCGTACTTTTTACTTCTAGGATCTGCATGGTTTTTCCAGTAGCCTTGGGTATAGGTACAACCAGATTCTCTACGCTCCTCACAGAAGGCAATATTGTCAACGGCACCCGAGCCAGATATCGGATCAGTTCCAGGGCCAAGATAAACCTCTATTCTTACTACTCCAGATGTATTTCCTAATTGCACAACCTCTTTACTATTGTCTCCGAGTGCTTTGAAAGTAAAGGTATTTAGAACACCACCTAAACCATAAAGAACCACTTTTCCTAAGCCTTCATACGAGTCAACGTCAATTACCGTAATTGAGGACATAGTTACAGAGCCATAGTTATAGAAATCAAATGCCATCTTTCCCCCATCATTATAATCGTAAGCCTGAGAAGGATCAGTAGTCCTATTGATGATCATCATGTTTCTCATTGCTTGATCATTAGTGACTCCACCCCCATCAGTACTAATCCCTCCACCACCATACATTGAGTTAGGAGTAAGTAGGTCATCTATCTGATGATCATCGGGTATTGGAGTAGCCTGACTAGAATTAAAGATATTAGCTACGTTCACTGAGCTATAATCATTAGGTCCAGTTCCTGTTCTCTGAAAGGCTTGTACACCCACAGTGGTAGATGATTGGTTTACCCTCACCCCTGTCACAAAACCATCACCATTTCTAATTATCGCATCTCTATCAAAGGTTATAGTTTGGCAGGGACCTGTTGTTGTTCCACTATTTTTACTAACAGTTCCTTGTAACTCTGGTTGCACCAGTTCTTCTTCCTCTGGATCACATCCAAAGAACACAGTAGCCGCAGCAAGTAACATGCTGAATTTCAATAAGTTTGTTTTCATAATAGCTTACTGTTTAGGTTAAGGAATAAATTAAAATTTTATCAATGAATATACCATCTGATAATGTTGTATGGAAATATTTTAACATTTAATATAATTAAATACCTATTAGTAGGTAATCTCCCGGTACTTGGAATGGTATAGATTTAAAGAGCTGTTCTACATCACAGCCAAACCATACCCATTTTCTTATTGGTAAAAATGCGGCAAAGCAACACAAGTCTGCAAGCTGTTTAAAGTAGTCTAGACAAGGAAAGCGATTCTACTTGTGAATAGAAGGGAAGCCAAAGTTATAGGCGAGGGAAAGTCAAATAAGGTAGCCTGAGGATACCATCCTACATTTATAAGAGTAGGATGATCATTTCTGCTGCTACTGCTGTGGTTCTAAGTTCTTTTTAGAAACAGAGAGGCCGTTGCAGGTTTCCTCTGCAACGGCCTCTCTGTTTATTTATGAAGTTTGTGGAGGATCGGCATTAGTCACAGTGACCAGGACCAATTAATCCATTGTTATACCTATCCAAAGTTTCAGCCAATTGGGTTAACTGGTTTTTAGTAGCGGTTGTATATGGCGAGTTGATCGTGTTAAGGAAAGCTCCACCTCCTGCAGGCATAGCTGAGAAATACGCAAGGGCAGCGGCAAGCGCAGCATCTACCTGAGGTGTGGTAGAGGCACCTTTTTTAACGTTCAAGGTAGCGGCAATGTATTGGTGCGCCAATTGCACATAGGCATTGCCTCCTTTAGGTGCTGTGTTCATCAGGTTAAGGTAGGTCATGCCACTACCAAAGAAAGTTGTACCAGGCAACTCACCCCAGGTAGCATCAGCTTTCTTGCCGGTAGCATGGTTTTTCCAGTAGCCTTGGGTGTACGTACAACCCATCATCCTGCTTTCACGCATGAACTCAATATCGTCTATAGCGCCAGATCCACTAAGGCTTCCGTTAGGGGAGATACCTGCTGGTCCCATCACAATCTCCATTCTGGCCACTCCTTTGGTGCCACCCAGGTTCACTACTTGTTTTCCATTGTCTCCGCTTACCTGCATCATCACTTCTTTCAACACATTGGAAGAAGGACCATACAACACCACTTTAGAACCGGCTTCATAGCTGTCTATGTCCATGACAGTGACCGAGTTCATGGTCACGGTACCCAATGCTGAAAAATCAAACATCATTTTACCGCCACTATTATAGTCATATGCTGGTACAGCAGCATCACCCCGGTTGATGATCATCATGTTTCCTAAGGCAGTATTGTTTACAAAGGCTCCTGCTGCGCCTCCATCCCCTACACCACCACCGCCAAAGTTCTGGTGCGGCGTAAGAATGTCTATCACCTGATTTCCGATGGAGGTAGGTTGTCTGGAGTCAAAGATGTTTGCGACATTGGCTGTTCCATAGGTATTTGGCATCGTTCTTCTCACCGCACTCACCATGATTGGTCCTGAAGCCTTGTCACTCATTACCGTGCTTATAAAACCATTTGATCCTCTGGTATACGTATCAAAGGTAATTTTCTCTGCGCCAGCCATCATGGCAGATTTGCTGGCAACTCCTGATCCGCTGTTTGAAAGCAGATCCTCTTCTTCTGAACTACAGCCAAAGGCCATGGCAGCTACTGCTACGAACATAGTTGTCTTGAATAGGTGTTTTTTCATAGTGTTATTTTTTATTGGTTAAAAGGATAGATGAAGTGATAAAGAGATGCCTTTATCCTCACTTTCTTACGGCCGCAAAACCAAAAAGTATAAAAATATAATTAATAACTATGATGATATTATATTCGTAATCAATCATTTACCTCTTTTGCAATAAAAAATTGTATAAATTCTACAAATACCTTAACTTAATTTCATTCTTCTTAAGGGTACCTGCTCCTCTTTAGGAGAATAGCAATATTCTTATCTATCCTATTGCAAGTGCCTGATAAGGCAGGAAAAAATAGGCTGCGTACGTGACAGGTCCAGTTCTGCTGCTCTTAGGTAAGATTTAATGTAGGAAAGCTACTTAATGATGGAAGGTTAAGAGCAGGAGATGTCCTTAAAAAGTCCCTTGTACAATGCAACGCTTCCCTTCGGAATACTCCATTCATCGTTCCTTCCCCTTTCGCATAACTTTGCGTAATTTTGCAGGCAGGAACAGCAGCGTTTCCGTACCTATGCATTTCCACTAACTCCACTTCCTTTTGCCTTTCAATCCATTTACCATAGACTTACCCGTTCGGGAGATCATCCCTGCTGTGCGGGAGCACCTAATTGCCCAAAACACCCTCATTGTCAATGCGCCTCCTGGTGCGGGTAAAAGTACCTTACTACCCCTAGCCCTTTTAGATGAAGAATGGCTGAAGGGGCAGAAAATCATCATGCTGGAACCTCGTAGGCTGGCGGCACGCACCATTGCCGAACGGCTGGCGCAGCTGCTGGGTGAGGAGGTGGGCCAAACGGTGGGCTACCGCATCAGGTTTGAGAACCGCATCTCAGAAAAGACCCGTTTGGAAGTTGTTACTGAGGGCATTCTTACCCGCATGTTGCACTCAGACAATGCCCTTAACGGGGTAGGGCTGGTTATTTTTGACGAGTTCCATGAGCGCAGCATCCACGCCGATGTGGCTATGGCCCTCAGCCGCGAGGCCCAGGATACCCAGCGTACCGACCTGCGCATCCTGGTCATGAGCGCCACCCTGAACATGCCCCAACTCACGCGCCTGCTCAACGCGCCCGCCGTGACAAGCGAGGGCCGTCAATACCCCATAGACGTACAGTACTCCGGCGAAACCGATGCCCAACTACTCCATGAGATGACGGACCGGGCCGTGCGTAAAGCCCTGCAGGAAAAGAAAGGCGATGTGTTGGTGTTTCTACCCGGTGAGCAGGACATTAGAAAGGTAGAAGCTCTGCTCAGAAGAGGATTGCGTGACATTGCCATCCATCCGCTGTATGGCATGTTGCCCCCCGGCAAGCAATACGCCGCCATTATGCCCGACCGCAACGGCAAGCGTAAAGTGGTGCTGGCTACTTCCATCGCCGAGACCAGTTTGACCATTGAGGGCGTGACAGTAGTGGTAGACACCGGCTTTGCTAAAACCCAGCGTTTTGACCCCGGCACCGGTCTAAGCCGCCTGGAAACCATGCGCATCTCTAAAGATGCCGCTGATCAACGTGCCGGTCGGGCAGGAAGGCTAGGACCCGGCACCTGTTACCGTCTCTGGACCGAAACTCTGCACGCCCGCATGGCTCCGCACCGCACTCCTGAAATTCAGGAAGCGGATCTGGCCCCGCTGGTGCTGGACATGGCCGCCTGGGGTGTGTCTGACATCAGGTCCCTCACCTGGCTCACCCCACCTCCCAAAGCCGCGCTGCTGCACGCCCAGGAAACTCTGCACCAGCTTAATGCCCTGGAGAACGGTCGCATAACGGAGCACGGGCGTAAGATGCATGCTCTGCCCACGCACCCACGTCTGGCCCACATGCTACTGGCCGCCCAGGAATCTGGTCAACTAGCTCTAGCCACCGACATAGCCGCTCTGCTGGAAGAGCGCGACCCACTGCCCCGCGAGGCCGGTATTGACCTGAACCTGCGCATAGAGGCGCTCAGAAGAACCCGCAAAGAACAGCTGCACCAGAAGCGTTTCTCCAAGATTGACAAGATTGCCGTCTCGTACCGCCGGATGTTTAAGATTGAGGCCGAGAACACCACAGTAGACCCGTATGAGACCGGCGTGCTGCTGGCCAACTGTTACCCTGAGCGTATTGCGTACGCCCGTCCTGGCAACAACGCCCAATTCCAGCTCGCCAATGGCAAATACGCTTCAGCCGGTCACCGCGACGACCTGGCGCATGACCCATGGCTAGCTATTGCGCACCTGCACGCCGGCGGAGAAGGTGTGGGCCGCATCTTCCTCGCCTCGCCGCTCAACCCCAGAGACCTGGCTCCGCTGGTGAAGCAGAAAGACGTGGTTACCTGGGACCCTGAGGAAGGCGAACTCACCGCCTCCCGCGACATGCGCATTGGCTCTATCGTGCTCCAGAGCAAGCCCCTGCCTGAACCCGATGAACGATTCCTAATTCCCGCTATTTGTGATACCATAAAACGAGAGGGTGAGCAATGGCTCAACTTCTCAGAAGAAGTAAAGCAGTTTCAGAACCGCGTGCTCTGTTTAAGGAAATGGCACCCCTCCGAAGGCTTTCCAGATCTCAGTACTCCTTCCCTGCTCATGACCTGCCATGAGTGGCTGGCGTACCACCTGGAAGACGTCCAGATTGGTCAGGACCTGTTTGACATTGACTTGCTGCCCCTTCTGCAAAACATGCTGAACCGAGAGCAAAAGCAACGCTTAGAAGAACTGGCTCCTGCTACGTTGAGGTTACCAGATGGGCATGAGATGGAGCTATTTTACCCAGACAACGGCCAAGCCCCTGTCATGGAGATACGCTTGCAAGATGTGTTTACCTGGGAGAATAACCCCACCGTAGACGCCGGTGATGTGGGCGTAGTCCTGCACCTGCTAACCCCAGATTTAAAGCCTTTGAAAGTGGTAAACAGCCTGCATTACTTCTGGCAGGAAGAGTACCGTTTAATGAGAGGCTCCTTGACAAAGCGGTTCCCGAATGTGAACTGGAGATAATAAAAGAAGAGGCCCTCACAGGATTTGACAACCTGTGAGGGCCTCTTCTTTTTATGTTTTAGTTGTATTTTGCGGAAAACAGTTCTAGAAAGGAAACTTCCTTTTTAGAACTGAATACAAAAGTTTGTCTTTCATGATGATTCAAGGCAAAATAGCGGCGGCCTTCAAACTATTTTTTAATTTGCCTTCTCAATTCATCCTGCTTACCCGAAGACGTGCTGTTGTCTGAAGTTTCATTTATTATGCCCCGTTCTTTTAGAGCCTTCTTTCTCTTTTTGCTGCTCTCTTTCTCCCTGCCTACTTTCTCCCAAGACCAGCAGAGTACTTCAGATTTGAAGGGATCCTGGTCGTATGGTGTGAACGGGTACTATGGAGCTTATTTCCGCTACCGGTCGGGGCTTTCCCTGCTTAATTACTCTAATCTTCACGGGGTTGAGCTGTACGCCAATAAGCAAACCACGGGCAAAAGATTCTGGGAGCGGAAATACAAACTACCTTTTATTGGGTTTGCACTCTCCTATTTCAATTACATGGTTCCTGATGAATTGGGAGAATCGGTGACGGTTACCTCTTACCTTGACGGGCCCATCACTAAAATTGGAAAGGGCAGTTTACGCTATAACCTTGGTACAGGGTTGGTGTATACTACGCATCATTATAACTCCACCTCCAACGAAAACAACAAAGCCATTGGCAGCCCCATCACCTTCTCACTAAGGGGTAACTTAAGGTATGAGTACCCATTAAGTGACCGGCTGTTTCTGAATGCCATTTTCGCTTTCCGTCACTTCTCTAACGGCAGCCTTAACCAATCTAACAATGGCATGAACATGCCTCTGCTGGGCCTAGGCGTCCGCTACCAGCCTAAAGCTTTAGCGAAGGTCATCACAGACCAGGATTCCACTGCCCCGGAGATTGATAAGCGGCTGCGCATGAACATCAGGATTGCAGCCGGGGTAAAGGAGGTGCTACGAGATGACTTTAAACACCCGGTGTACATGATGTCTGCTTATGCCAGCAAACAAGTCACCCACACCAATTCCTTTATGCTGGGAGTTGATGCCATCCATGACACTGCCATTGGAGAAGAGTACCTGAACCAGGGCACTAATTACCCGGAGGGGTACTTGGACAAGCGTTCAGCGGGCGTATTTATAGGACATGAATTACACCTAAGCAAGCTATCTATGGTTTTTCATTTTGGCCGGTACATGTACCAACCGCATGGTTTGTTTCCAGACTTTTACCAACGGTACGGATTGAAATACATGATTTTCAAAAACCTGTCTGCCAGCGCCCTGCTCATGGCGCATGATGGTCATGCTAACGTGATTGAATGGGGTCTTGGCTTTCACTTGTAGTTCCTGCTACAAACAGAATATCAGTCGCAGCTTTTGATTGTAATCCCTTTTATTTAGAAGCTATTTTCTTTAAAAGAGGCTTAAATCAAACAACATTTCTTGGGCTTCCTCTACTGAAGTATTTCTCATTTGCACCCAAACGCATACTGCAGGAAAGAAGGTAGTGCCTATATTTACGCCTGCAACCAATTTTTGTAAAGATGTATACAGGACTACAGCATGCGCACTCTTACCTTGCCTATCTGGTACTACTGGGAGTAGCGATCTCGTTGATTACAGCCTTGGCCGGACTTTTTGGAGGGGGAACCTTCACTGACAAAAACCGGAAGCTGGGTTTATTAGGATTAATTCCTACGCATTTGCAGTGGGTGATTGGGTTGATTTTGTACTTTGTGTCACCTTTGGGACTGTCCAACGCTTCTGGTGCGGCCATGAAAGACGCTACCTCCCGCTTATACTTCCTGGAGCACCCTTTAATGATGGTGCTTGCCGTTATCTTAATTACCATCGGTTACTCTAAAGCGAAACGTCAGGTAGGCACTAACCGGGGCTTCAAAACCATAGCTATCTTCTACGGATTAGGCTTAATCCTTATCCTGAGCCGCATTCCCTGGAATGCCTGGCCGGGTAACTAAGTTCAGTACCCTATTAAAACAAAAGAGCCGCTCTTACATAGTAGGAGCGGCTCTTTTGCTTATGTGTTACAGGTGCGTTTTAGGTAAAATGGCTCAGAAACAGAAAATTGTAGCACAAGATGAATTGCTCCTCAGTCGAATAATCCACTCTTCTGTTTCAGCCTGCCTTGTTCCTTCTATTTCTGTTGAAGAGCAGCCAGCGTTTGGGACTTACGTTCTACTTTATGCAACACCCACTCCCCTACTTGTAAGCCTTGTTTCCGGCCGTTTTCTATGGCATCCATAAAGTGAATTCCCCCGTAAAACCGGGAAATGCCTGCCTCTATAGCGGCATCCTGAAAGGAGTTGAACTCCCGGGCCGGCAAACCAAAACGTTCTTCTATGGTGTCTTTGTACTTAAACTGGTCACCGAAATAGTGGGTCAGTATAACAGCTGAGGCCGCTGAAATGGTGGAGTGGCCACTCAGATATTCAGGGAAAGGCGGCGTTTGGATCAATGGTTTGTACGCAGGATCAATGTATTTGCGAATGGCCGTTTCAGGACGGATGCGGTTGCTGCGAAACTTTTCATCCCAGCAGGAAATAAACCCATCCATGAGTGAAATAGACACCAACGTGTGCACCTTCATAGCCTTCGCAAAATCAACTTTCGCCTTCTTGCAGGCAATACCAGTGATTCCCAGCCAATGCGCGCCCGGCGATATTTTCTTTAGTCCTGCCTGTAAGTGCCCGTTGTCTTGCAAAGCGAAAGGGTTGCAATCCCAGAAGGAGGCAATGTCACTTTGTTCCTGAGTTAAGTTCTTACTTCCTTCATACGTCTTCTGCAGCATTTGAAAGAACTTCGAGTTTTTGTCTTTGGAAAAGGCAACCGGCGGTTCTGGTTTGAACTGGTTACAGGTGTCTAAAGTAAACGAACGAACGGTGTTGAAATAGGGCTCCACCGGGGCAAAATACGCGGGCGGAGTTGGATACCAGTTGCCTTCTCCTTCTATAGGAGTATAGCGCGGGTAGTTACTGATCCGGTTATACTTGTCAGCTTTGGCGTAGGCCAGTATCTGTTTACTAACTCCCTGAGCATACGCCAGAGAAGCCGTGATAACTTCTTCCGCCAATCCTTCCCGACGGCATGAATCCAGCAACTTTACTTCCATAGAATCCAGCAACACGCCTGAAGGTTGCATTTTCTTAGCCGTTTCCAACATGGCCAACACCGCACTCAGCTCTGTGGAATAACCAGTAACGTCCTGAGGTTTAGTTATGGCTGGGTACTTGTTCAGGACCTCGTGCATAGATTGGTAAGTGCTGTCATTTTGCGAGATCACCTCATACCCTGCCAGCGTAGCATAGGAGAAAAAACGGGAGGCCAACGGCGGATTGGTCACATCATTCACCATGATGTCGGTCATGCGGTTAATGACCTGACTTATTTGGTCAGAGCTAAAGTCAAGGTTTTGTTTTTTCTCCTGACCAGGACCTGCACATCCCCAGAGGGCCAGCCAGACAAGAAAAACCGATACTAACTTTCTCATTATTGTAAACTGTAAGCTTTCACGGGCATCTGGTTCACCCCAAACAACACCGTATTTTTAATTTGCAAAATGCTTCTCACATCCCCCGTCAGCCGGAAGCCTGATTTCTGCTGGGGCACGCAGGTAAAGTTTCCTTTGCCGTCGTTCTGCAATAACAAGCCATAATTTGCATCGGCTTTCCCGAACCGTAAGCGGGCCTTGTTGATATTGCCTCCCAAGAGTAAGTCCTGGGCGCCATCGCGGTTATAATCCACGGTTGCCAAGGCTAACACCGGCGAGTACTGGGCTTGTAACGGCAGCTTCATTTCTTTGAACTTTCCACCTGCCCCACCCTGAAAATAAGCAGTTTGCAAGTAATTACTAGACAAGCGGCCTGCTCCCTTAAGTTCCTCCGGGGAAAAGATGTTCGTCAGGGTAGCGTTGGCAAAGCTGCTGTAATCCTGAAAGCGGGTGCGCATCATACTCACCTGGTCCATGAGCTCATCACGCGTTAAGTACGGGTAGCTTTTGCCCTGCATGTAGAAACACAGAATGGGGTCAATGGCTCCGTTGTCATCAAAGTCTTTGTACACCAACTCAGCAGGTTCTTTTTCTGAGGCTTTGCACTGGGTGTTTAAGCCCTGGTTTCCTAAAATCAGGTCTGGACGTTTGTCCTGGTTAAAGTCTCCAATTAATATTTTGTTCCACCAGCCGCTGTAGTTCTTAGCGAAGAAGGCGGACGTGTTTTCGGTCAGTTTTCCGTTATTCAGGCTGAAAACAGTGATCGGCATCCATTCGCCCACTACTACCAATTCAACCTTGTTGTCTCCGTTCAGGTCATACCAGGCAGCATCAGTGACCATGCCTATGTTTTGTAGCTTGGAAGCCACCGCAGTGGTTTGGTCAGTGAACTGTCCTTTGCCGTTGTTGAGCAAAACATAACTTCTTGGGGTTTCCGGGTAGCGGCCCGGCACCACGCGACCGCCCACAAACAAATCCTGAAAACCATCGCCGTTGATGTCAGAGGCACGTACGCAGCTTTTGCTGGTCAGCATGGCCGGGAGTGCAGCTGTACTCTTGGTGAAATTACCTTTGCCGTCATTCAGATACAAACGGTCTTGCAGGGCGGCATCTTCTGGCAGGAAGTTGTGGTAGCCTCCGCTCACTACGTATAAGTCTAAGGCCTTGTCGTTGTTCGCGTCAAAGAACAAGGCGTCTGTGTCTTCACTGGCTTTATCTGTGGCAAATGCCGAAATTTGTTTTAAAGCGAATTTTCCGTTTTTAGCCTGTAAATAGATGGTTCCAGGCTGCCCCGCGGCACCTCCGGCAAAGATATCTTCTAGGCCATCCCCGTTTACATCGCCTTTCACCAGGCAAGGGCCCGAGAACGACATGGGATTGATCATTAGAGGCTGACGCTTGAAGTCATTCACGGTGCTTTTCTGGTGCGCAAACGTTACCGGCGATGCAGTTTCAGTGAAGTAGGTCTTACCGGCTTTTGGCGCCACGTAGGTAGAAGTAGCGTTCTTTTCCTCCAGGGTTAAGACTTGGTTTACCTTTATATTCTGCAACACCTGCTGCTTGCCTCCCAGCCACACAATTCGTAGGGAGTCTACAGTAGCGTTACCCCCTAACCCGAAATGCAGAATTGGAGACACGCTGGACTGGAAGCCGCGCGAGGTCATTTGTTCCTGGAACTGTTGCTGCCCCTTCTGGTACAAGGTAATCTTTGCCCCAAGACCATCGGTGTTTTTGCCTGCTCCTGCCAGTTTTACCTGTAGGTATTGGTGCTTCAATTGCTTCTCTGCCTGGTTCTGGTATAGAAATGCAGTTTGATTCACATTGTTTGTGACTAGATCCAGATCACCGTCATTGTCAAAATCAGCGTAGGCGGCACCGTTGCTATTAGAGGATTGGTCAAACCCCCAGCTTTTGCCCATGTTGCTGAACTGCAGATTGCCGTTATTCTTAAACATGTAATTCGTTACCATTGATGAAGGCATTTTTGACAACAGGTCCATGAGGCCTTGAGGCGTCATCCTTCCATTCATTCGCTGATAGTACGAACTTTGGAATTTGAGAAAGTCCATGTTGGTGAAATCTTTCAAATACCCGTTGCTCACGAAAAGGTCTTTCCAGCCATCATTATCATAATCTGCTAGTAAAGGCGCCCAACTCCAGTCAGTATTGGAAACGCCGCTCATCTGCCCAACCTCGCTGAAGGTACCATTGCCATTATTCACCTGCAGCATGTTGCGCATGTACTGATGGTTGAAACCTGCCCGCACAATCATGTCGAAGTACTCATAATTGTCAGGCCCGAAGAGAAGCTTTTGGCGCTTGTTGTCTTCCGGCAGCATGTCCAGGGTCATAATATCTGGCTGGCCATCGTTGTTGATGTCGCTTATGTCATTACCCATGGAGTAGATGGACGTGTGCTGGATGCTACCTTTTGTTTGGTCGCTGAAAGTGCCGTTCTGATTGTTGATAAGAAGAAGGTCTGGGGCCGAATAATCATTAGACACGTAAATATCCTGCCACCCATCTCCGTTTAGGTCCGCTATACCGGCGCCCAATCCAAACGAAAAGGAAGAATTGCCCAGTCCTGCCTTATCTGACACATCTTTAAACACTCCGTTGTTGTTCTGGTACAGCTTTGACTGCATGTTCCGGGCCGGCTTCTTCTTTATTTCCTGAATGGTGGCATCTTCCAAATTACTGAACTGAACCGGATTGTGGTTGAGCAGGAACATATCAAGGTCCTGGTCGTGGTCATAATCGAAGAAGGAAGCATGGGTACTGTAAGAGGAATCCGCGAGGCCCATTTCTTTAGCTTTATCTAAAAAACTAGGCACACCCTCTTGGTCAGGTCCCTGGTTGATAAACATCTGATTTTTTCTGGCACTTCCGGGCATATTACCAGAGTAGCACTGATAAATATCAGGGAGGCCGTCGCCGTTTACGTCGGCAATGGTGGTACCGGTTTTCCAGGTATTGAGAACACCGGCTACGCCGGCCCTATTGGTAATGTTCTCAAATTGCATTTGCCCTTTGTTCAGGTACAGCTGGTTAGGCACCATATTGCCGGAAAAATAGATATCCTGCAAACCGTCTTGGTTTAGATCACCAATGGCAATACCTCCACCATTATAAAAATATTGGTACGCCAAAATATTAGCATAAGGTGTTTCTGTGAGCGTGTTAGAGAAACCAAGGTTGGTTTTCTCAGGTGCGAGTAGGGTAAATAAGGTAGGCTGAGCGGGGGTATCGGCTTCCTGTATTGTTTCCTTTTCCGAACTTTCTTTCTGACAACCAAAAATTTCTAGTAAAACTAAGGCTGCCCCTATTAGGGAAGTACGATTTAGCAAATACATGATGGACTATTAAAAAAGCCTATAATATTACAGAATCTATTTCAATTCCTTAAGAATTGTTTTTCACCTGAAATCCAAATACCTCAAAGAAACAGCCTGGCACCCTATTCAAAAGACGATATTTGCACTCATTAGGGCAAAAATTTACTAGATCCTGAAAGCCTAACATCTTATGTAAAGCAATAGTTGCCTAAAGACAGAAGTTATAGAAAGCTTATAAATTGGTGGTGGCGCTGCTGTAGCTTCCCGCTTTTACTATGTCAATATTCAGGACTTGTAGTAGCAAAAGTTACAAGACTGATTACATCTGCGGGTATGCAGGATTACTTCCTTGATTCTGGTTTCGATGAGAATTTCTATTCTAGAAATGCCTACAATACAGAAGCATGTTGTAGTCTATAAGAATAATTCAGGGGGAGAAGGAATCTTTCAGAAAGAAAACCCGTACCTAAAACCTCATAAACCTTTAAAACTATGGAAGATAATAATCAAGAAACTAAAGCACTCTCCGACCTTATCCAAAATCCGCAGGAAATCTCCAATATCATCAACAACCCGGCAGATTCTGGGGTGAAATTTTACCAATCACTTCGCAACAAAGACAAACAGTATGTGGCTTTTGCGGCAGGTATTGGCCTCCTTGCCTATGGTTTTTTCCTGGGCAGAGGAAGCAAGAAGTCAACCACTAGTCAAATAGGTGGCGGTAAAAAAGGAAAAAATAAAGGTGGGCAATCTCAAGCAGCTAGCGCCAGCTTAGATCAAGGTACTGCTACCGGTTCAGGAGCAGGTTATGGTGGCGACTATACTAGTGGCAACCAGGGTAGCAACTACCAGGGTGGTGGTGATTTCAACCACTAAGAGTAGGAGTACCTCCAACTAAATCATTACCTTTTCAAAAGGGTGCGAGAAGTTAACTCGCACCCTTTTTGTTTGCCCTTTCATGAATTAGTTTAGATAACCTGCAAGAATCTTATTTGTAGATTTTTTAGTTAAAGGCCAATATTGACAAAATACCCAGTAAGCTGCTCCTGACTGATTACTATGGCTTCTATTCCCAGCTTTGAAAAAAACATTATTTAGGCCTTTTCTAGTACCTCTATAACCCATTTCATTGGTTACTTTTGTACAAGGTTTCCCATACAAAGCCTAAGGAGGTATGGCCTGTAATTGAAGAGGACCCTACTACCCAAACACTATTTAACATTCCCCTAGCTTATTCAGCATAGCTCTATATTTATACTAAATGCTATTCGATCTACAAGAACTTACTAAGAAAGAAAAAGGCTTTATCGCTATCGTCCTTCTCTACTTTATTACTCTTTATTTCGCTCGGCTTAGTGGAGTAAATTCAGTAATAACTGGATTGCTAGTGGTTTATAGTTTTTCCATGAGTACCCTGCAGGAGAAGAAGGAGGTTCTGAAGCAAAGACCTTATATTCTAGGCATGCTCTTGTTTTTCCTTGCTTTGGTGATCAGCACGCTTTTGTCAGAAGATATAGCGTGGGGTATGCACCATTTAAAAATTAGACTCCCCCTCTTGCTATTCCCCGCCAGCATAGGACTGCTGCAACTAAATAGAAGCCTTAAAGACAAAATCTTACTTTCTTTTGCAGTTATTACGGCGTTAGTAGCAGTGTTGTGCTTAGTTACCAGCATCTATGCTGCCACTACTGCTAATAGAACTGACTACATGTATAATGATGCGTTGACGGGTATCACCAGGCAACAGTCAGTTTATATGGCATTAGCTGTTAATTTTGCAATCTACATCTTCGCTAAGAATATCCTTTTTGGAATAGGTAAACAAAAAGGAATGATGCTCTTAGCAATAATCTTTCTTTTTGCCTTCAGTTACTTGTTAGCAAGTAGAATCATGTTTGCGCTCCTGATAGGTACCACCCTATGTTTTAGCATTTACTACATTATCCGTCACCGGAAGATATTGGAGGGTGTCACTCTTGTATTCGTCTTGTTTTTAGGAATACTAGCAATAAACAAGTTTATGCCTTCTACCTTCAATAGGTACAAAGAACTAACTTATCGTGGTTTTGATTTTGAAAGCCGAGGCAAGGAAAGTCATTACAATATGAAAGTCACACCTGACCAATGGAACGGTGCCAATTTCAGGCTAGCTGCCTGGACCTGTGGTCTGGAGGTATTCCAGAATAGCCCTCTAAAAGGGGTTGATCTTGGAGATAAAGAGGCAGCTCTTCTTGAGAAATATAAAGAGAAGAAATTTTATATAGCCATAGAAACAGACAAAAACGTTCATAGCAACTACCTGGATATTCTTTTTAGCCTAGGTATAATTGGCTTTATTATCTTTCTAGCTGGTTGGATAATTCTCCCCTTAGCTTTTGCTTATAAAAACCATAATGGATTAGCAGCCATTGTAATATTGACCTTTGCAGCTGCTTGGATAACGGAGGTTTATTTTGGAAAAAATTTCGGAACCATGCTGGTCGGTTTCTTTATTCCTTTCATCTTAATTGATGATACGAAAACGAAAAAAGTCCAACAATGATTATTGTTGGACTTTAAAAAATGTCTACCTATGGTTTGAAAGTGAAACGATCAATGATTGTCTTCCATATAGAGCTCAATAGCTTTATCTGTATTACCGTAGAAAACTAATTCACCGTGTTTCAGGAACGCTGCTCTGTTACAATATTGCCGTATTACCTCCATGCTATGGCTTACTAATATTACTGTTTTTCCTTCTATCCAAGAGCTTTCAAATACTTTAATAGCTTTTTCTTGAAACTTAACATCACCTACTGCAAAAATTTCATCTAGGAACATTATATCTGCCCCTGCCTTTACAGCAATAGAAAAAGCTAACCGGGCAACCATCCCAGAAGAGAAAAACTTGATTTTAGTATCTATAAACTCCTCTAGTTCTGCAAATTCTATAATCTCATTAAAGATGGCATCAATTTCCTTGATGCGGAGTCCTAAAACCGAACCAGAAACATAGACGTTTTCACGGGCAGTAAGTTCATGACTCATGCCTACGCCCAAATTCATTAGCATGGTAGAACCATTGATACGGATTTGACCACTATCACTGGGGTAAACCCCTGCTAAAAGTTTTACCAGAGTTGATTTTCCACACCCGTTTCTACCTAAAAGCCCTATACACTCACCTTTCATTATTTCAAAAGACATATTTTTAACCGCAGGCACATTTCTATTCCTGGTAGGGTTAAAAATATTAAAGAGCCGGTGCTTAACAGTATTATGGCTGTCTTCTGAAATATGAAAGGTCTTACTTATATTTTTAGCCTCAATGGCAAATTCTTTTTCCATGTTTTATTAAAGCTTTTCAGCAGCCCTTGCTCCAATTTTGTTTAATAAGATAAAGCCAACCAACAACAGAACCAATGCATAACCAAAATCAAAAAATAACATACCTATATCAGGCATGCTTTTCTCCATCATCACCTTTCGGGCATTGATTATTATACCAGCAATAGGGTTTATATAGGTTAAAGAAGGAAGTGCTTCTTTGAACAAGGCTAGTTTATAAAAGATTGGGGAAAGAAAAAATAGCGCAGCAGTAAACACTTGCCATATCTGAGTGATATCTTTTGCTATCACATAAATACAAGAGAGGATCAATGAAAGAGCAAGGGATAAAACAAAAAGTGTAACAAAGAGGGGCAGAATCCAAAGGTTTAACAAGCTAAGCCCTTGTATATCTGTTTCAACAAAGTTGAGGAATATAATAAACATGAACAGGTTGAAGAAAAAACCTATACTGTTGCTCAAAAGAGTAGACAAATAAATCTCCATCTTATTCATGTTACTGTACTCATAAAGGTATTTCTTAGTTTGCAGAATTTGAATTGTACCAGAAGTACTTTCTACAAAGAAATTCCATAGTATTAGCCCAATAAAAAGATAAGAGGCAAAGGCCGGAACATCAGTTTTAAGAATAGATTTAAATACAACGTAGTAAATAGCAACATCCATCAAAGGCTTTAGAAGTGCCCATAATAGCCCAAGGTTATTTTCATAATATCTTAATTTGAACTCAATCTTAGCCAACAACCATAATCGCTCAAGTTTATTTGATCCAATTAAGAAACTTGTAATCATTTTAATCATAAAATTCAATTTGACTTCACTTTACTGTAACCTGCTAAAGCTATTTTGCGCAAAAGCGGTTGCTGTTTGATTATAGAAAATAACTTTCTAAGCACTTTATCAGATTTTGAACTTCCTGAAAATAGGTGGTAATCCATAGTAGGATTTTCTACTCCAAATCCAGGGCCGTTGGCATTAAGTAAATTAGATACTTCTACCCCAAATGTACCATAGAAGCTTTTATGCTTTTCTGCTAAAATCTTGTATAGGTAGCTCTTGTTCTCATTATTGAAACCTCTAGCCATTGAGTTTTTTCGCACCCGGTAATTAAACAGAACTTCGGGCAGCACGACTCCTTTATAACCATTAGCGACCATGTTCATGACACTATCATAATCTTCCATACCATAAACAAACCCCTTGTCATTCAACCCACTGGCCAAGAAGGAGTCTTTTTTATAAACCAACCCACTTGAGTTTACCATATTGTGATAAAGCAAATAAGGAGGTTCAGGGTTGAAAGCAGGCCAAACGGAAGTTGAATTTTCAAAGTACTGCACCCAACATCCAACAAAATGAACATTGGGTTTTGATTTTAAAACATTAACTGCTTTGGAGTAATAAGCAGGATGGACAGTGTCATCAGCATCTAAAAACGCTAAATATTTGCTTGAGGCATGTAATGCACCTGCATTTCTTGCTTCAGCCAAACCTCTATTCTTCTGATTGACTACTTTTATCTGTTTATCTTTTCTTAGTTCCTGAAGAACCATAAGGCTTTCAGGAGAATCGCTTCCATCATCTAAAACTATAATTTCAATATTTTGGTAAGAAGAAGATTTTATAGAATTGATAGTTTCTTTCACTAAATGCCCCATGTTATAGTATGGTATCACCACAGATAATAGGCATTCCTGCATCTCATCAGGCTTTTCAGAAAAGTCTAAATCTACCTCAGAGCTAACTTGAGTATAAACAAAATTTTTATTCTGAAGAGCTTCAGGTTTACAGGCGTTTAGAACTTTAAGCTTTTCATTATAATATGTGGTTGGATTACAAGCTTCACCAATCTTAACGGCAGCGTTGTTACCAATTGCATCTAGTTGCTCCTTTGTTAAAGAAAAAATTTGAATAATCTTTTCTTCTAATGCGCCTGGCTTATTATGGTCAAAGAGAAATCCATTAAGACCATCTTCTATAATTTCACAATGGCCTCCTTGTTCTGATGCTAAGACGACCTTCTTTGCTTCCATACACTCAACCACCGTGTAGGGAAAGTTATCGACTGTACTAGGTACTAGTACCATCTTAGCGGCTCTTATTTCTGCTTGAACTTTTTCAGGAGGTAGCACTCCCGTCATTTCTAATAGGCCTTGTTTTATAAATTCTGAGTAGGTTTTCTTGATGTAATCACCCATCATGCATTGTTTTGCATGATAGAAGTAATTTCTGTCACCAACCAATTTCAGTTTAAACTTAAGCCCAAGCCTCCATAGATTCTTGAAAGACTGCAAGGTTTGCAAAATTCCCTTTGAGGGAGATAACTTGGCCAAGAAGACAACAGAATTTTCGGAAGGAACTTCTTCACCTGCCTTATGACTGATTTTAAAAGGATTTGGCAGCACATGAAACGTCTTATTAAATGTGTGTCTTTCCAGTAATCGGTCAATTAGGTACTGACTAGGGGATATACAAACATCTGCTGCCTGAATACAGTACTTCTCCATTTCCCCTATCCAGAAGTAGGGTAGTTTATAATTATTAATGTGATTGAATTCAAAGTAGAGAAAAGAGGGGGCGTGGCAGGTAATAAGAACTTGAAGATCCTTGAAAAGGGGATATCCAAGATGCTTTTTCTGCAGTAAAAAATAAGCAATTCCATTATATTCCTGAGCCTCAATCCATGCTGGAACCCCTTCCTTCTCTACAAATATTTTAACTATTTCAGCAAAAGAATAACTGATCATAGTTTCATACCCTAAAAAGGCAGCCGTGTTAACCAAAAAGGGTGAAAACTCAATTACTCTAATATCGTTTATCTCCTTTTCAATAAAATTAGTAATAGCTTTATTTGGGAGAAAAACAGTAATCTCATGTCCTGTTGATTTTAGAATATTGGCCCATTGGTAGCAATAGGTTCCAATTCCTCCTCCAAACTGGGGTGGATATTCAGTAGTCAATAACCAAAACTTCATTCTACTTACTTATTACTCTATGAAATTTGGTGTATATTTTTTTGAGTCTTTGGAAAGGTTTTTCATATCGGTAAATGGTTTTTACCAATCTGGATTCCACCTTTACTTTCATCTGAATATTTTCCTTTTCCAGAGCAATCATCTGATTCAAAAGATGCTCATATTCCCTGTATTGCACGGATTGACAAATTTCACCATTTCGTTTAAGATTAGAAAATGAGGAGTTCATTTGATTAACCATTAGGGCTAGTTCAAATGAGCCTTCTACTATTTTTCTTGCATTCTCACCAAGTTGATTCCTTTTATTAGGTTCCGATATCAGTTCAGCTAAGATTCTTGCATATTCTGAAGCTTCAGAATCAGGGTCTGAAGGAGAAACAAGGTACCCGCAATCTGAAGACACTAATTCTGCCTGCCCCCCTACTTTAGCACCAACTATTGGCAAACCCTTAGCCATTGCTTCAAAAATTGAAAGCGCAATGCCCTCAAATTTACTAGGTAAAAAGAATATATCAGCAGCATCCATATAGGCCAATACTTCTTCATTGGGTAAGCTACCGGTGAAAATTACTTCATTCTTTATTTTGTGCTTATGTATTAACCTAAGCATTTCATCCTTTTCAGGTCCGTCACCAAGTACCAGGCATTTAAAATCAGAATTTTTCTTTCTGAGTTTAGCCAGCGTTTCTACTAGAACATGTGGCTGTTTTTGAGCTGTAAGACGTGCTACAAATAAAATTAAAGGAACATCGGACCTAACTCCTAAAACCTGTCTTCTTTCCCGTCTGATTTTATCGTTTGGCTTGATTTGGTTTGTATCAACATTTATATAGCAGACTTCTGCTTTATGGGCTGCTCCCCCCAGTTCTATGTATAGACTTTTTAAATCATTTGAAGTTGTAAATGTCTTCGTAATGAAATCTGAATAGAATGCAGAGAAGAAAGGGTACCCTCCGTTTTTCCAACCCACATCTTCACAATGCAAATAATCAACAATGGATAGGTAAGGATGCTTCTTGCTTAAATAGGGTAGAGCATTGTAAACAAACATAGCGTTGGACAAAAACAACAACGCTGGGGCTCTGCTTTCAATTAAATAGTCAAGATAGGAAAGGTAGTTGAACTCGTCTCCCAGGTTTGCTAAGTGAAAAATATCAGAAGTAAGTTCTCTGAATTTTTCATGCCAAGGGTGTTCATCTTGCAAGGTGGTTACAACCGTTATATCCCAACCTTTTTCCTTAAGTCCATGGAGTAAATTGAAATTAAATTGGTCTATTCCCCCAATTTTTAACCAAGGTAAAACACAGAGAATCCGCTTATTTTTAGAAAGCTGAAGAAGAGGAACCTCTGTTCTGGAAGCAACTTTACCTAATGAATAGGAAGTTAGCTTAGGGGTAGGAAAATTATTAGCCAGTTTAGCAGCATACTTTACAGTTAACTGCTTTTCTATTTTTGCTAATGATTCCTGTCCAGCTAAAGTAGCCCATTTATTATTTTCTGATCGGCGGTAATAAAATAGGAACTCAGGAATTGTGAAACCCCAAAAACCTTTAGATGCAGCATTTAACCAAAAGTCCCAGTCCTCACACCCTTCCTTCAAATCTTCATCAAAAAGAACTTCATTTAAAACCTGCTTTCTAGCTAAAAAGCAGCTGGTATTGCGGTTCTCTTTAAGAAACACATCTAATTCATGAAACCCACCTCTCCAGAGATACTCTTTCGCTCCAAATCCTTTCACATAAGAATTCACAAAAGAGAACTCCTGGTTAGCACTCAAGAACAAAAAAGCTTTTTCAAGAAAAACCGGGTCAATCAAATCATCTGCATCTAAGAAAAAAAGAAAGGGAGATACAGCATTCCTGATACCAGTATTCCTGGCTGCTGGTAAACCTTTATTTACAGAATGCGTGACTAACTTTACTCGGTTATCTTTTTCAGCTAACTCCTTTAGGATTGTTCTTGTAATTGGTGCTGTAGAACCATCATCCACAAGAACCCACTCAAAATTAAAGAAAGTCTGATTGAATATACTGGTAGCAGTTTCATATAACACCCCTTCTGTATTATATACAGGGGTAATAATTGAAATCAATCTGTCCTCATCATTCCTTCCAAGAGAATCCACTCAGCTTCCTAACTAATTTTAGTAATTGATATTAAAATACCTTTGTTATTTCCCTACTCAACTCCAAACAAGTCAAATTATACGCCTTTTGAGTTATTCTGACATCCAATTCTCTTTCTGCATACTTTCTGGAGCCCACCTTCATATTTTGTAATACTCCAGGAGTATCTACTAAGCGGCAGATAGCATCTTTAAAGGCTTGTGTATCTCCGGCAGGGCAAATTATTCCGCTTAAATTAGCTTCACTTATGATCCAGGGTAAACCACCAACGTTAGAAGCAATAACCGGAACCCCCATTGCTAATGATTCTAATACAACATTGGGTCTGCCATCCATTCTGGAAGGCACAAGCATGATGTCTGACTGAGCTAAAACGGTCTTAGAGTTTGCAAATCCAACGAAGCTTACTAAACTGTCAAATACAGGATTACTCAATTTAGCTTTAATCTCCTCCCTCATTGGGCCGTCTCCGGCTAAAACGAAATGTAAATCTGATCTGAACTTACATGCTTCTGCGATATCGAGGAATATATCAGGTCCTTTTTCTTCTGATAACCTGCCCAGGTAGGAAATTATTATTTTATTATCTGGAATTTGATGATTGTTGATTGACTTGTTTCCTTCAAATTTTACCTGTTGGTATTGCTTAAGATCTACCCCGTTCTCAATTCTCTTTACCTTTTTAGGGTCCCGGAGGGCATCTTTAATTAGATAAGTCTCAACAGTTGGATTTTCTACCACTGTCATATCAATATACTTCTCGTACTTGATATTATCAATCATATGACCAACAGTGCTATAAATAGGGTTTATAACTTTTATATGAGGGAAATCTCTTTTGATATCTTCCAGCATTAAGTAACCGAAGGAAGAATTACTTATCAAAAGAACATCTATATTCCTATCCTTAATTAAAGCATAGGTCAGATTCTTCCAATGTTTCCAACAATCTGCATCGTTCCACAAGGTATTGTAGTCTTCTAAAACATAGGCATCAGGACAAATATTGTAAAACGCCTCTGAAGTATCCCCCATATTTTCTTTAGGGTGATTTGATACAATCAAAGAGGTATTTAACTTGTGTTTTTTGAATCCTTTTAAAACTTGAAGAATTGCCGTTTCAGCACCCCCTACCACCATAAAAGGAATAAATACCAGAATATTACTTTCACTTTTATTTACTGGTATTTTTTTCAAGAACTGCTCATAATCATAAGCCGTAGAGGATTTAAAAGAAATAGATGGTTGATCCGTTTTATTGCGGCTTCCTTTCTTTAAAACATCTTTCAAAGAAAAGGCAACTCCGTCGTTAGTGATACCCAAACGCTGTCTCTGCCTAAACCATAGGTTTCTAAGCTTCCAGAACTTACTTGTTTTTATAGCATTTAACTGATATTCTGCATGCTTTAACTTTTCCTGCAATTCATACAGTTCAACTGCAGCAGCTAAATTACCAGGCACATTTCCATGAGTTTGATTAGTCTCTGTATTAGAAACCTCCAGTAGGCCTTCTATTATTTCAGACTTACCTGAATTTAGCGTAAGATGTTGTTTATCTTCAATGTGATGCTCCTTTGCCAGAACATTTTCATCTGCAACCTTTAGTTCTTTATTCTTCTCTTCAATCCAACCATCTACGCTTGGTTTTAAAACATAAAGACCATGTTTTTTCTTAAAGTATTCGCCTGACTCATGAATTAGCTTTTTCGAAAATCTTACTTTCTCAGCATCAACATCAGCGTTGTTTTTTGGAGCTTGGTGGGCATGTATAAAGTCAAAAGAGCCTATGTTGCCTATTTTAATACCCTTATGAAGGAGCCTTAAAGACAATTCTGTGTCTTCGAAACCAATAAACATATTGCCGTCATAGCAACCATGCTCAAGGAAGGCATTTTTATTTATTACAGAAGCACCTCCAAATATAAAAGTGGAAAGAAAAGGTCCAATCTGAGGCAATTGATCTACTTTCAGAGGCTTGAAGGAGCTGGTTCCACTAATAAAATAGGAATCTTCATAGGGTTCTAACCAAAGGTTTCCTCCGTAAGCATCAATGTGCTTTCCGTCAGTCTGCAATAAAGGCACGTTCAGGAAGAAGACACCTAAACTTTCAATACAATCTTTTATAGCCGGCAGAGGATTCCCTATAAAATAAATATCATTATCCAAAGACAGGAACCACTCTGTTTTAACGTAAGCCATCGCTTTGTTTCGGGCTTGGGCTACTCCAAAGTTTTGGCCTAGTTTGATTAAATCTGCCTCAAAGGTAGAGATTGAATTAAGCCTTTCTTCCAATATGGATAACTGATCCTCAGCAGAACCATTATCCATTATCAAAATTTTTCCAGCGAAATCAGGAACATGCTTTTGTAAGGAATCTATAAGCCTAATGGTGAACCCTACTCTATTAAAACTTAAAATAACAATCGTTAGATTAGAGCCATCTTCTGGAAAGTGGTGAAGCGGATTTTTTAAACTACTATTATTTAAAAATTTTAAACTTTCTGAATTTGCAAAGCCATTAATAAAAATTCCATGGGTTAGCACCTGCTTACCACTCATAACTACCTTTTATTTTTTGATTTGTATTTATGTACTATAATTTCCCAAGCACTTTTTTGATCATACTGCTTTTGGTAATCATGAACAACATTTTGATAATAAGAGATGTCTTTAACAAGCTTATCTATTAACATTTCTTTCTCTTCAAGTATGCTTGTGTAGGTTTGCACCTGCTGTGCAAGCATTATTTCTGAAGCATTTAAAGCTGATTCTTTGCTTAATAGACTCTGCTTTAAATTTTCGTTTTCGTTTTCAAGACTGCTTATCTCAGCCTTAAAGTTAAACTCTTTTGAATTGTATTCTTCTTGAAGTTGGGCATTCTGTTTAACAAGATCAGATGTATACTCCTGCAAAACTTCAATATCCTTCACAAACATTTCCCTAGAATACCAGGCTCTACCCCAACAGTGGATAGTGTAAGCATTAGGATATAAAATTTCATCAGTTACATCCATTTTAGCTTTATAGGACTCAAATCCCCTAATAGGGTAAAAGAATTCTACTGGATACAAATGGATACCATTTAATATCTGACACCCGTAATCTTGCAACCCCCAGGCTTCTTTTAACACGTTGGTAACCAAAACCGGGGCTGAAAGATTTGCTTTTTCTGACCCATCGAATTGCCGTTGCAACTCATTAATGCACTGGTTGACAAATTTGTGGTTAGGAACAGATCCAAGAACAGCATTATTCAACCAGTATTCACCAGTTTCTGTATTGTTAGATTCAAACCCGAGAAAACACTCAGAAGATAAAAGTCCCTCAAGGCTTTTTATAACTTTGATGTCTGTATCTAAATAAATCCCCCCAAATTCTTTAAGTGCATAAAACCTAACTAGATTGCTAATGTTGGCATAATTACCCAATCTTTGGGCATTCATGATATAAGGTAATTCCATGGGACTATTTGTCTCATCCCATTTCTTTAACTCCCAATCTGGATGAAATGATTTCCATCCGTTTATATAGTCTTGGTATTCTTCAGGTAATTCCTGCCCTCCAAACCAACAATAATGAAAAATTTTTGGAATCATTATATTTAAACTACTTACCAAAAATCTTTTCTTTCAAAGTTCCTAAAAGGCTCCTTGATTCATAAGTTCGCTTATACCACTCAATATCCTGTTGTTTTCTAACAACTTCATTTATCAACTTCTTATTAAGTTGCTTATTACCTTCATTTTTTCTTTCTACCTCCTGCACCTGCTTAAAAAGGCTTTCTATCACTTCATTTTTTTGCCCTAACTCCTCTTTTAATTTGATTATTTCTTCTTCTTTTGAGGAGATAATATCTTGCTTGTAAGCCAGTTCTGACAGTAGTTGATGCTGTATTAATTTTAAAGATTTATTGATATCCTCTATTGGGTCTGGCTTTGAGGTAAAATCATGAAGTAATAAGGTATTTCTCATCTATGTAATCTTAAATAAACCTCTGTAAACTAGTTATGCCACTGCCGTAAAAGGACCATGGTCCTTTTGCCTTCCCCAACCCTGATAAGCTGTTTTATAATCTTTGAAATTAGAGTCCACATTGAACTTTGTACTACAAACTTCAAACGAGTAATCGCCCATTACTTCAAGCATCTCCTGGTTATTGAAGTAGTTCAGGATCTTAACGATCGCTTCTATGTCATTATTGAACACGTCACCATTTAGGCCTGTCATTACAATATCTGCGTTCCCTACACAATTACTCAAAAGGACGGGCTTTTTAAGGGCTAAGGCTTCCAAGACACTAAATGAAAGGCCCTCAAAAAGTGAAGTAGAAATAAAAACATCGGCTTGGCTCACCAATTCTTTTACAGTATCTGGCTCTTGCCAACCTGTTATAACTATATTTTTAGAAGTCAGGGCAGCTCTCTCCTTGCCTTCGCCTGCCCAAATGAATTCAATTTGGTCATAGTCCTCAAAAAAGGTGGCTATTTTGTTGAATAGAGCAGGATTTTTCTGGTCTTCAATTCTTCCGGTAGTAATTACCTGAAATTTTCTGCCTTTTGTTTTGGATGACACCCCTATGGAGTGGTCTTTCAAAGACACCCCATTGTTGATATAAGTAGCCTCAATGCCGATTTTATGGTATTCGGCCATTTCTGACGCGGAACAACACACCACTTGACCTCCTACCCCACTTCCAATTTTTTCAATTTGTTTAAACAGGAAGTTCATAATAGGGCTCCCGGCTGAAAGAAAGGGAGCGCCATTAGGGGTGTATACAACATTTTTCACTCCAGCCATTCTACAAGCAAGCCTTCCTAAAAGGCCGCTTTTTGATGAATGCAGATGTACAGCATCAACAAACCCCCTTTTAGAAAGTCGTTTAAGGATATTATGTAGTTCTGTTAGGGCAAGAAGGTCTTTGAATGGATTGATAGACCTTTGAACTGACTTCCATCTAATAAAACGCACATTCTGTTTAGGGAAAATACGTTTTACGTCTTTAGCAGACATCACCTGTTTGCGCTCCCCATGTATAACTATGTGGAGGTCGTCAGGCATAGTCTCTGTAAGTGCCTTTACAAAAACGGCAACCCCTGAAGCGAAAGGTTCTATTACGTGTACTATTTTCATTAGCCTAGGGGATTCAGCACCAAATAGCTTCTTATGAGTTCCTGTTTTTAGTGCATCAAAGATAACTATAATTCTTTTATAAGTATTTACAGAAGGCTATTAAACCCTTCTACTATATAATGACCATTTTGTATGCTTTTACCCCTATGACACCTTCAAATTTATAATTTTAATATTTTTTTATGCAAAAAGCATATAGAGAAGCTTTGTAAAAGATTTTTTTTGAATTATTCTTAATCTATTAACATAATCAACCTCAACTTCGGCTGCAATTTCAACCAAAAAAATCTCATCAGCTCTTTTAAATAATGTGGTTTTAAAATTAATGTACCTACAGATTACTTTTACTCAATCTATTTTTAACAATCAAAACTATATTATAGGGCAAAATTCTTAGCACTCGCAACTTCTGTTTAGCAATAAATTTCAAAAAAGTACTACTCCCAAATTCACTCACTACTCTTTCTCTACCCCTCAATTGATCTTTTCTATTTGTAATGGAGAGCCCTTTAGCGTTTATTTCACAGGTAACCAGGAATTCACCTAATATAGCTCCTTTGGTTTTGTGCAACATTTTGAAAAACAAAGCATAATCCTCAACATATGGATAATCTGCAGGGTACACTCCTACCTTCTCTAACAATTCTGACCTGAAAAGGACGGTTGGATGAATAAAGACATTCCTAAAGTGCATTTCTGATAAAATAGTATGGTGGTCAGTGGGAGTGGTATAAGTGTACTCGAAATCTGAGGATGGATCACGAAACACACACCAGCTTCCCAGCAAACCAATTTGAGAATTTTTATTTAGAAATTCTGCTTGCCTATAAAACCGACTAGGGTGACAAAGATCTGCACAGTCTAATCTGGCTATATACTGAACTGATAAATTTTGCTTAATCCACTGTAATCCAACGTTTAATGCATTGGTAATCCCTTTGTTCTTCTCTATTCGTACAACATGAGTGGAAAAGCCGCAAATACCCGGATCAGGCATTTCCTCTAACTTCACCGGAATTGGACTGCCATCATCAATGACTACTGCACAAAGTTTGTGCTGGTGATACTTGATACTTTCAAGTGATTTTAGAAGACCAGCCTTGTTATTGTAACAAGGTATAAGGACACAAATATCAAGAGGAGTAATTATACTTGTTTTGTTAGCTTTCAAAATAAACCTTAAAATATAATTATTCCTGAATTGATTATTATCAACCCCTTTCCTTTGATATTATTTGCAATTCAAAACTACACTTGCTAAGCAAAGTTCACAAATAACAATCCTTTTAAAAATCTAATTAGTGATGCTACAGAATTAAGTACCTAATCTTCAAGTCAAAAAACTTATGCTCTAAAAACGATCTCATCAAGGCCTACCTCGTACTTCTGTTTAGCTTTCTTAGTGGCGCGGCACTTTACTTTAAATCCTTTTAATTTCAGCAATTAATCATGCAGCTATTTGTAGAGCGAGATTCAGTAGTGCGGGAGATTTGGGGAAAGGGAGACACCATTCTCTTTATTTTCGCGGGTTCTTCTGCTGAGTTTGCTCTTAACAAGGCGGTAGATTGGCTGTACTTTACAGGTCGCCTTCCTGCCGATCCGCTGGGAAGACTTTTCTCTACCGTAGCGTACGCCAGGCAAATAGTTTTTTCTCCCCTTGAGGCTGCCCATAAAACCATTGACAAAATGGTCCACATTCATGCTGGGGTAGAAGCAAAGCGGGGCATGTCTATTCCTGATTGGGCTTACCGTGATGTTCTGTTCATGCTAATTGACTACTCCATCCGGGCCTTTGAGGTATTGGAAAGGGAACTCTCTTTAATAGAAAAGACAGAGGTATTTGAGGTGTTTTACAGAGTAGGCCACCGGATGGGTGTACAAGGTCTTCCAGGTACCTATTCAGAATGGCTTGAGATGCGGGAAACCCATTTGCACCAAGACCTGGCCATGAGCCATTATACACATGACTTGTTTCAGCAATATGAAAAACACTTGGGTAAGGTCCGGTATAGGTTGTTGTTAGAAGCCCAGACGATGGTGGTTCCAGACAGGGTAAAAGAATTACTGGAGTTCAGGAAGGTCTCACTCCTTTCTCCTCTCCTGCACGGGTACAAAGTAAGCCGGACCCTAAAACTTGACTGGTTTCTTAAATCCATTATTTTACCTTCCGCTTACAAAAAAGAAATCAGGGATTTGGACCAGCATGTAGGCTGAAATTTCCTTCTAACCTAGTTTTCACAATGAATTAAGGAACCATACTTTAAAGCTGTTCTACAAATAATAGGCTCAAAGCTGAGGGTATTTACAGTATAACTCCCAAGTTCCTTCCGCGTACATCCTTGATGAAAAAGGAAGTCTTCTCCAATAAAGGTAAAATCCTATTGTGGTCACTAAAGATCGCAATACAACACTTATGAATTCCTTTTGTGGGTATTCTCCGGAAAGTAACGCCCAAACAGAAGACAACCTATTACACCTTTTTCCAAAGCAAAACACAATGGACAACAAAGCCCTTAGCATTGGTTATCATGCCTCACATGAGCAATTCAAACCGAGTCACTTGTTACAATTGGTGCAGAAAGCAGAACAGGCAGGCTTCGGGAACATTCTCTCTTCTGATCATTTTTACCCCTGGAGCGAAGAGCAAGGCGAGAGCGGGTATGCGTGGAGTTGGCTGGGGGCAGCCATGCAAGCTACGACTTTGCCTTTTGGGGTAGTTTCTGCACCAGGGCAACGGTACCATCCGGCCATTGCGGCACAGAAAGTAGCCACTCTCTGCGAAATGTTTCCGCACCGTTTTTTTTTAGCCGCCGGAAGTGGGCAGTTGTTAAATGAGCGAATCACAGGGCAGCGTTGGCCCAGCAAGCAGGAACGTAATGAGCGCCTGAAACTATGCGTAGACATTATGCGTGCCCTCTGGAGGGGTGAAACTGTAACACACAAAGGCTTGGTAGAAGTGGAGAATGCTAAACTTTATACCCGCCCCAGCTATATGCCTCCAGTGCTGGGGGCTGCTATCACCCCGGAAACTGCTGAGTGGGTTGGTTCCTGGGCCGATGGCATGATCACCATCTCTAAACCTCCTCAGGATTTGCAGAAAATGGTGGAGGCTTTCTACCGCGGCGGTGGCGAAGGAAAACCAATGCACCTCAAGGTGCAACTCTCTTATGACCAAACAAAAGAAAAGGCCCGCCAGGGAGCCCATGAACAATGGAAAAACAACGTCTTTCCTTCGGCGCTCCTTTCTGATATACCTACAGTTAAAGGATTTGACGCGGCAGGCAGCATGGTAAAACCAGACGAACTGGAGCCGCATGTCAGAATTTCTGATAGTGCGCAAGAGCACATTGATTTGCTTGCGAAAGACATAGAATTAGGATTTACCCACCTTCATTTACACAACGTGAACCTGCAGCAAGAACAGTATATTGAGTTCTTCGGAGAAAGGGTATTGCCTGAGTTGAAGAAAGTAACAATTTAGAATTTAATAGAAACATACCTCGCCTCAAAGACGGGTCCCTACCACCCTTAATCTGAATCGCTTAAGATTTGACGAAATTAGGCTATAGACTCTACGTTACTCTAGCTTTAAAATATCCTTCATTTCAGGCCTGTTTTATTGAAAACAAGCCTGAAATGAACACACCTCTTTGGTAGACTCCCCTCCTATCTCTACCAAAAACAAAGCATCTTTTTTCCTAATGAATGCAGGAATTTTCCTGATATACAAACTATTGCTGGGGCTCTGTTACCTTTGTCGCTGGCACCTCCCTAAAAACCTAGTCATTCTGGTGTCTTCACCTTCATTAACTCAAACCAAGATATAACCTACCCCACACAATGCGTTTTAACAAACACATCATCTTTCTAATAGCATTCTCCCTGTTGGTGTTTTCCTGCCAACGGCAAAGCAAGTCCAAAACGGAGAAGCAGGACTTTAAGGTTGATTTTGAGAAATTTACCTTAGACAATGGCTTAACGGTTGTCTTTCACGTGGACAAATCAGATCCGGTGGTTGCAGTGGCGCTTACCAGCCATGTGGGCTCGGCGCGTGAAAAAGAAGGGCGCACCGGGTTTGCCCATTTGTTTGAACACCTTTTGTTTCTGGAATCTGAGAACCTGGGCAAAGGCGGACTGGATAAAATGAGTGCCCGTATAGGTGGAGCAGGCGCCAACGGTTCAACCAACCGTGACCGCACAAACTACTACCAAACCGTTCCTAATGATGCGCTGGAGAAAATGATCTGGGCCGAAGCTGATAAACTGGGCTTCTTTATCAACACCGTTACAGAACAGGTTTTGTCAAAGGAAAAGCAGGTGGTAAAAAATGAAAAGCGCCAGAGCTATGACAATGCTCCCTACGGCCACACCTCTTACGTAATCGACCAAAACCTGTACCCTAAAGACCACCCCTATCACTGGCAGGTAATTGGCTCACTGGAAGATTTGCAGAACGCCACCTTAGCTGATGTAAAGGAATTCTACCGCCACTGGTACGTGCCTAACAACGTGACCCTGGTAGTGTCTGGTGATTTTGAACCGGGTCAGGCGAAGGCTTGGGTAGAGAAGTACTTTGGCGAGATTAAAAAGGGTGAAAACATTCCAGCCCTGGAGAAGCGCCCAGTTGTACTTACCCAAACCAAAAAGCTCTACCATGAAGACAACTTCGCCCGGCTTCCTGAACTAACCATGGCTTGGCCAAGTGTCTATGCCTACCACAAAGACTCTTACGCCCTCAGAACACTGGCCAACCTGTTAGCCGATGGTAAAAAAGCTCCGTTGAACAAACTGATTGTAGACGAAAAGCAACTGGCAGGCCGCATAAACATGTACCAGAACAGCGCCGAACTGGCAGGGCAACTGATGCTCAGCATCAGAGGCTTTGAAAAAGTAGACCTGAACAAGATTCACGCTGCCGTGGAAGAAAGTTTTCAACGGTTTGAGAAGGAAGGGTTCACTGATGCTGATTTAAACCGAATCAAGGCAGTTCAGGAGGTGAACTTCTACAACAGTTTATCCAGTGTGCAGGGGAAAGGGTTCCAATTAGCACAGTATGAGATTTTTGCAGGTGACCCAGGATTTATCAGCAAAGACATCCAGAACATGCTGGCAGTTACCCGCGAAGACGTAATGTGGGTTTATAACCAGTACATCAAAAACAAGCCCTACGTGGTGACCAGTTTCGTACCGAAGGGTCAGGTAAACCTGGCACTGAAAGGATCTCAGAAAGCCAGCGTGGTAGAAGAGAAGATAGTGGAAGGCGCCGAAGAAAAATTTGACGCCACTACCCAAGCTACTTACACCCGTACTCCTTCCAGCTTTGACCGTACCGTTGAGCCGCCTTACGGCAAGACGCCAGAAACCAAAGTACCTAATGTTTGGGAAAGCAAATTAGAGAGCGGCCTCAAAACGTTAGGCATAGTTGACCGCGAAGTTCCTTTAGTGCAGTTCAACCTGCGCCTGAACGGAGGCCTGCTTTTAGAAGACACCTCTAAGGTGGGTGTATCCAACCTTCTATCTGAGCTGCTTCTGAAAGGAACCAAAAATAAGACAGCTCAAGAACTGGAAGAAGCTATTGAGAGCTTAGGAGCGGCCATCAACATTAACGCAAGTGAGGAAAGCTTTACCATTAGTGGCCGTACCCTGGCCCGCAACTACCCTCCTACCATGGCTTTGGTTCAGGAAATTCTTTTGGAACCGCGGTGGGATGAGCAGGAATTCAAACTTGCCAAGCAACGGATTGAAAGCCAAATAAAGCAGCAGAAAGCCAACCCCAACTCTATTGCTGACAACCAGTTCAGGAAACTGCTTTACGGAAACAACCACATTCTCTCCCGCAACATATTAGGTACTGAAGCTTCTTTGAAAAGCATTACTATGGAGGATCTTAAAAATTACTACATGGCCAATCTGTCACCTTCGGTAGCAGCCTTCCAAGTAGTGGGCGCTGTTGATCAACAGGAGGTAATGCATTCACTGGCTGGGTTGAAGCAGCATTGGAAAGCCAGGGAGGTGCGCATGCCGCAGTATCCTACCCCGGTGGTGCCAAAAGGATCAACTGTCTATTTCTATGATGTACCCGGGGCCAAACAGTCGGTGTTGCGGTTTGGGTATTTGGCTTTACCTGCCACACATCCAGATTACTATCCTGCGCAGGTGATGAACTACATTTTAGGGGGTGGCGGTTTTGCCTCCCAGCTCACGCAACAACTAAGAGAGGGCAAAGGATATACCTACGGCATCAACTCGTCCTTCTCTGGCTCTACGGTGCCGGGGCCATTCCTGATCCAAAGTGGCGTGCGGTCCAATGTTACCTTTGAATCTGCGGATTTGATCAAAAACATCTTGCAGAACTATGCCCCTACGTACTCACCTCAAGACTTAGAAGTGACCAAAGGATCTCTTATTAAAAGCAATGCCCGGGCATTTGAAACCATGGGAACCAAATTAGGCATGCTGAACAACATCAGCACCTATGGTTTGCCTTATGACTATGCTAAAAGAAGAGAAGCCTTAGTCAAAGAGATGAGCCTTGATAAAATAAAAGGCCTGGCCCTGCAATATGTCAACCCAAATAAGATGTACTACCTTGTGGTAGGGGATGCCGCTACTCAATTGAAGAAACTAGAGAAGTTGGGCTATGGAAAACCGGTGCTCCTGAATTGATATGTTTTATATTGTTCTTAAGAAGAAGCCCCATTCAGAAGAATCTGAATGGGGCTTCTTTATTCAACTGGTTTAAAGATACAGGCGTAAAACGGTGCTTCCTCTATTTACCCTTTTGAAGTCTTAATAGAGCCCCTTACTGGTTTTGAACCGTTTTTAGTGAAAGAAGCTTGAAAACAGATGGATCCTAAGCTACGGCTTTGCTTAGATTTTATTTTTATAAGTTTGCTCCGTATTGTTTTTCAGAAGCCATCCTCGATACCTTCTTCACTACAAAGAACTTCCTCTTTACGTCCTCTCAAGACTACTTATAAGGTGGATTGGCCCTAGAGAAACATACCTATAAGGCAGAATAAATTTCCTACTCTCCATTTATAAGAGAATTGTAAAACCATTATATTTGATTTAAACACCTTTGGTTTTATTTCTGCCAGCCATGCTCCTATACCATAATAGTATTTTAAAACTTGAGTATGATCCTTCCACTGACATTCTGGAAATGACATGGCCCGACCTTACCATTGGCCACCTTTCAGAAGTGAAACAGGCGCTGCAGACCATGGTAGAAACGGTAAGAGACTATGACATAAAGAAACTGCTGGTAGACGGAACCAAAGCCTCCATCACTATCCCAGATCAAGACCATACAGAACTTGATTTAAAACTTGCCAAGGACTTCACTTCCACCCGTCTCCAAAAAATAGCCAGAATAGAATCTACCGACTTTAAAAGAGAATTCAAGGCTGAAAAGAACCGGCATACAATTCACCAGAACCTGAATATTCCATTCCTGATGCAAAACTTTCCTGATCGTACTTCGGCTCTGAACTGGTTAAATGAAGCTTTTTAACATTTTCCCTTAGCAGATGCACCAACGCGTACTACTCACAGAATCTCACCTCACCATCAGCATAGACCTTTTTTCAGAGATTCTGTTTGTAAACTGGACTGGTGAACAGACGGAAGATACGGTGAAAGATGGCTGCCAGAAAATACTAAAATACGTGGTAACTAACCGGGTGAGTAAAGTTTTCAACGACAATACCCATGTTACGGGAAATTGGTCAGGAGCTGCTGAGTGGGGAGCCAAGATCTGGTTTCCGGCGATGTATAAAGCAGGGGTGAAATACTTCGCCTGGATTCTCTCACCAGAACTATACAGCCAACTTTCTACCCAGGCAACCCTCAATTACAACATCAGCGGAATCATCATCCTGAACTTTGAAGAAAAAGCTCCCGCGGAAAACTGGCTTAAGATCATGTAGTCTCGGTATACTCTCGCAGGTAATGATCACCCGCATAAAACAAAAGGCCTGGCAATTATGCCAAGGCCTTTGTTTTATGCGGGTGATCAAAAAAAGTTAAATGGTATCTGTGACTACCAATAGGGCATATACAATACCAGGAATAATGAACAGGAGCGTAAGCAAGAGGCTTATCCAGAATCTGCTACCTAGCCCTTCATGCAGGAAAACAGCCAAAGGTGGTATTAAGATGGCCAGGATAATTTTAACCACTGTACCTGCATCATTTGTCTCTCTTAGAGCACTTCTGACTTCTTTTCTGAATTCCTTTTTCTCAGCCTTGGTCATAGAAGAGAGACGCGCCTTAGCCGATTCTAAAGCAACAGATGCTTCTGGTTGTACAACTGGCATGGCCTCTGATACAGGAAACTTTGAAACGGCTGTTTTCTTTGTCTCCAATAAAACTGGCGACTTTGCCTTGGCATTAGCTTCTAACACGGGCTCTGCTTTCTCTATTTCAGAAGGAGCAACAGGGGTAGAAACCATAGTTTCTGCCACAGTAACCTTGTTTTCTTTTACAGCATCGGCAGGTTCAGTTTTAGCAACTGATTTGTTGTAAGACTCTGGCTTAGCAGACGAGAATCTGTAATACTCAGCTGAACTACAGGCAAACAGAAACTGCCCAACTAGTACAACTACAATCAACTGGAGTAAACTTCTAAATTTCATAGTACTATAGATTAAGTGGAAAGAAATAGTTAATCAGTTTACTAGCTCCTAAGATTGGTCATCAACCCCAATAAGTAGAAAGCCAATCCTACATTCACTTTATTAATACTATGATTTTCTAATATAAGTTATAAATGGACTAACAATTTTTCAATAAGTGTGCGTATTCCACTACTCGCATTTAATTTAGTGCCTTTTCAAGGGTAAAGTAGGAATGCCTAATCGTTTGCTTATTCTCGCACTTGATTAAGGCGATGATACAACAATGGCACATTCCTGCACGACTGATTACCGCACGACTGGATACAAAATAAAACACCTGAAGATTAAAGCATAAGAAGACCTAAAAAGGTTAAGACTCTATTCCTGAAGTAAGAAAAGGCGTTTAGAAGCAGTTTTATAAAAACAGCCTCCAAACGCCTACATCAAAAGTAATTAGATAAGATCTTTTGGTGTTACAGTTGCTTCACTTGGCAACAGAATTTCAATATGGGTTCCTTCATCAAGTTTGCTTCTCATCTCAATGCTTCCTCCCATGCTTTCTACATGTGTTTTGACTAGAAACAAGCCTACTCCCCGTCCCTTTTTGTTTTTGTGAAAACGCTTATAAAGCTTGAACAAGTTATCTCCTGCCTTCTCCATGTCAAAGCCCGAGCCATTGTCTGAAAAGGAGATGTTTACTCCTCCATCGGCATGCGTTACACATTTTATGTTCACCTGGAGTGGACGGCTTTCTGATTTATACTTGATGGCGTTGGAAAGCAAATTGTAAAAGATGCTGTATAAATAAGCTCTGTTTGCTTTTAAAGTGATAGTTGAATCTATTTCAACCTTCAACTCACTTTTATTTTGCAGCAATGACTCCAGAAAGTTTTGGCGGACCTGTTCACAAACTTCAGCTAAATTTACGAACTCTCTATCTACCACGTCTTGCTGATCCCGAAGGGAAAGGATGAGGTTGAGGTCTCGCAGAACGGTGTCAAGTTTGAAAACACTCGTTTTCAAATACCCCAGTGACTTATCATAAATTTCTGAGTTCTTGTCCAACTTCATAAGGAAGTCTGCTAACCCCATTGCATTTGCAACCGGAGCCCTCAGGTTGTGCGACACTATATAAGTAAACTGCTGGAAATCACGGTTCTGCCGGTATAAATCTTTGGTCATCTGGAGCTGCTTTTCCTCAGCTTCCTTCCTGAAAGTAATGTCTTTCTGAATGATGATGTGGTGCTTAATGCCCCCTTCGTCGTTTAAAATAGGGGTAAAGTCCATAGAAAGCCATACTTTGGAACCAGACTTCCTATAGTTTAGGGTTTGAATATTGAAGGGCTTGCCAAGCTTCAGTTTCTCCTTTATTTTCTGCCCAATATCAAAGTTAGAGTCTGGGCCGAGAATGAAAGTACCTGGTATCTGGCCTTTTACTTCCTCTAAGGGAAAGCCTGTGGTACGGGTAAAAGCCTCATTTACCCATTCTATTCTGCCCTGAATATCTGTAATGATTACCCCATTTGATATTTTACTAGCCACTAAGGATAGCTTTTCCAGCTCTCGTTTAGCCTCTACCCTCTCCGTTATATTTGAAAAATACACAGAAAGACCCTCATCAGAAGGGAAAGCCTTTACTTCAAACCACTGGTTAAACCGCTCCATGTAAGTTTCAAAGTGGACAGACTTTCCGGTCTGCAAAGCTTGATTGAAGTTCTCATGAAGGTAACTGTTGGTTAATTCCGGAAACACCTCCCAGAAACATTTCCCATAATACCCCTTCCGGTCAAGCTGAAGAATATGCTCAAATTCTTTGTTGATAAAACTGAAATGCCAATTGTTGTCTAACATGTAGACAGCATCTGTGATACTTTCAAATACAGTGGTTAATGTTTCTGCTTGTTTTTTTATTAAGGCATTGGCTGTATGATTTCCAGTGATGTCCTTGGCAATAGAATGCACCCCAACCACTTGCCCATTCACAATAATTGGAATTTTAGTGATGTTCAAGTACAGCTCATGGCTTCTTGAAAGAGGCAATTCCATGTCAAAGGTGATAATATCACCTTTGAAAGCTTCTTCAAGGTGTTTATAATATACCTCTGCTACTTCTGCAGGAAGGAAATCACGTAAACTTTTGCCTACTATATCTTCTTTTGAAAACCCTGTATAAAAAAGAAACTGTGGATTGGCATCAAGAATGCATCCGTCACGGTCTTCGTGCACTATCAGGTCCGGGTTGTTGTCAAATAAAGACCTAAATCGTCGCTCACTTTCCTCCAGTTTAAGAGAAGCTTCTTTTTCATCTGTGATATCCTTTGAGCTAATTACAAATGCGTTGATTAATGGGTTTTTCAACTGGTTACTTACTATTGCCTTTATCCAGCGCCATTCCCCGGAACCGGACTTGTAGCGTAAGTCAGGGGCCTCTACCAATTCAGAGACTTTAAGCCTCTCCCAAGCCTCTGCTGTTTCTTTGAGGTCTTCTGGATGGATTAAGTCGAACACACTTTGGCCCATCAATTCATCGTGCTGGTATCCCAGAGTTTTAGCCACAGCACCACCAATGTACACATACTCACCGGCCTCGTTAATAAGACCAATCATGTCAGAGCCGTGTTTCATTAGTATTTCATGCCATTCATCTTTTTCCTGAAGCTTTTGCTTGTATTGGATTACATCTGAAGCCACCCGTCCCAGGCAGTACATCAGCTTATCTTCTTCAGACCAGACCCAAGACCATACAATAGGTACTTCAACTCCAGTCTTGTGAAGGCATTGATTAAAAAAACTTTTTGAAGGCGTCCCCTGCATGACCCACTTCATGTTTTCCGAAGTGCGGATATGGTCCTCAGGAGAGATGAGACTTAAGAAACTATTTTGTAACAACTCTTGGTCATCATACCCCAAAACCGGTTGGCAAGAAGCACTGATGTAGACAATTGTTCCCTTTTGATCTAGAGCACATAAGACATCAGAAGAAACCTCAATGACTTTGTTGATGATTTTCTTCTCCCACTTCCTTGCAAATGACCCTACCGTGTTTGCTTCCACTTCTTAGCTCTAGGTTATGTAACAACTTACAAGTCACTCATCATATAAGTTTCTAAAATAGAACTATTAATATAGGATACCAAGCATTTGATTCTTAAACTATTTTAAAGCTCACACTCTACAAACCACAAATCAAACTTTTCAGCAATAAAAAGGACCAGCAGTTTACTCAGGCTCAACTCATAATTTATAAATTTAAAAAGACATTGTTAACAAAATCCGCACCAAATAAATCTACCACAACCCTACATGCACAAAAAATTGTACATAAAAGGCTTAGACTAGGAAGCATCAGGAGATCTGTTCATGCATCACCTTCATTGTAAATGATGATAAGGAGATGTATGAGAAAGTATTAAAAAGAGGTTGAACTTACATCCTTAGATAAGCGAGGCTATGGGCAGGAAACTTTACCCATAAAGCTAAAGCTTTAAGAATGGATGCAAAAAGGAGGAAAAGGTGAGATTGAGAAAAGGAATTAAAGGTTCTGATTAATCTATAGCTCTGCCACTACTTTCCTAAAATCTGTTTCACTTAAGGGTTTTAAAAGGCAGGTAGTGATTCCTAATGAACGCATCTGGTTCATGTCTGTAGAATTTGAGGAGGTAGACAGAACTACAATTTTAGTAGAGGTTTCCTTTACCAAAGGAAGTCGGTTATACTCTTCCACAAATGAAAAGCCATCTAAAACAGGCATGTTGATGTCTAGGAGAATCAAAGTAGGGAATTCCTCGGGGCACTTTATGCTTTGCAAGTAAGTTAATCCCTCCTGCCCATTCAAAGCTACGATTACCTCATCTGCTATTCCTGTTTCTTCAATAACAGTTTGGTTAAGGAAGTTGGTGATCTCATCATCCTCAATAAGTAGTATAGACTTGATTCTTTTCACTTGCAATCGGTTTCAGGAAGAATTGAGCCTGCTAATTTAGCATGAAAGCAATGAAAGAATAGGTATTTCTACCATAAGAATTTTCTATATTTTAAAAATAAAATTAACCTCTTATAGCTGAGTACCTTCTATTGACTGGTGTTAACCAATGGTAAAAAGCCCCTATACCTTAAGCTAGTCCTCTGTTCTAGCTTACCATATGGAACATGGCGGTAGCTTCATATCTTGTTTAAAACTGAGTATTGATAAATATATCTTTTTTATATATCTGCATATTCAAGATAATTAGTATCTTTATTTACAAGCACTTAACCAGATAAATCCATTGACTACTGCATCAAGTGTACTGCCCTTGTCTTTCCTTCAACAGCTTCCCTATGTGGTGCAGGTTGATTTGCCTACTCTTTCGCCGGAGATGCAAAATGTTTTCTTCACCCAGTATGTGCAGTCCCGCAAGTCTATTGGGTTTGCCTATCTACTTTGGGTTATCTTCGGGCTGCACTATGCCTATGTAAACAGGTGGGCTATCCAGTTTGTGTTCTGGATTACCGCCGGAGGCTTGGGGGTGTGGTGGCTTATTGATCTTTTCAGGATGCCTGGTATTGTCAGGAAGTACAACGACGAACTGGCGTTACAGTGCTTGGGGAACATCAAGATGGCGCACCGGCTTTAAAGAGAATTTCTTTTTTGAAAGTCTTTTCAGAAAAGGAGCATAAAACACCAGAAAGATCAGAGGTGCTTTACTTTCTTCCTTGCTTTTGCTCCTGCATCAGAAGATTCAGAAGAACGCCGTTGGTCCACCCAAAGCCGTCCTGGTTTGGGTATTCACCTCCGCCACCTTCGGCTCCGGGTCTTTCCACATTATATTTTTCTGTGAGTTTGCCGGTCAAGGCAAAGACGTCTGTGTTCTGCTTTATCCAATTAGTAGCAATGGTGTTGGCTAATGAGTTTTGCTTGTAAGCCCGCAGCCCCTGTATAGCCAGCCATTGGAGGGGAGCCCATCCGTTAGGCGCATCCCATTGCTGCCCTGAGTTAGTTAAGGTCGTAACCAACCCGCCTTGTTTCACGAAGTCCTGCCGTATTCTTTTAGCCACGGCTTTCGCCTGTGCCTTAGTGGCCATACAGAAAAACAAAGGAGTCACGGCAGCCAGGGTAGGCACGTTGGTAGTTTTCTGCTGCACAAAATCAAAATCATAGAAAAACCGATCCATCACGCTCCAACAGTACTGAAGAACTGCTGCTTTGCGTTGTTCAGCCTTCTGTCGGTAAAGTTTCTCTTGGATAGCATCTCCTTTCAGGCCTGCTATCTGGGCTAAGGTCACTTCCATGTGGTAAAGCAAGGCGTTGAGGTCTACCGGAATTAACTGGGTGGTCCGGATGGTTTGCAAGGTTTTTCCGTCCTGAAACCAGCGGCTACTGAAATCCCAACCAGATTCAGCGGCAGCTCTGATGTCACGGTAAACCTCCTCAGGGTTTCGGCCAGAGGCATGGGCAACTTCCACATCTTCTTTGTAAGCCTCGGGCCGCGGGGAAGGATCATCATCCCAGTACCGGTTCAGGATGGTTCCGTTGGGCATTCTGACTACCCGTCGATGGGCTGTTTGTGCGGCGGAAAGGGTTTCCTGTCCATTCATCCAGAAGGCATATTCTTTTTGCAGAGCGGGTTCATAGGTTTTCAGAATGTCCGTCCCTTTTTCTTGCGCCAAAACGCGTAGCATAAGGGCGTAGAAAGGAGGCTGTGACCGACTGACGTAGTAACTCCGGTTGCCGTTAGGAATGTGGCCCACGGTATTGATCAGGTAAGTGAAGTTGTCTACCATGTTCTGGATGAGCTGCACCTGGTCACTTTCCAGCAAGCCCAACATGGTGAAATAACTGTCCCAGTAGTAAATCTCCCTGAACCGGCCACCTGGTACCACATAAGCATGCGGCAAGGGAATAAGCGAACTCTGCTCTGGTTTGGGCTGGCGGGTTAACACCGGCCATAATCTCTTGATATGCTCTGTAACCGGTAAGGCAGCATCTGCCCTGAAATTTGTGGAGTGCTCTATAGGCAGCTCAAAGTGGCGAAGCACAAACGCTTTTAAATCAAACCCGGGCCTCCCCTTTTCCTGCGCGTACGCCTGCAAGATGTGTTCCAGCGAAGAACGGGGAATACAATCTGGAAAAGTCTTGGAATCTGGAAATATGGGGGCTAGTTGCACCTCCTTGAAAAGTTCTCCTAATTGTTCATGAGGCCTAAACTGCGCCTGGCATGTAAACGTCCAGACGCAAAGGAGAAGAAATGCTAATAGAGATTTGACACGAGTTTGTGGGTGGGATCTAAGGTTATGCATCGGGTAAATGTTGGTCCAGCTATCCCCTCGTACGCTGAATGATTAGTGAAAGGATATAGTTGCCCCTTATTCTTCCGCCCGTGAACCTCAGTTTAAGCTTTTGTTTTATGCCTCATTTTTTTTAAAACAGGTTTTAAACACATTCATTCCACACAACAAGATTCAGCATTACCTCTACCAACTCCTTATTGCTACCTCATGTGCAACAGTCGGTCTATGTCTTGGATTTTACCAAAGACTACTAAAATGTCACCGGCTTCAAACACAGTTTCGGCTTTGACTACCCCCAACACTGTGGCTTTCTGGTACGATTTCCCGAAGAGGTTTTTAGACTCGCGGTAGCGTAAAATGGTAAGCACGTTCACCTGGTAGCGGGCCCTAAAGTCTGACTCGGCAATGGTTTTCCCTACGTATCGCTCTGGCACAGTAGCCTCTATGATGTTGTAGTCTTCCGTTAAGTCAAAGGAATCAATCACGCCTTTCATCTCCAGCTTTTTGGCCAAACGCTCAGCGCTTTCCTGCTCAGGCCTGATGATCTGGTCTACCCCAATGGCCTCTAACACCGTTTGGTGCAAGGGCGAAATAGCCCGGCTCATGAGGCGCTTCACCCCCAACTGTTTGAAGATTGCTGTAGCCATTACTGATGCCCCAAAATCTTCCCCTATGCCTACCACCACCACATCGGTTTCAGCAGTTGGAAGCGTGGAGAGGGCCTGTATATCACTCGCATCTAAACAAATGGTATGGGTAACGGTGTCTTTGTAGGCTTCCACCTTCTGCATGTTTTTATCAACAGCAATGACCTCATGCCCCATTTCGGTCAACTTCATAGAAAGCGACGATCCAAAATAGCCTAACCCAATAACGATGTAGCGCATTTAATCTGAATTTACGTGATGATGATGGTTTCTTTAGGATAACGGTACCGCAAGGTAGAGACTTTGCGCAGCAGTCCAACAATCAAGGTGAGCGTGCCCACTCTACCTAAAAACATGGTCAGGATCAGGACAACCTTACTGGGTGCGCTTAAAAGAGCCGTGATGCCCACTGATAGCCCAACGGTGCTAAATCCGGAGAAGCACTCAAAGGCCACAGCAGCCAATTCCATTTGTGGATCAAAGATGGTAATCGTGAACACAGCCACCCCTATGACCAGCAAAGAAAGAATGATAATAGCAAAGGCTTTGTCTACAGACTCATTCCCTATTTCCCTTCTAAATACTTCTACCCGGTCTTTTCCTCTAGCCAAACTTAAGATGTTAAGAATCGCTACTGCGAAGGTAGTTGTCTTGATTCCCCCACCCACTGAAGCTGGGGAAGCTCCAATCCACATAAGCAGCAGGTAAAGCAATACGGTAGGTGCTGTTAGTGCTGCCATGTCTACGGTGTTGAATCCGGCAGTACGGGGCGTTACAGAACCAAAGAAAGCCCCTACTACCTTGCCCCACATTCCGTGCTCAGCCAAGGTATTATTGTACTCTAATAGAAAGTACACGACCATACCCACTACCAGCAGAATGGAGGAGGTGATGGTTACTATAAGCGTATTCACGTTCAGCAACCTGGGGGTGTGCTTGATAGGAATACCAGGGGTCATTCTATCAATCGCATCCAACACTTTGTACCTCACGTACCGGGCCAAGTTAAACACAATAGGGAAACCTAAGCCTCCAATTATTACTAGTATAGCTATGATGATTTGCAAATGGTAATTATACCGCACCATAGGATCAAACAAACCCAAAGACAGAGTAGAGAATCCAGCGTTGCAAAAAGCAGAAACAGCATGGAAGATTGCAAAGCTGAACTTGTCTGGCAAAATCTCAACCGGAATACCTTGCAAAGAGGCGTAGATAAATATCGCTCCCAGAAGCTCAAACCCTAAAGTAAAACTGACAATCCGGAAAAGCGTTTTGGTGATTTGGCCTAGATTATCTTCGTTTAACCAGTCCTTCATGAAAAGGGAGCTTTTCAAAGAAGAACCTTGGAAGAAGATACCAAAGAAGCTTGCGAAGGTCATGATGCCCAACCCACCCACCTGAATCAGGATCAGGATCATCACTTTCCCAGTAGGGGTAAAAACCGTAGCAGTATCTAAGGTGATCAAGCCCGTCACACAAACTGCGCTGGTAGCAGTAAATAGAGCGTCAATAAAGCTGATTCCGCTGTATGTTGCCTGCGGAAGAAGGAGCAGAAAAGTACCCACTGCCACCAGGAACACGAAACTTAAAACAAATACCAGAGCAGGTTGCACCGTGCTACGATAGAAAAGGAGCGTCTTTTTAGATACTTCTATGAAAAAAACATAGAAAATGACAAAGTAGATGGGTTGCTCACTGTCAAAGAAACGCAGCAGGGTGCTGGAACTGGTCATCTGGTTTTGGAGCAAAAACCTGGAAACTACCCCCAAAAGCATAAAAAAAAGTAGAAGACCCTCAAAAATAAGCGATGGCCTCCGGACACCGTCTCTAATCAGAATAAGACTTCGTACTGCCAGGCATGTTAGTACTGTCAGGAAAAAGACGTGGTAAAAGTAATGGAGAAATCTTGGCTCAACTATTTCATTCTTGAACCCAATGTCATACAGGAAGACCACCAATCCAAAAGAACTCAGATATAGAAGAAGGGTATCTACAAAAGCAACTACCCTTGGGGTCTGCTGAAAAGCAGCCTGTAGTGGGGTAACTGGAAACTTATTTCTCTTTTGGTTCATCTTCATTGAATTCCCTGGTCGTATGTGGCGCATCTTGTCTTTACCAGAGACAGTGCACAACACAAATGTAGACAAGGCGGAACATTTTCCGTTCCTCTAAGTACTTAAAAAGCGTAAGTACATATTTAACCCAGACTACTATGGATACCTATAACCTGAAACCGGAGAACATGCGGGCGCCCCAGCATCTGAACGAGAAGGAAATTCGGCAAAGCTTAGATGAGTTAGACGCTAAAATAAAAGTACTTCAGGGTCGGGCCCATGCTACCACAGCAGACTCACACCATACCTACCATGAACATATAGCGGCTTTGGAAGCCAAACGTGCCCTCATTGCCCAAAAGCTGGATAACTCTAGCAGTGCCACTGAAAGCACCTGGCAGGATATAAAACGAAGCTTAGAAGACCTCACAGAAGGCATCAAAAAGCTTTTCTAATTCCGAGTTGATAATTGGTAGCTCAGGATCAGAAAAGACCTAAATTACACATATAAAGCTTAAACGGGAATCCGCTTTATGGCTCCTTTTGTTAAAAAGGCCACAAGCCGGATTCCCGTTTATTTATTGAGCAGTTAAATGAAACAGCTTAACTACCTTCAGTTTACTTCGAATCTTAGTCTCCTTATTTCTTCAGAAAGGAAATAGTAAATCGAGCTAATCCTGTCTTAACTGAAGCACCACCTTTTATTGATGAGTGGAATATTGCTCTGAGATGATGTTGAGGATATCAGAGGTCAAGGGCTTAGAGAAAAAGTCATTCACTTCTGACAAGTTCTTAGCATGCGTGATGTCGTTTTTGTCTACTGCAGAGGAAAGCACGAAGAGTAAACAGTTTTGGGTAAGTTCTACCGGCAACTTTCTGTACTCTTCAATAAACTCCCAACCGTCCATACCAGGCATGTTGATGTCCAGAAAAATGATTTCAGGAAAATCATGCGGTTTCTCTTTAACAATGGTATTCAAGCATTCTAATGCCTCTTCAGCCCATAAATAGCTATTCACATTTGCCGCAAACTGTTGGCTTCTGATCACACTCTCACACAGAAAATTGTGAATCTCATCATCATCAATTAAGAAGACTTTCTTATACTTCGTCATTTTTTGCTGGTCCTTGATAAACTCTTTAACAATAGATCCCCGGCTTCTTTCCATTCTAAATATGTCCATTTGCCTTAAAATCTACCTGGTTGAAGTCCCCCTACACTACTAAAGTATTGTCCTTCTCATGAAGGAAACAACACTTACACAAAGCTAAAAACTTAGATAAGCTCTTTTAATTAATTATTACCCTAAGCCTTGCCTTAGCAGTATTAGTAGTCTTTAAAAATAACCTTACCAATTTGAACCTGCAAGTTACAACCTGAGGATTAGTACTTAACAGTCTAAATATTCTTTTTCTGAATAAAAGCTCAATATTATTTTATATCCCTCCCAACTTCCTAATCACCGTATCACAACTCCAAGCTTACTCAATAAACCTTATAGAATTACATGTACGCTGAAGGGTGAGTTATTCTGACTTGTTAGTGCAAGTCTAATAGATCGCTTCTAATACTTCAGTAAGCACTAATGAGGCCCTTTTCAATGATGAAATTCTTTCTCCTGACTTCTTGATTTATCTCTGTACAAAATGGAATATGTTAGTTTGTGCTGGAACTCTAACCCATTTTAGATTGACTCCATCATTTCTTGCACCTTTAACTATGATATAAACTCGCAGTACTAATTGTGTTATTCACTTCTAAAAAGGCAATCAAGTACCTAATCTACTTTTAATACAAACCAAGGTAGCTTGCAAAGCATACCTAGCATTGTTCTTGAATCTCTACATAAATGTATAAACCTCAATTCTAAGTTCAAATACATTAGAGATAGAGCTTCACTATGCTTTAACAACTAATGCTCCTTTCATTGCACCTTCCACTGTGCTTATCTTTTTTTCAATGAAATGCTGCTTACCAGCTCAACCTCTTATCAGGAGTAGAATCCTTTTTTATTAGGTACAACAACACTTTTTTTCACCAACCAACTTCAATAACTCCCCCCGATTAAGTCAATTGTATAATTAAAGTTATATTTATAATTAAAATTTAAACTTTAAACAACTTATATTTGTATTTAATATGTATATTATTTTACTTTACTAATGTATAACATAAACCTAAATAACTATCTACAGGAGAGACTATGCGACTAAACGATATGCTATTGAATACTTTTTAACATTGAGGTATCTCCAATCCCTTCCCCCCTTTCGATCAACTCCCCCATACCCAGTACCTTGTTTCTACTTTTTTTGAGAGCAGTAAATAACTTTTAATTATAACCAGTTCATTTTATCTATATAAAAATTCCTACATATATAATATTTTTTCAAAAATCCAAACACATACCGGTTTATGGTAATCTAAAATTTAGGAGTGACGTAAAAATCAAAAAAACAGAATTCTTTATTCAGTAGTCACTCTGAAATTGGATAGTTCAACCAAAACCTATTATAGCCTTTGATACAACTTCTACTATAAATAAATGAAATACATATACTGCCTGTCTTACTTGGTTCTGTTCGTTTACCTGAGCTTTTCTGTTTCCGTGGCAGAAGCTCAAAATGTACCTAAGACCGAACCATTTACTTTAGTCTTCAAGTTAAAATCTGCTTCTCCATCTGCTATGAGCAGAACTGCTGGTGTATCTGCTGTTCAAGAGGTTGTTCAGCGGGTAGCTCAGGAAAAAGCCGTACAAAAATTTCCTCAGGCTGTTTCTCTTTCTGGAGCTAAAACTTCAAAAAAGAATGCTGTAGATCTTTCTTTGATTTACCAGCTACGGTATAATCCCGGACAGCCTTTTGAACAGGTCAAAAAGAAATTATTGAGTACTGGATTAGTAGAATATGTAGAACCATTGTACTTGCATGAACCACTTACCCTTCCTTCAGATCCGCAGGCAGATTCTGTTTCAGGCAGTCAGAATTACCTTAAGAAAATAGAAGCATACAGGGCCTGGAACATCACTCAGGGTGACACAAATGTGGTAATTGGCATATTAGATACAGGCGTAAAACTCACCCACGAAGACCTTAAAAATAACCTGAAGTACAACTACGCAGATCCAATTGATGGAATAGATAATGACAGAGACGGTTTTGTAGACAATTTCAGAGGCTGGGACCTGGCAGACAATGACAATGACCCAACGGCAGATGCAAACGGCCACGGGACCATGGTAACGGGAGTAGCCTCGGCTCAACCCAATAATGGTGTTGGCATGACCGGGGTAGGCTTCAATTGTAAATTTTTACCCATTAAGATCTATGCTTCTACCCCCAAGGGATCTTTCAAAGGATATGAAGCCATTGTTTATGCCGCTGACCATGGGTGCAAAGTCATTAATCTCTCATGGGGTGCGGCAAGCTTTTCCTCTGCCTATGAACAAGACATTATCAACTACGCAACCATCAATAAAGATGTGGTGATTGTAGCGGCAGCGGGCAATACTAATGATGAGTTAGACTTCTACCCTGCCTCCTACCAAAACGTTCTTTCTGTTGCCGCCTTAGACAAAGGAGATGTCAAAGGACAATCGAATACTTACAGTTATAATATAGACTTAGGTGCTCAGGGAGTAGATGTGTTTACGACCAATAACGCAGGAGATACAAGATACGGCAGTGGGTCTGGTTCTTCTTTGTCTTCTCCAATGGTTGCAGGGGCAGCCGCGTTAATCCGGAGTTACTTTCCTTCTTTAACTGCCTCTCAGGTAATGGAGCTTTTGAGGGCTACTGCTGATGATATTTACTCTTTAGCAGGTAATACCGCCTATCTTGAAAAACTGGGAAAAGGAAGGCTGAACATTTTCCGGGCATTATCAGAAAAGAACACCATTTCTGTACGAATGACCTCCTGGAACATAGTAGGCACAAACGCCCTAACGCCTGGGGCCGAATTCAAAGTAGCAGGTAATTTCACTAATTACTTAAGCCCTGTTGCTGGATTACAAGTGAATGTTACCTCCTCCAGTCCCTACGTACAGGTGGTAAAGGGAAGTGTTTCTTTAGGCTCTTTTGCAACCTTAGGAACAGCAGACAATCAGACAAACCCATTTACCTTAAAAATTGCGGAAAATGTACCTGCCAACACCCCGGTAACCATCCGGTTTGGGTACACCAATGGCACTTACTCAGACTTTCAGTACATTAAACTGGTTCTTAACCCAGACTTCCAGACCACCGACGTAAACAATGTGGTAGCCTCCATCATGAGCAATGGCAACATCGGGTACAACGGTTTAAAGTATACACAGGGCAAAGGAGTTACCTACAAAGGAAGTGATCCATTGCTTCCTGAAGGCGGCTTACTGATTGGGTATTCTCCTACCCACGTTTCTGACAATATAAGGAATGAGAAGGGCACCACCGACCAGGACTTCTACGCTGTCACCTACTTGCAGCGGAAACCCAACTCTCCCAATGCAGACTTTTTCGGGAGCAATGTGATGGAAGACTCCCTTACAGCCACCAAAACTAAAAGCCTCAGAATCCAACAAAATGTGTACGCCTGGTCTGATGCTCCTAACCAAGACTATGTGGTATTAGAATACGTGTTAACCAACCGTTCAACCGAGACAATCACAGACGCCTTCGCCGGAATGTTTGTAGATTGGGATATCAAGTCTGCCTCTAAAAACATGGCAGAGTGGAATGACAAACTTCATTTAGGCATTACCAGACACCGAACAGACAGTTCCATTTGGGCAGGTATTCAATTACTTTCAAAAGGTGCTCCCGGATTTTTCGCCCTTGACAATACGGCGGCAAATGGTATTAACCTTTCAGATGGCTTTTCTACTCAGGAGAAATACCTGGCTCTCTCTGGTGGAGTGCAAAGAGAACGCGCTGGCTTTGAAGAAGGAAAAGACGTATACTTCGTCATCTCTTCCAAAATCAAATCTTTGGCCCCTTCACAGGCAGACACAGTGGCCTTCGCCATTGTGGCGGGCGGCTCAAGAGAGGAAATCAACAGACACGCCACTGCGGCGCTTCAGAAATATAACCAGATTACTGCAACTAAAACAGTTACTTCCAGCCCTACTGGTATAGCATCAAAAGCAATTTCACTGTTCCCCAACCCATCGCAGGGCCGTTTTACCGTAAGCTTGCCTACCGCTTTACAGCAAACCTCTGTTGAAGTACAACTCCTTGACAGTAGAGGGCAGATAACTCCGCAGGGAAGCTTCCAGAAGAAGAGCCAGCTTGATTTTGACTTTACTAACCTTTCAGCGGGCATGTACTACCTGCGGTTTATTTCTTCGGCTGGCGTAATGACTCAGAAATTCATGATTTCTAAATAGGCGCTTTTAAGCCCATTTTCTAAAAAGGAAGCATAAAACAACAAATACATAAAACAGAAAAGGCGGCTCAATGAGCCGCCTTTTCTGTTTTATGTATTCAACTTGCCGGTTAGGCTTGTTGTTGCTGTTGCAAACGGATCAAGTTAAGGGCTGAACCAGCTTTGAACCATTCAATCTGACCTTGGTTGTAAGTATGGTTTGCCTCAAAGGTGTAAGTTGAACCATCTTTGTGCGTCAGTCTTACCTGCAACGGAACACCCGGAGTGAAAGAAGTCAAGCCTAACACGTCAATTACGTCAGCCTCTTCAATACGGTCGTAATCTTCCTTATTCGCGAAAGTAAGGGCCAGCATACCTTGTTTCTTCAGGTTGGTTTCGTGGATACGGGCGAACGATTTCACCAATACCACTTTCACACCCAAGTGACGAGGTTCCATGGCAGCGTGCTCACGAGAAGAACCTTCACCGTAGTTTTCATCACCTACTACAACTGTTCCAACACCAGCGGCTTTGTACGTACGGGCTACTTTAGGAACTTCGTCATAGCCTTCGCCTTGCACCATCAGGTTCTTCACGCTGTTGGCTTCGCCATTGAAAGCATTGATCGCACCAATCAACATGTTGTTGGAGATGTTATCCAAGTGACCGCGGTACTTCAACCAAGGACCAGCCATAGAGATGTGGTCAGTAGTACATTTCCCCTGGGCTTTGATCAACAGTCTCAGGCCGGTCAGATCTTGACCACTCCAAGGCTGGAATGGATCTAACAATTGAAGACGATCAGAGGTAGGATCAACTACCACTTCTACCTTGCTTGGATCTGCAGCCGGAGCTACGTAGCCTGCATCTTCTACGGCGAAACCATTTACCGGGAACTGGATACCAGTTGGCTCATCCAATTTCACTTGCTCACCGTTTTTGTTTGTCAATGTATCGGTAAGCGGATTGAAGGTAAGATCACCCGCAATAGCAAAAGCAGTCACGATTTCCGGAGAGGCCACAAACGCGTGGGTGTTCGGGTTACCATCGTTCCGCTTCGCGAAGTTACGGTTGAAGGAAGTGATGATGGAGTTCTTGCGCTTTGGATCATCCGTATGACGTGCCCACTGCCCGATGCACGGACCACAAGCATTCGCCAATACAACGCCACCTATCTCAGAGAAAGTACCTAAGATACCATCGCGCTCAGCGGTGTAACGCACCACCTCAGAACCTGGGGTAATGGTGTATTCAGCATTTGCCACTAAGCCTTTATCAACGGCTTGTCTAGCCACTGAAGCAGCACGGGTAAGGTCTTCATAAGAAGAGTTGGTACAAGACCCAATCAAACCTACTTCCAGTTTAGCTGGCCAGTTGTGCTCACGCACAGCAGCGGCAAATTGGGAGATTGGCCAGGCAGCATCTGGAGTGAACGGTCCGTTCACGTGTGGCTCCAATTCGTCCAAGTTGATTTCAATCAGTTGGTCGTAGAAAGCGGCTGGGTTAGCATACACTTCTTCATCGGCACGCAGGTGTTCTGCTACCTGGCTGGCCAGTTCAGCAATCTCACCGCGCTCAGTTCCTCTCAGGTAATCGGCCATTGACTCATCATAGGCAAAAACCGAAGTCGTGGCTCCAATCTCGGCACCCATGTTACAGATGGTAGATTTACCAGAGCAGGAAATGTTAGCAGCTCCTTCACCAAAGTATTCCACAATGGCACCAGTACCACCTTTTACGGTTAAGATACCTGCCACTTTCAGGATGATGTCTTTAGGAGCAGTCCAGCCGTTTAATTTACCGGTTAGTTTCACGCCAATTACGCGTGGGAATTTCAACTCCCAAGCCATACCGGCCATTACGTCTACAGCATCTGCACCACCAACACCAATAGCGATCATACCTAAACCACCCGCGTTTGGCGTGTGGGAGTCAGTACCAATCATCATTCCGCCTGGGAAGGCGTAGTTCTCAAATACCACGGTGTGGATAATACCCGCACCTGGCTTCCAGAACCCGATACCATATTTATTAGAGACAGAGGCTAAGAAATCATATACCTCTTTGTTTTCTGAGTAGGCTTCAGCCAAATCCTGGTCAGCACCAACACGGGCTTGGATCAAGTGGTCACAGTGTACCGAAGAAGGAACCGCCACAGTAGGACGACCCGCTTGCATGAACTGGAGCAAAGCCATCTGAGCCGTGGCATCCTGCATGGCAACGCGGTCTGGCGCGAAGTCCACGTAAGATTTACCCCGCTCATACGCCTCCGTAGCGGAACCATTATATAAGTGGGCGTAAAGAATTTTCTCAGTCTGAGTTAAAGGCCGGCCTACTGCCGTACGTGCCGCAGAAATCCGGTCGCCCAGATTCGCGTACACTGCCTTGATCATGTCTACATCAAATGCCATAGATCTGCTTTGTATTATTTAAGTTCAATGCTACTAACGTCGCGCACAAATGTCGCAAACAGAACACTTTTACACAAGTATTAAAAAACCACCTTTATAAAGCTTTTTAGAGCCGTATGAGGCAAATTCAAGAGCACACCTTACTTTTGTTGAATGAACAAGATTAAATTTTTCAAATATTCTATATTCACCTTGGTGTCAGCGGCTCTGAGCCTGCCAGCCTGTACCTCTTCGTCTACTACAGAACCCGAATTGGCAACTGGTTCCTGGCGTGGTATCATTCAGGTAAGTAACCAGGATATGCCCTTCAACTTCACGGTTTCTGAAGAAGGCGGAAAAAAGGTGGCTTATCTGATTAACGCAGATGAGAAAATTTTGATTGATGAAATTTCAACTTCAGAGGATAGCGTACGGTTGCAGATGCACATCTTTGACGCCGCTCTTATTGCCAAAATAGACGGAAACAAACTTTCGGGCCGGTGGGAGCGGAAAGACCAGGCCACGCCTTACAGTTTGCCGTTCTCAGCTGAGCATGAGAAAACAACCCGTTTTTCTGAAAACCCAGCCAAACCAACCCTTGACATTTCTGGCAAATGGGAAGTGCAGTTCACCAAGGAGGATGGGAAAACTTACCCTGCCATAGGAGAATTCGTGCAGAAAGGGAATGCCTTAACCGGTACCTTCCTTACAAATACTGGTGACTACCGCTATTTACAGGGCGAGGTAGACGGAAACAAATTGAAGCTTTCTGCCTTTGACGGCGCCCACGCTTACCTGTTCAATGCCTCAGGCCAACCTAACGGCACCTTAGCCGGAGACTTCTACGCAGGCCAATCCAGCCATGAAACCTGGACCGCCAAACGCAACCCCAACTTTAAACTAGCTTCTGCTGAAAAGTTGACCTACCTGAAGCCAGGATATGACCGCTTAGACTTTTCCTTCCCAGACCTGAATGGGAAAAAGGTTTCCCTTACAGATCCGCAGTTTAAAGGGAAAGTGGTGGTGGCCCAGATTTTTGGTTCCTGGTGCCCAAACTGCATGGATGAAACTAAGTTTTTAGCTCCCTGGTACGAGAAAAACAAAAACCGCGGTGTAGAAGTAGTAGGCATTGGCTACGAGGTAAGCCCAGATTTTGACAAAGCAAAAGTACGGGTAGAGAAAATGCGAGAACGCCTTAACGTGCCTTACACCTTATTGATTGGCGGCACCAAAGACAAAGAGCTGGTGGCTAAATCACTGCCAGCCCTGAACCACGTACTCTCCTTTCCTACCACCATCTTTATTGACAAGCAAGGTAAAGTTAGGAAGATCCATACGGGCTTCTCTGGTCCCGGCACTGGCAAGTATTATGAAGAGTTTGTGCAAGAGTTTAACAAAACCATTGATGAACTAGTAGCGGAGAAGTAAATCTACTGGTTAACTAGAAACAAGAGCGGGTCAATCTTATTAGATTGACCCGCTCTTGTTTTGAACCTATTTTGTAGAAAACACCAGTTTATTGACGTCCATAAACTGGCTTTTAGATATTAAGTAAGGATTAGTGGCTTCCTCAAGAAAGAAGCTCAAAAACAGAAATTTCTATTTCTCCCGCTCTATGGTATAGCGGATTAATTGCTCCAGAGAGTCACGAGAGGCAGAAGCAGGAAAGGTGTGAAGCAATTGCAGGGCATCTGCGTGGAGGTTGTTCATGCAATGAATAGAATACTCTAAACCGCCAGACTTTTTCACGAAGTCAATGACAGCATTTATTCTATCGGCTTTGCCGTTGTTGTTTTTAACGTTGTAGATGACCCGGCGCTTGGTAAGCCAATCGGCTTGCTGCAGGGCGTAGATGAGGGGCAGGGTCATCTTCTTTTCTTTGATGTCAATGCCTACGGGTTTGCCAATCTCAGCGGTGCCGTAATCAAACAAATCGTCTTTGATCTGAAAAGCCAAGCCTACTTTTTCCCCAAAGAGGCGGGCTCGCTCTACGGTCTCCACATCTGCCCCAACTGAGGACACACCAACAGCGCAGCAGGAAGCAATCAAAGAAGCAGTTTTCTGCCTGATGATGTCAAAGTACACCTCTTCGGTAATGTCCAGGCGGCGGGCTTTCTCCATCTGTAGTAATTCGCCCTCGCTCATCTCGCGCACGGCATTACTCACAATTTTGAGCAGCCCAAAATCATCGTTGTTCAGGGAGAGCAGGAGACCTTTGGAGAGAAGATAATCGCCAACTAGCACCGCTATTTTGTTTTTCCAGAGGGCATTTACAGAGAAGAATCCGCGGCGGTAGTTGGAGTCGTCTACCACGTCATCGTGCACCAGGGTGGCGGTATGAAGCAGCTCTATGAGTGCCGCGCCGCGATAGGTGGCGTCCGGAATCTGCTCCTGGATGAGCTTGGCCATGAAGAAAACGAACATGGGCCGCATCTGCTTGCCCTTGCGTTTAACAATGTAGCTCATGATCTTATCCAGTAGCAAAACGTTTGATTGCATAGACTGGCGGAATTTCTTTTCGAACTCCTGCATCTCAACTGCAATCGGGGCCTGTATCTGGTCTAAGGGGCTGCTCATCTCTTGGGCGCAATATTACGAGGCTGCGCCCTCAGAAGCAAACGCGGGGTTTGTATTTGCCATTATTCAGGCATTACTTCCTTTCTTTTTAAGATATTTGCAGTTATGATTCAACGTGCCGACTTTCTCCTTTCCTCCCCTCATGGGCGTGACTTCGCGGTAGACGCCAGATGGCTTGCTGATGGGCAGGCAAAACCCGTGGTAGTTTTTGTGCATGGCTTCAAAGGATTCAAAGATTGGGGACATTTCAACCTGCTGGCAGATTACTTTGCCCATCATGGTTTTGTATTCGTGAAGCTGAACCTCTCACACAACGGGGTGGAACCAGACGGCAATGACTTGACCAACATGGAGGCTTTTGGGAACAACAACTTCTGCATTGAATTAGATGACGTGGGAACGCTGCTGGACCACCTCAAAAACAATCCTGCAGAAATACCAGCCCAAGAACTAAACTCAGATTACATATTTCTGGTTGGGCACAGCCGCGGGGGCGGATTGGTGTTGTTAAAGGCTGCTGAGGCTGCGCATGTGACCGGAATAGCCACCTGGTCAGCCATCAGTGACATAGACCAGCGCTGGTCACCTGAGGTAATGGAAAAGTGGAAGCAAGATGGGGTTCAGTACATCGCCAACGCACGTACCGGGCAGCAGATGCCCTTGTATTACCAGTTATTAGAGAATTTTCACGCCAATCTAAAGCGGCTAGACATTCCTAAAGCCATAGAGAAACTTCAGATTCCATTGCTCATCTTACACGGAGAGCAAGACGAAACCTTGCCTGTTCAGATGGCCCATTCCCTGCATGCCCTCAACCCCTATGCAGAGTTGTTTCTCCTCCCCGAAGGGGATCACTCCTTTGGAGGCCGCCACCCGTATGACCAGCCACACCTCCCAGATTTGGCCAAGGCTGCAGCAGATAAAACCATTCAATTCTTCCTGGAAGCCCTGGAGCGCCTGTAATGAATTCTTTATTCCTGCTGCTGGGCAGCAACCTGGGTGACCGAATCTTCTACTTAACGGAAGCTACTTCCCGTTTAGAAAGCGTTTTTGGGAAAACAGTCCAGAAATCTAATTTGTACGAAACAGCTGCCTGGGGCCTTACTGACCAACCTGCTTTCCTGAATCAGGTGCTAGTGTTTGAAACCAGTTTTTCTCCCAAAGTAGTGCTGGCCCTCACTCAGCGCATTGAACAGGAATTGGGTAGAATACGAAAGGAACGCTGGGGAGCCAGGGTGATTGACGTAGATGTACTCTTCTATGGAGAACAGATCCTGGAAACGGATACCCTGCACCTCCCCCACCCTCAACTTCACCTCCGTCGCTTCACATTATTGCCATTGGCACAAGTGGCTCCTGACTTCGTTCACCCCATTTATCAGAAAACAATTCTGAAATTGCTGGATGAATGCCCAGATACGCTAGAAGTCAAATTATTTGAGTAAATGAAGGACGGGGTTGTTTGGTATTAATAGAATCATTCGAAGCAAGTATTGGTATATGTAAAAATGGAAGCATTTCTATTATACTAACACATAATCCAATTTACTGACTTACCATTTTAGCCTCGCACATCAAATTTTTGGTAGATGGAGTTCTGGCTCACGTATTCTGGTACCAGTTGCTTCATTTTCTTAATGACGTCTACATTGTTCTGTGACGTGAAGAGATCTATCAGAACTTGAATTTCTTTTAACACTTGTTCGCTTTGAGGAGCGAGCAGGTTAGCAAGGCTAATTTTGGGGTGAGCCGTAGCCTGCACTGACTCGTTTTCATGGAACAGTTCTTCTTCCAGTTTCTCGCCCGGGCGCAGGCCAGTGTACACTAACTGAATGTCCTTTCCTAAAGTTAGTCCAGAGAGCTTTATCATCTTCTTGGCCAAGTCTACAATCTTAATTGAATCCCCCATGTCGAAGATGTAGATCTCGCCCCCAGTTCCCATAGAGGCCGCTTCCAATACTAATTGGCAAGCCTCTCTGATAGACATAAAATACCGGGAAATATCTGGGTGCGTCACCGTTACAGGTCCGCCTTCTTCAATTTGTTTTCTAAAGCGTGGGATAACAGATCCTGTACTGCCCAACACGTTCCCAAAGCGGGTAGTGATAAAGCGCGTGCGTTTGTTTCCTGAGTCGCGAAGGTAATGGTCCATAGCCTGCACGTACATTTCACAAAGCCTTTTGGAAGCACCCATTACGCTGGTGGGATTCACCGCCTTATCTGTAGACAATAAAACAAACTTCTGGGTCTGGTATTTCACGGCAAGATCAGCCAGTACCTTCGTACCTAATATGTTCGTGGTGAGCGATTCTGTAGGATTCTCCTCCATGACCGGTACGTGCTTGTAAGCTGCACAATGGAATACCAATTCGGGCCGAAAGGTGCGGAAGACGGCTTCCATCCTGGCTTTGTTGCAGATGTCGCCAAGTACTACCTCAAAGTGTAGCTTCACGTACAACTCTGTCAGCTCCAGTTCCAGATCATACAGAGGGGATTCTGCCTGGTCTAAGAGAATCAACTGTTTCGGTTTAAACTTGATAAGTTGCCGCACAAGTTCACTGCCAATAGAGCCGGCCGCACCCGTTACCAGTATGGTTCGGTTTTGCAGTTCTTTGTGCAGCAAGGGTGAATCTATCTCGGCTGAAGGCCTGCCTAACACATCTTCTATTCTGACCTCCCTGATCTGCTTAAAGCTGAGCACGCCATTGATCCATTTGTACACTGGAGGCACCACCAATACCTGAACCCCGGCATTCAAACAGGCTTCTACTAAATACCTTCTTCGGGACAGGGGAAGTTGCTGAACCGCCACAATGAGCAAGTCTACTTGCAATGTCTTTAACTGGCTGACAAAATCTGCGGAAGGGCATTGAATGGGAACCCCATTGATGACCAGGTTTTGTTTCTTTTTGTCATCATCCAGAAAAGAAACAAAATGGTAATAGGTACCCATGTCCTGCTGAAGCGTCTGAAGGGTAATGCTCCCTACCTCACCTGCCCCAAATATGATGACGTTTACTTTATTAGCATTAGCGTGCTGCCATTCATAATGCACAATCTTCGCCCAACCCCTGAACAAAGACAGCGCCAGCATACACCCTAAGTAATCTATCAGAAGTACAGAAATAGGGATGAAGTTCTGATACCCCAGTACCTTGTTGTAAAACAACTGGGAAATCACCAACAGAAAAGAACTGGTGGTAAGGGCAACGAACAGCTTCCGAAGGTCATCCAGGCTGGTGTAGCGTAGGATGCCTGCATGCGTTCTGCAATAGTAGAAAGCGACAGCTCTGACCGCTAGCACAATGGGGAGCATCTGCAGTACAGATAGTTCGGTGTACTTCTGAAGGTCAAAGTTGTACCGAAGCAGGTAGGCTATAAAAAAAGACAGGGCACTTAAACAAATATCTGTTCCAAACACAAGTTGTTTTGGCATCTTCTGTTTGAAAAGCTGTTGAATGTGCCCCATCTCTTTAAATGTTATAAAGCAAAAACGTAACCGGACTAGCTTACCTGCCCTACTTCTGCAGTTTTGTCAATTTTCTTCACTAAGCCCTGCAACACTTTACCTGGGCCGCACTCTATAAAGATAGTAGCGCCATCAGAAATCATTTGTTGCACAGACTGTGTCCAACGTACGGGAGCCGTCAATTGTTTGATCAGGTTCTGCTGAATCTCCTGCGGATCTGTATGAGGTTTGGCATCTACGTTTTGGTAGACGGGGCAAATGCCCTGTTTAAATTCGGTTTGTTTGATGGCTTCTTCTAACTCTGCTTCGGCAGATTTCATGAGGGGCGAATGGAAAGCTCCACCTACCGGAAGAACTAAGGCACGCTTGGCACCAGCGGCCTTCATGCGCTCACACGCTTCCTCAACGCCAGCAATAGAACCTGAGATGACCAATTGACCTGGGCAGTTGAAATTAGCGGCCACTACCACCTCAGACACTTCGGCACAGATCTGCTCTACTTTTTCATCTTCCAAGCCTAAAATAGCCGCCATGGTAGAGGGCTGTTCCTCGCAGGCCGCTTGCATGGCCAAGGCTCGTTTTGACACCAGACGCAGAGCATCTTCAAAAGAAAGCACCTTGTTGGCCACCAAGGCAGAGAATTCACCTAAAGAGTGACCGGCCACCATCTCGGGTTGGAAATCTTCTGCCACTGTCGCCTGAATCACAGAATGCAGGAAGATAGCTGGCTGGGTTACTTTGGTTTGCTTCAATTCTTCGTCCGTGCCACTGAACATGATGTCGGTAATCCGGAAACCAAGAATCTCATTGGCTCTTTCAAAAAGGTCTTTGGCCGTTTGGTGTTGCTCGTAAAGGTCTTTGCCCATTCCCACAAACTGGGAACCCTGACCCGGAAAAACATATGCTTTCATGCGTTGCGCTTTAAGGCCGTTTTCAGCGTGTTCTTTGCAAATCAAGCTAAAAACGTACGTTTAGATTTTTTGGTGATGGCAAAGATATGAAAATGGTGCCCATTCCTAAATGAAAGAGGCAAACTCAAATAATAACTACTGTGGAAGTGAAGCTGTAAGCTATAGATTGACCTAGATGATCAGAAGAATTTGAAGAAAATGGGGAAATGGATGTTTGGTAAACCTGATGATTCCAATCGCAGAACCAGACCACCCAAAATGGAGATGAATATTAATCAGAGAAAACTATTCTAAAATGATATAAATTATATCCGAGAGTTGCTAACAATGGTTTTCAAAGTGATGGTAAAGGAAAGATAACTTTCTGTCATTTAACCCTTTCTAGGTAGCACTGGATATGATTATCTTATTTAATAAATAGGTTTTAATGCTTGAGGAAGCAAGCTCTAGTTGCACAAAGTCATTCAATCTTTCACATAGAAACTTTCCGGAGGATTTACTTTCCTTACTTACTTCTAAGGTTATTAAAAGAATGAGAAGTTATTCTTTAATATGGATTTGGAGTGTGCCTCTGTAATTGAACCCTGAAGCCCTTCCTATCTGATTATCCGTTTTCTGATTACTGCTTTTTAACCCATTAGAAACACAGACAACGTTCTAGGTCCGTGTGCACCAAGTACCAATGATTGCTCAATGTCCGCTGTTTTGGAAGGACCAGCTATAAACACTCCATAGCCGTACTCCGCAGTTCCAATCTTCTCATAAGCATCGTGCATTAAGGGCACAATGCTGTCCTTGGGAAGAATGATAGCCAGGTGCTGGCAAATGAATGGAACCACGCGCAAGCCCATCAAATCTTCGGTTACCCAGGAAGCACCGTTTTCTGCCACGCCAAAGTGACCTTTCACGATGGCCAGATCCACATTCTCTAATTTGTGCCGATGCTGGTCTTCTAAAAGGGTAGTATCTGCAAACGAGGCTAGTTCTGGCACATGGGAGATAATCCGGTGGTGAACTTTAAAATCATTCGCCAAAATATCCTGCACCTCTTCATAACTCTTTACCTGAAAAACCCCACTCCCAATACTTACCGCTACTTGGGAGAATTTTTCTACTAAATCAAGTGCCTCTAATTGAAAAAGTGGCACCCCTGGCATAGGCGTTAAGGCAGGCTGGTTTTTGGACACAGCAGCCAATATCCTCTCTCTGCTACTCATTGGTTTTCCGGTTTTTGCGGTACCACTCACCAAAAGACTCCTTTGGGGGTTGCGGCATTTCGCGTTGTTTGTACCAAGGGTTCATTTTATTGCTGACTAAGAAAGGAACAGTCTTCATAAACCACCGACCTGCTTTGCCCGACAGTTTAAAGGTCTTGGGCGAAGACAGCACCATGTTCATGGCTTTCATTCCCATGGTTTTGGTAGGATCAGCGTAGCCTTCTTTTACAATGACTTGCCGCCATTTGTAAAGCTGGTTATGAATGTCAATCTTCACCGGGCACACATTGGAGCAAGAGCCGCACAAAGTAGAGGCAAACGGCAGATCGGCGTGCTTCTTCATGTCCAGGTTAGGCGCCAGAATAGAACCTATAGGTCCTGCCACTGCTGATTGGTAGCTGTGTCCGCCGCTTCTGCGGTACACCGGACAGGTATTCATGCAGGCGCCGCAACGGATGCACTTCAGTGAATTCCGGAAATCTTCCCGGCCTAACTGCACACTCCGTCCGTTGTCTACCAGCACAATATGAATATCGTGTCCGGGACGAGGCTTTTTGAAGTGGCTGGAATACGTGGTGATGGGTTGACCAGTAGCGCTTCTGGTCAATAATCTTAAAAACACCCCTAAATGCTCCCGCTTCGGGATTAACTTTTCGATGCCCATGCTGGCCACGTGCACATCTGCCAAGTGAGCACCCATATCGGCATTACCCTCGTTGGTGCAGACGACAAATTCACCAGTTTCTGCAATGGCAAAGTTCACTCCTGTGAGCGCGGCCTTGCGGGTAAGGAACGTCTCGCGTAAGTGTTGCCTTGCCGTTTCTGTGAGCACCTGCGGGTTAGACATGCCTGCTTCTGTGCCCAAGTGTTGGTGGAAGATGTCTCCTATTTCTTCTTTCTTCAAGTGGATGCAAGGCAGCACGATGTGACTAGGTGGTTCCTTGGCCAATTGTACAATGCGTTCCCCTAAATCAGAGTCAATTACTTCTATGCCGTTTTGCTCCAAGTAGTCATTTAGGTGGCATTCCTCGGTGAGCATGGATTTGCTTTTCACCATTTGGGTTACCCCATTCTTGGTCAGAATAGAATGCACAATCTGGTTATGCTCTTCAGCGTCTGCTGCCCAATGCACGGTAATGCCATTGGCTTTGGCATTGGCTTCAAACTGCTCCAGGTATTGGCTCAGGTTTGACAGCGTATGAAATTTAATTTGGGAGGCCGTCTCGCGCAGCATCTCCCAGTCTGGAATAGCAAAGGCAGCTCGGTCACGTTTTTCCCTGATAAACCAAAGCGTTTCATCGTGCCAGTTTACCCTGGGCTCGTCCTGGTTAAAATCATCGGCTAGCGCCGCGTGGTCTTTGGTGTGTCCTTCCTTCATCTATCCCTCCTGCGCATTTAATATCTCAGCGATGTGCATCACCTTTACATTGCTTTTCTGCCTTCTTAGAATGCCTTCCATGTGCATAAGGCAACTCATATCGGCACCCGTGATAATTTCTGCATTATGTTGCAGATGGTCTGCCACGCGGTCTTTGCCCATTTTCACGGACACGGCTTCTTCGGCTACGCAGAACGTACCGCCGAAACCGCAACACTCGTCTTTTCTGGTAAGGGTAATCAGTTCCAGGTCCTGTACCATGCTCAGCAGTTTTTCTGGCTTAGAAAAAGCTGGTGCCACTAATTCAGACATCTGAGCCAAGCCTAAACCACGTTGACCATGACAGCTCTGGTGCAGACCTACCTTATGTGGGAAACGGGCATTTAGTTTTTCTATCTTCACTACATCCGTCAGGAACTCCACTAACTCATAGACTTTGCCACGGATGGCTTGAGCCTGGTCTTCGTGCTTCTCTGAATGCAGGTGGTCTTTTACGTGCAACACGCAGCTACCTGAGGGCGACACGATGTAATCAAACTCCGCGAAATTCTGCACGAACAACTCGTTGCAGTCTTTGGTTAAATGCTCAAAGCCTGAATTGGCCATGGGCTGCCCGCAACAGGTTTGCCGCATGGGATACACCACGTTTACACCGGCTTTCTCCAGTAATTGCAACGTGGCAATGGCTGCGTTGGGATAAAATTGGTCAACGTAACAAGGGATAAAAAGCCCTACCGTCATACTATGCCTCCTGGTGTGTTACTGCGTAATATTTTAATTCAATGATGTCGTTAGGCAAGGGTTTGGTGTTCCAAAGAGAATGGATCGCCAGCGCCGTGCCAATAGCTGTGGCTTGCGCCATAGATGCCGCATATACCTCCTTATCAGGGAAGGCAGCGGCCAATAAGTTCATGTAAATGGCATTCTTTCCGAAGCCGCCGTCCACAAAAATGCGCTTCACGTCTGTGCCTTGCAGCACCAGATTGCTGGAAATTACCTGCTGCTGTACCAAGTCTATGACAAACTGGTGGTAAGCTTCAATACCTGAGGCAAACAAACTTAAATCCCGCTCTGCAAAACCTGAAGTAGGCAAAGCAGTTGTTTTCTCCTGCAAGTTGTTAGAGGCTTTTTGCTCCCGTTGCAGTTTCTGGATGATCTCAGGGTCATACTCTACGGTTTTAAATACCGCGGTACTCATGTCAAAATGGATGGCAATGCGTTTTACCTCCTGCTCATGCTCATATCCGCCAAAGAACCGGGAAGCTTTTACGGGCTTTCCTTTGTACTGTAAGTAACTCAGGCAATCCTGCTTCAGCTCTTCCGTTGTGAGCGGAGAAGTGTTGAACGGATTAAGCGTAATACACCAGGTACCGGTAGAGATGAGCGCGAAAGGTTCCTGAAAGTTCACCAGGTACGGGATCAGAGCCGCTGAGCTGTCGTGGAGCCCTATGCCCACTTTGTAGCTGTTTCCAGGGAAGGCAGCAGGAACGGCTTCGTCAGCGCCTTTCAAGGGAGCTAACTTCTCTAAAATGCCTTCTTGCGCCACCCACGCGTGGTAATCGCCTTTGGTAAAATCCCAAAGGTTGGTATGGCAGCCAATGCTGGTGATGTCTGTATAGAACTCGCCGGAAATAAGAGAGCTGAGGTACTGTGGCAAATGCAGTGCGTACTTCATCTGCTGAAACACCTCAGGTTGCTCATGTTTTAACCGGTAGAGCTGCATGCCGGAATTTAGACTCCCCAACACCGGTGAGGCTGTTTCCTTCGAAAGCTTTTCCTCGCCCCCGTAGGTAGCGTAAAACTGCTTTTGCAACTCCTCTGGATACGGTTTCAGGTAATTGTAAAGCGGTGTAAGCGGTTGACCTCCTTCGTCTACGTACACAAAACTGGCGCCGTAGGTAGAGAAGTTGATGGCCTTGATCTCAAACTCAGGGCGCTTGAACACATCACGCAGAGAATCAAACACAGATAACCGCAGGCTTTCCAAGTTTTCGCACGGGTCCCCATCTTCATCTACCGTCTCTATAAACTTAGCTGACCGCTCGTACACTATCCTGTAGTGCTCATCAAAGAGGAACAGCTTTTTGTTTGTCTTGCCCACATCAAAGATGGCGATAACCGGTATCTTCTGCATGCCTGATTAAATGACTGTTTGAGTGAAAGTGTAAATGAGAGAAAGAAGCGAATCTTCACCTTCCTTCTCTCATCCGTTAAACATATTTCTACTAAAAGAAGGACGCTTATAAACCAGATGAAACGGTTTTGAGACCTCTTTCCTGAATCAGGTTCTCACGTACTTTCAACTGACGATACAACTGCAACGCGTTCACCGCACCACCCGCTCTTACCTGTGCCTCGGCCACCAACGGACGAACATCGGTACGGAAAGCATCCTGCAGGATTTCCTGGGCACGGGCTACATCGTTGGTTTGCTGAGCCTCCGCCAAGGCAACTCTGTCTACCATCAAAGATTGCGCGTAGGCGATCATGATAGCTTGTACAGATTGCAATAAGTCTTCCAGAGGATCTTTCAGGTTGTGCGAAGCATCAATCATCCAGCCCAGATCTGTGGCGTGGTTCATGCCGCGGGCGTCCATGCCTTCTACCAGTTCATTAAAAATCAGGAACAATTGGTAAGGTTTGATGCTACCAGCAGTCAAATCATCATCTGAGTACTTAGAGTCATTGAAGTGAAAACCGCCCAGTTTGCCTTCCATCAAAAGCAAAGACACGATCTGCTCAATGTTGGCATTTGGCAAGTGGTGGCCTAAGTCAACCAAGGTGTAGGCTTTAGGACCAAGTTTGTTGGCCAGCAACAGAGATTGTCCCCAGTCACCAATAGTAGTAGAGTAGAAGTTCGGCTCAAAGGCTTTGTACTCCACGTACATTTTCCAGTTGTCTGGCATGGCGGAGTAGACTTCCTGCAAGCTTTCCAGCACATTCTGGAAGGCTTTCCGGAAATTCAGCTGGCCTGGGAAGCTGGAGCCGTCGGCTAACCAAACGGTCAGTGATTCAGAACCCAGTTCAATGCCGTGCTTGATTACTTCAATGTTATGGTCAATGGCTTGTTGGCGAACCGCTTTGTCTACGTGCTGCATAGACCCAAACTTGTAGCTCTTGCCTTGGTTCTGCTGGTCCTGGAAGGTGTTAGAATTAACGGCGTCAAATTTCAGTCCGTGTTGTGCGGCCAGGGCTTTGGTAGCTTTGTAATCCTGGGGAATGTCCCAAGGAATGTGCAGGGAGATAGCGCCGCTGGACCGATTTAAAGAGTGCAGCAAGCCTACATCTTCAATCTTCTCTTCCAAGCTTCTTGGCTCTCCGCCGCCGGAAAAACGACCGAAGCGGGTTCCGCCGGTACCCAGTGCCCAGGAAGGAATGGCAATCTGAAAATCCACCAACTTCTGCAGCACGCCTTCCACGTTTGAAAGGCCATCGGCCAGGAATTCAAACTTGCGGGTATGCTCGGCCTGCTGGCTATGGTTAAATTCGTCTATTTTATATTTCTCTAATTGCATGGCTTTGTTCGTTAGGGCCTTGCCTCCTTGGAGGCAAGGTTGATAATGTGTTTTGAACTCGCTTTCAGAAAAACAGCCCAAAAACGGAGAAGGTAGTAAGAAGTGGTTTCCACCGTTTCTCCTTAGTTTTCATTGGCTGCTCTACCAGAAGTATTCCTGCTTTCGGGCTGTTTTTGTAAAAACAACCTGAAAGCAGGAACCCACTTTATCTTATCTAGGGAAGGCCATGGCTACACCGCCGTCCACGTTGAGCATATTGCCCGTAGATTTGCTCAGCAGTCCACCTACAAAGGCGAAGCAAGCATTGGCAATGTCATCTGGCAAAATGATCTGGTTCAGCAAGGTACGCTTGGCGTAGTATGCCGGAAGTTCCTCTACTGTGATGCCGTATGCTTTGGCACGACCTTCGGCCCAACCACCGGCCCAGATGTTGCTGTCAGAGATTACTGCGTCTGGGTTTACCACGTTTACTCTAATGCCATCGGCACCAAGTTCTGCGGCGTTCAGGCGGCTTAAGTGTAGTTGTGCTGCTTTGGCGCTACCGTAACCAGCGTTGTTTGGTCCGCTTACCAAGGCGTTCTTGCTCACAATGTTGATGACATCACCGCCAATGGCTTGCTTGCGCATTACCTCTACGGCTGCCTGGGTCACGAAGAACTGACCTTTCACCAACACATCGTACAACAGATCCCAGTCTTTTTCAGAGTGTCCTTCAATGGTTTTGGAGATAGACAGACCCGCGTTGTTGATCACAATATCAATACCGCCAAAGGCCAGGGCTGCTACTTCAAACGCATCTTGTATGTGGTCTGCTTTGGTTACATCCAGCGTAGCAGTAGCGTAAGAATCTTTGCCGTACTGCTTCTTGAACTCCTCGCCTGCGCTTTGCAGACGCTCTTCGTTCATATCATTCAGAATCACCACACCGCCTTCTTCCACAAATTTCTTCGCGATCGCTTTTCCAATACCACCGGCGCTACCCGTGATTAAAGCGATTTTACCGGAAAGTGCTTTGGGCTTGGGCATGCGCTGCAGCTTTGCTTCTTCCAGCAACCAGTACTCAATATCAAACGCTTCCTGGCGCGGCAGCGACGTGTATTCTGAGATGGCCTCAGCGCCCTTCATTACGTTAATGGCGTTGAGGTAGAACTCAGAGGCTACCCGGGCAGTCTGCTTGTCTTTAGAGAAAGAGAACATACCCACGCCTGGGAACAAAATAATTACTGGGTTAGCGTCACGAATGGCCGGGCTGTTCGGGTGCTTGCAAGACTCATAGTACTGGGTGTACATCTGACGGTATTCTTCAAAAGCAGGCGCTAAACGCTCTTTCAGGGCTTTTACGTCAGAGAGGTCTTCGCCGGGCTGCAGATCCAATACCAGTGGGCTGATTTTGGTGCGCAGGAAGTGATCTGGGCAGCTGGTACCCATTGGTGCCAGGCGGTCTAAGTCATTTGAGTTGATGAACTCCAACACACGGGCATCATCGGTGAAGTGCCCCACCATGTGGCGCTCGCTGGAGCAGAAACCGCGCAGAACCGGTGCCAGGGCAGCGGCTTGCTTCAGGCGCTGCTCAGAAGGCAGGCTCTCTATTTTGGCTCCGCCGAAAGCTGGTCCTTTTTTAGCGTAGTTTTCTTCCAGGTACTCGGCGCACTGCTCAATCACTTCCAAGGTGTTCATGTAGCTCTCATATGCGGTATCACCCCAGGTGAACAAGCCGTGCGAGCCTAACATGATGCCTCTGATGCCGGGATTCTCGTTCAGGCACTGGCGTAGTTGCAAACCCAGGTCAAAGCCCGGACGCTGCCAGTCTACCCAACCAATGGCTCCACCAAACAATTCTTCGGTGATGCGCTTGCCGTCTTTGGCCGCTGCAATGGCAATGGCCGCATCTGGGTGCAAGTGATCTATGTGCTTGAACGGCAGGAAGCCGTGCAAAGGCGTGTCAATGGAGGGGGCTTTAGAGGCCAGGTCAAAGATGCTGTGGTTGAACAGCTCCACCATTTCATCTTCGTGCTCAATGCCGCGGTACACGTTCTCCAAGCTTCTGAGCCGGTCTACGTACAAAGCCGCCAAGCCGCTTTTCTTCAAAGTCCCGATGTCTCCGCCGGAACCTTTGATCCACATCACCTCGGTGTCCTGTCCAGTCAACGGATTTTTGGCCGTGGTCTTGCAGGAGGTGTTCCCACCGCCGTAGTTCGTCAGGCGCAGATCTGCACCCAGCAGGTTAGAGCGGTAGATCAGCAACGCTACCTCGTCGCCCTCCAGTTCGGCCGCTTTGGCCTCGTCCCACAGATAGCTTACGTGCTTGAATGTGGTGTTCGTCTTAACTTCTGACATATGACTCAAAATGAAAAGTGTTGATGATATATTCCGCCTTCCAAAAGGACAGGCGCTTGCTTTACGTTTATTTTTATAAAATCAGGCTCTAAACGCGCCCATAATTTACAGCGAGTTCCCGATGCCTACTACCACAATGGAGAGCATGATGACAGCCACGCCAGCCAAAATGGTTTGAAAGGTTTTGCGCTGTACGCCTTTCCACTCGCCCAGAGCCATACCCCACACGTTGGAAATCAGGATGATGAAGGCCATGTGCAGGATCCAGGAACTGGCACCGTTGCCCAGTTTGCTTTCACCCATGCCGTAGAAGAAGAACTGCAAAAACCAGGTTACTCCCGCCAACGCCGAGAACATGTAGTTTCTAAGCAATGGAGCGCTTTTCTTCGTGTAATCACCAAAGGTTTTGTTTCTGGCGTTCAAAATCATGCACCAAATGAAGTTGGTGGTAAGACCACCCCACAGAATCACCACAAATGTGACGTTGTTCTGGAACAGCGGATTGCCTCCGTTCTCTACCGCCGCTACCGCCATAGGTTTCCCAGCTTCAATGCCATAGTTAAAGCAGGCACTCAGGATGCCCGAGATAATCCCTACTGTAAAACCTTTCTTGATGTCGAATTCTTTAACCCCTACCGCTTTCTGCTCAGTGGTCATTTCCTTTTCTTTCATGGTTCCGGCCTTTCCGCAGACTGCTATCCCCACCAGGCAAAGGAAAATCCCGAGAAGCACTACCTGCCCACCGGTGCTGGCCAACATACCAGAGAAGGTCTCTCCTCCGTCTGTTCCAACAATGTCTCTATAAATAGGTGGAACCAGCGCCCCAAAGGCCGAAGAAAAGCCCAAGATGAAGGACATACCCAGGGAAACCCCTAAGTAACGCATCCCCAATCCGAAGGTGAGTCCACCAATACCCCAGAACAAACCCATCAAGTAGGTCCACATAACAGTAGTGTTGTCAGTACTGCTGATGATGCCCATGAAATCAGGCACGGTAAGATAAGCGGCTACTATGGGGGCAATCAACCAGGAGAAAATACCGCCTACAATCCAGTAGGACTCCCAGGCCCAATCTCTAACTTTTTTATAAGGAATGTAAAAACTGCCGGAGGCGAAACCGCCAATAAAGTGGAAAATAACGCCAAGAATTGCCTGCATAACGTGGGTCTAGAATGAATGATGTCTCAAGATAGAATGATGTCAGTTAAACACTATCCTGTACTGTCATGCCAAACAGACAATTTTATGCAAGTATTTTAAAGAAGGAGGTTTGGCTTTTTGGTAATGGAATGCACGTGATTGGTCACTTATTAACTACCTACAGTGCAGAAGAAGATAGTTATTTTGATGGGAAGACCTTGTTTTTCACCTGTTTCCAAGGCAAAAAACAAAAACCTCTACAAACTGTCTCATCTTTGCCTGGTACAGTTTATAGAGGTTGAAAGGAACTTGTGGATAAGAATAGCACTGCAGAATTTTCCAGTCTATTTCCTTAACTTCTTGAATTCTGCGGTGGTTACTTTAAAGATAGTGCCGTGGCGCATGCCCTTGGGGAAGGAGATCTTATCTGAGATGTCTTCCCAGTTCTTGAGGTCTTCAGACTGCACGGCGCCCATCGCATGCTCGGTATATTTGTCAAAGTAGACAATCCATTTATTTCCGAGTCTTAAAGTTGTGGGGCCTTCAGCCCAGTATTTACCGGTAATGGGTGCACCGGCGGCGGTGTAGGGCCCGGTTAGTTTTTTGCTGTAAGCTACTTTCAGGTTTTTCTGCGCCGGTTCCCGGGTCTCGTCTTTAAGGAACATCACATAGCGCTTACCGTCCTGCACAATGGTGGCATCAATGACGTTAAAGCCCGGTTCATACAGCAGTTTGGTGGGGCTGAAGCTTTTGAAGTCTTTCGTTGTGGTGTAGTACATGCGGTGGTTGTACCCGGCATCTTTCTCTGACTGGGTCTCGGGGTAAAGGCCCGTGATGGTGGTAGCCCAGTAAATCATGTATTCTTTGGTGCGGTTGTCATAGGTGATCTCGGGGGCCCAGGTGTTACGGGCTTTGGGTTCATGCGCCATCACGGGCACAAATTTCTGCTCAGACCAATGCAGCAAATCTTCTGAACTGGAGTACCCTATGCCTTTCTCGTTCCAGCTCACTGTCCAGACCATGTGAAACTTGCCGTCACCTCCCCTGATGATGCAAGGGTCCCGCATGAGTTTATCCTTGCCGGCGGTTGGCTTCAGGAAGATAGAATCATTCTTAAGCGCCTGCCATTGATAGCCATCTAAGCTGTAAGCCAGGTGCAGACCGTCTCCGTTTCCTTTAAAGTACGAGAATAAATATACCTCCTCGTTTGCCGCCTGTTTTTTAGAAACGGTGCAGGAAACGAGGGAAATCAAAAGTAAAATAAAGCTGAATGTGCTTCTCATGTGGGTTGTGCTAGGGTAGTTTTCAGGAGGATGAGTATAGTATAAATGATTGCTTAAAAATGTTTCTCTTTGACTTTTTTCTTCTTCATGTTCTTCAGGGAAGCACTTCCGGAGACACTAATATCCGTGACATTCTTGAGCATGAGCAAGGGTGCTTTTTCGGCTTTCTGAGCTTCCACGTTGTTTAACTCAATACCATCCACATCATCTAAAATAAAGGCCGGACGCGTTTCCTTGCCTAAAAACCAGAGTTCCACATTGTCTAAGTACACGTTTTTGGCGTGCCGAATAAAGAACCCATACGCCGGAATGATCCCAAACTTAGCGGGTTCAGGGTACACTTTCTCATTTTCAGGAACCATCTTGGGAATCTGCGTAGCCGCTGAATCCATAGGCCGGTAGTAAATCCGGATGTCTTTCAAGGTGATGTCCTCAATAGGATGGTCCGGCAAACCGGTAATCAAAGAAGAAAAGTGTGAGTCTGCATTGTACACGTTCAGGTTACTGATGGTAATGCGGCGCAATTTACCCACCGGCGTACCTTCCGGTCCTCGCATTCTGGCGCCTAATCTTAGGAACAAAGGCGAATTGATAAGGTCGCGCATGGTGACGTTGGTGATGGTCACGTCTTCCAGCAAGCCACCGTCTACGGTTTCCAGCGCTAAGCCGCGGCAATAGTCAAACACACAGTTAGAGATAGTGATGTTCTTGAACCCTCCGTTAGACTCGGTGCCGAACTTAATTCGGCCGGTGGGCCCTTCGTGGTCGGGCACCAGGTGCGGTTCATTGCGGAGGTAGGTGCCATTGTAAAGCGTGCCCCGGTCAAAGCCGCTGACCTGGCAGTTGGTGATGGTCACGTTTTCGGTAGCCCGCGCATAGCCCAAGGCATAGGAACTTTTAAGGCAGATAGCATCATCCCAGGGCGAGTTGATGGTACAGTTGGAGATGCGCACGTTCTTACAGGCATCTACGTCAATACCATCGCGGTTCGTGTCCATCTTGAGATTATCAACGGTGAGGTTGTCTACTCCTGTGGCTAATATCCCGAAATGTCCGCCGTACAGAATGGTAAAGTCTTTTAAGATCACGTTGCGGCACAGCTTCAAGGCAATGGCTTTGTTCCCGATGGGTGCCCGGTATGGACCACCTCTGGTCAAGCCTTTGCCGTAGATGGTGCCGGGGCCAAGAATGGAAATATCCTCCAGGTTTTCTCCCCAGATCAAACTGTTGCGCCAATGGCTATGGCCAAAGTCTTGGTATTTATCATTGACGGCGGGTTCCGGGGCATCATAGCCTACGTCGCCCTTAGGCTCTGCTGCCAGAATAGTTGCTCCCTGGTCCAGGTACAGGCTGATGTGGCTTTTCAACCGGATAGAATAGCTCAGGTACGTTCCAGCCGGGAAGAACACTGTACCGCCTCCCTGTTTAGCAGCGGCTTCAATGGCTTTGTTGATAGCGTCTGAATCAAGCGTCTTTCCGTCTCCCGAGGCGCCGTATGTACGCACATTGTACTGCTCCGCCGCAGAAACTTGCAGGGAAATCAAGACAAGAAGGAGCAACAGGAATTGTCTTAGCGTACCCATGGAATCAGTTGGTTACAGGAATGAATCTGCTCTTAGTTTCCATCTGGTTTCACCATACTGGAGGCTGGACTGGGTGGCCAGTTGAAGCTCTGGAAAGCATCTGGCTTTTTGGGATCAAAGGCGGGCATCTCCACCATGTAATCAGCCAGTTTTAGTTTGTTGGCTTTGATTCCCTCGGCTACAATCTTGGCAATCTGGTAAGCGCCGTACGTATTGAAATGTGTGTTATCGTTCAGGTTCAGCTCCGGGTAGATCACGAACGCTTTCTTAGATCCTTCCTCGCCAAGCGCCTCGTACATGGCAGTGGTCTGAGTTGTAAGGTCAATAAGAGGCACATTCTCTTCTAGAGCTACCTTCTTGGCCGCGTCTGGGTAATCGCCGTGCGAGTTGGTCATAACTCCCTCTTTAAAGGACCTACGTGCCGTAGGTGTGAGGATGACCAGCTGCGCACCCTTCTGCTTTACTTCTTTGGCAAACACCCGCAGCCGCTCTGAATATGATTTGTACGGGCCATCATTCGGGCCTTTTTCCTTTTCGTCGTTATGCCCGAACTCCACGAATACATAGTCACCCGGTTTGATCACGCTCAGGATTTTATCCAGCCGCCTGCTGCCAATAAAGCTGCCCAAAGACAAGCCAGACTCGGCGTGGTTCGCAATGGCTACGCCGGGTTTGAAGAAACGCGGAATCATCTGTCCCCAGGAAGCCCAAGGCTCTTCGTTCTGGTTCACCACTGTGGAATTACCGGCCAAGAAGACGGTAATCTGGTCTTCTACTTTGGTGATCTCAATGGCATTCAAGGCGGGCTGTAGGCCAAACTCCAGGGTGAGTTTGTTGTCCCAATCCAGTTTAGTCAATTCCCGTGGTTTCAGCCCCACCGTTCTGGACGCGTCTATCTTGCGGTCCTTGATATTGACGATAAACGTTTTGGTCACGAACTCACCCGTCTTGGTTTGGATGTTCTCTAGCATCAGGCGCCGTGATTCTGCCTTTACAGTAGTGGCGGTTTTTGATATCTTGTCGCCCAGCGTGACGGTCACCTTGTAATTGCCTTCTGGCACATCTACTGAAAAGTAAAAAGGCTTCTCACTTGTCACGAAGTCGCTTTTCAGCAGATCTTTCCCTCCCCTGTTCACGTCAGTGACCGGCGTAGCAGGATCAAACCCGTACCCTTTTTCTTCTGAATAGATATTCTTGGCGGTGACCCCCGTGTAGCCCTTGGCAACTTTCCCGCTACCAAAATCAAACTTGAACGAAGTCTTTTGAGCAGAAGCAGCAGTGCTACCGAAGACCAGAAGTGCTAAACAAAGCCCGTGCAGGCTAATACCTTTTAACATGCTAATTGGAGTTGAATCAAACCTGATTTGGAAGCATCCTACAGAGCGAGATACCTGTAAGTAAAGGATATGTATAAAGAGAACCACTTTTGATAAGTGGTTCTCTGGTTCTCTTTCAAAGCAAAGCTTATTTCATTTTCATTATCTCGGTGCCGGCCAGCAGGAAGCAGCCCAGACCATAATCCTCGAAATCTGGTTTGCTGGTGTAGCTTACCGGCTGACTATCTTTTGGTTCTTTGCCCGTGCCTTGCAGGTAGCCCAGGAAACCGTTTGGATGCACCGCTTCTTTGGTCATGGCGTTCCAGGCCTTGGCGATAATGGGGGTATATACTTTCTTATCCAAGAGGCCATTGTTCACGCCCCAGGCCATGCCATAGGTAAACAAGGCGGTGCCGGAGGTTTCTTTCCCGCCGAAATGATTCGGGTCATGTAAGCTCACGTTCCAGAAGCCATCTTCCCGCTGAAGCGGTACAAGGGCCTTCATCATTTCCAGGTACGTTTTCTGATACTCCTGGTAGTTGGGGTGGTCTTTCGGCAACATGCTCATCACCCGTACCAGCGCACCTACTACCCAGCCATTTCCTCTGGACCAGTAGATATCTTTCCCGTTTGGCGATTTCATCGGCGGCACAAAATCTTTATCTCTCCACCATAGGCCGTGTTCCTGATTGTATAGCCCCCCGCCAATCTGGTTTTTAGTAGCCAGATACATTTCGTGCATCTTTTTGTAGTAGCTGTCGGCACTTTCCGGGTAAACCTGTGCTAACTGGGTGTACAAGGGCATCGCCATCATAAGGGCGTCAATCCAATCCCAGTCATCTACTTTCGTGCTGTTCACCATGTTGTCCATGGAGGCTTTGATAGAACGAATGCGCTCTGGCTTCGGATCTATTTTATACAGGTCAATGTACGTCTGACCGGCGGTCTGGTAGTCCGCATGGCGTATATGGTCACCACCTGTCAGGCCCCATTTGTGTTTCTGGCCCCAATCTACTGCATAATCATAATAGCGCTGCTGCGGGTCTGTGCGATACAGTTCCATGAGGCCAATGTAGTAGATCCCACGAGTCCAGATATTGCTGGGACGGGTTTTATTAGTGACAATTTCTTTCCCCGGATCGGGCCACTTCTGCATGAAGTAGTCGTTGGTGAGCCGAAGGGTTTTCAGGATCTTTTTCTTGGAAGGTAACTTTTCAGGTTTGGCCTGCGCCACACTAAATATGAGGATGAAACTGAACAGGCAGAAGCTTCTCAGTAAGATAATTCTGTTTGTCATTTTAAGGCTGTTTTATAAAAATTGCTTGTAAACGTTTGTAGTTGGTGAATACCAAGTAGTAGTGCCGCTATTAAATTAAATCAAGATTCTATAAACTTCACAAAGACTGAAAGCTTACTTTAAAGCTGTTTTGGCAAAATAAGCTTTCAAACAAGCTTTTTACCACTATAGCTTTTCTTGCTTAAAGACCAGCTGTTCTGGAAGATTTCAGGAGATACTTATTCAGCTCCAGTTTCTTATTCTTCCTGATGCCTTCCACTACTACTTCGGCGTTCACTCTGGCGCCTTCTTCAATGGTGTGGGTGTGGTCTTTGGTGTTAAAATAAGTACTCCGTACCTTCTCCTCTCCTTCTTTTTCATAGCGGTCGGCAATAAGTTGGTTCAGGTCAATGAAAGGCGCGTTCTTCTGGGCTGCGGCCTCAGAAGCCCACTTTCCGTAATCCAGGGCATTGCGGTTAGCTTTACCATCTTTCCAGGTATTTCTGGGCACCGGAGACAACACAATGGCCGTGGCTCCTTTGGCCTGAATTTCAGAGATGAACTGGCGGAGGTACCAACCGTAGGAATGCACCACCTCGTGTTTTTTGGTAATGAGGTTGTCTATCTCCTGGGTTTCTTCGCTGTTGTTTTTGATGGTTCCGCGGGCGCGGAGCGTATCATTTACAGGACTGCTGTCATTGTGCCCGAACTGGATCATCACAAAGTCTCCCGCTTTCACCTTTGGCAGTACTTTGTCCCAGTGGCCCTGGGTACGGAAAGTGCGGCTGCTAGTGCCTCCCAGGGCATGGTTCTCTACCTTTATTCTGGTGGTGTCAAAATGCTGCCCCAGAAAGCTGCCCCAGCCCCACAAGCCCCCGCCACCGTCACCTCTGCCGTTCTTCACGGTAGAATCCCCTATCAAAAACAGGGTGGGCTTTTGCCCGTTGTTTTTCATAACCGCGCAGGAAACAGAAAACAGCAGACCTAAAAATAGCAGGCAAAGAACTGGACTTCTTTTAATCAGGTGGTGTGGCATTGTAGGCATTTTGATGATGAGTTAATGAAAGCAATAGAGATACGGAATCTTCAGGAAAGACCTTAAGATTTCTTTTTCTTCAGATACTTATTCAAAGGATGTTTCTTGTTCATTTTCAGGCCTTCCACCACAGAGGCAGCGTTGATGCGGGCTCCTTCTGGGTTGGTGTGCGTATGATCCGTAGGGAACAAGGTCTTTACCTGCTCAGGGCCCATCTTCTCATATTTCTGAGCCGTAATTTCATTCAGGTCTATGAACAGGATGTTCTCTGCCTGGGCAGTTTCTTTAGCCCATTTCCCGAAATCTTTGTTAGCGCGAGGCACCTTGGCGTCTTTCCATTGGTTTCTCGGGATCATGGAAGCAATAATAGGTGTAGCGCCCTTTTCTTTGGCTTCCCGCACAAATTTGCGCAGGTACCAGCCGTAAGTCTGCACTACTTCCTTTTCGCCGTCTTTCCAGGTAAGTTCTTTGGTTTCGTCACCGGTTCCTCTTAAAACGCCCCGGTAACCGGCTTTGCTGGTGTCTGGCACGCTGCCTTCGTTATGGCCAAACTGCATGATCACGAAATCGCCGGGCTTTAGGGTAGACATCACTTTGTCCCAACGCTTCTCTTTAATAAACGTGCGGGTACTGCGGCCAGCCATGGCCTGGTTGCTAACCGATATTTTAGTGGTGTCAAATAGTTCAGCGATGTACGTACCCCAGCCGCCATACCCCTCATTGGTGTTGCGCACGGTAGAATCCCCGATGATGTACAGCGTAGGTTTAGTCTTTTGCGTGAAGCTGGCCAGAAAGCCTCCTGCCAGTACAAAAAGTAAGAGGGCCGTCAGTAAGTTCTTTTGCTGCATGGTTAGTTTTTTGCTCTTTTAGAAGTAATGATTTTAATGGGAGTCCGTTTGAAGAATTTCATACCCTCTCCCAAATGAAAGCTCGGGTGCGGCGGTTGGTTATAGGCTACGTTCTGCCAGGCAATGGCCATGCGGTACTGCGGATCATGCATGAGCGTAGGCAACCGGTGTGCAGTGGGAATGGTGGTAGTGAAGATGCGCAGTTCCTGGTTATCAGTAGTCCGGAAAATTACTTCTTCCCGCCAGTCGCCTAAAATATCAGCACTCAAGGCGGGGGTAGACTTGGTCCCGTTGTTAGAGGAACAGCCCTCGGCGGTAAGCAGGCGATCGCCTCTGTATTTGTCAATGTGGTTGCCATCCAGGAGCTCGCGGGTAAGGTCTCCGTCCCACCAGATCACGAAGTTCGTAGAACGCGGGCTCTCCCCTATTTTCTCGCCTTTCAGGTTCAGCAAGCCGTTGGAACCGGAGAACCACATCTCGGCGCCGGGGTTAGCAGGGTCAATATCGGCGGCTACGCCTCTGCCCACATCCTGCCCTTCCAAACCTTTCCATAAGATCTCTCCGGTTTTTGCGTCATATAGCGCGGCACCTGGCCCCGAAGTACTGTGTTCGTTTTCATGGATTCCAAATACTTCCAGCCCTGGGCGGGAAGTGTCCAAATCAGTCACATGCAAAGCGTCTCCGTGGCGCAGGCCAGTGGTGAACAGTCCTTTGCCGTTGTCATCTACCACCATAGACCCGTAAATGACCTCATCTTTGCCGTCCTGATCTACATCGGCGATACTGAGCCCATGGTTGCCCATGCCAGAATAAGGGTTCTTTCCGTTTTCTGAGTCAAAAACCCACCGCGAGGTAAGCTTGCCGTTTCGGTAATCCCAAGCGGCAATCACGCTGCGGCCATAATACCCCCTGCACATAAGTACGCTGGGCAATTGACCGTCCAGGTACGCGGCGCCGGCCACAAACCGGTCAGCCCGGTTACCGTTGTTGTCATTTTCGCCATTGCCGCCCACGCCGCCCCAGCCACCTAAATCGCCACGGCCCGGCAGGTAATCCGTCGTGGCCAAGGCCGCTCCGGTTTGGCCGTTGAAAACGGTAAAGAACTCAGGCCCTTGCAATATTTTCCCGTTGGCATCGCGCCAGTCTTTGGTTTTGTCACCGATAACATTTCCAAGTCCATCAATGGTACCATCCGCGGTTTTGCAGGCGAACTCTGCTTTGCCGTCACCGTCCATGTCCACGATGATAAACTGGGTGTAATGGGCGCCTTCCCTGATGTTTTTGCCCAAGTTGATAGTCCAGAGCAGGGTGCCGTCTAGTTTATAGGCTTGAAAAATGGGCTCATCCGTGAATCCTCTGGAGGGTGTATCCCGACCTTGTCCTGCCTGGTGTAAGATGATCTCGTACGCTCCATCACCATCCAGGTCACCTACCGAGGCATCATTGGGTGTATAACCTTTAGGCGTTTTTAATGGGATGGAAAGGAAATTCTGTGCCCACACCTTGACCGATTCAGAAGCGGCTTGTTCTTTTCCGTTCAGGACCGGTTTTACAAAATAAGTATTCGGCTGGGACTGGTTTGCAGAAGCATCCAGGTGATTGGTGCTTTGGGTAATAGGCTGCTTGTTCAGCTTCACCGCTTTGTTTTTGCCGGTGGCTCGGTAAAGATTGAAAGCGATGTTGTCTGGCTCGTTGCCCAACATCCGCCAGCTCACATACACGCCTTCGCTGCCTTTGGCCACCGCTACGATGCCCCTGTTCAGGTATTCCATTTGCCTTTGCGCCAGCGCCTGCCCTCCGCCTAATAAGATGGTGCAGAGAAGGAACGCTTTGCTGAAAAGGGTAAATGGTTTCATTGTTTTTGTTTTAAAAGTCTTTGCTCAGGGAAGCTGTTTTAAGGCTGAATAACAAAAAGCAGTCCATAAATACTGTTGTTCTCCAAGACTGCCTGTTTGTTAAAAGCAGCGGAGTTTGAGAACACTGGTGAAACGTAGTCATAAAACTTAGCCAACACGAACTCCTACCCCATAACTCAATCACTCGAAAAGTAATCACTTTGTCTTCCCCTTCTATCCTGCACTATCCTGCAAGCCTTATAGGTCAGTCAATTTCCCCCTTAAGCAGGGCACGGCAGGATGGGCGGTTTGCCTTACCATGATACCTTTAGGTAAGAAGGTTGTCGTATAAATGATCTTTACACGTCAGGTCGTATTTAGAAGAGACTAGTTTTATCCATTTCACCAGTGGATACTTGCTCATTTCAGATGCAACTGGTTTCTTCGTGCTTCGCCTATCGTTTTTAACCTGCTTTCAGTAAACAAGGCTGAAAACTACATTTCTTTAAACATACCTTTTGGCAATGGATAGAAAACTCCTCCTACTTTCCTTTTTCGCTTTCAGTAGTTCGCTGGTGTCCTGTGTTTCTACCCAGCAGCAGATCGAGCTCACCAATAAGTCTTCTGTTGCGTTAACAGAAAAGGCCATTTCCATTAAGCGGGACAAGTTGAAAAGTCCGCCTGCTACCGGTGCTTTTCCGGTTTTGCTTACCCAGAACGGCGACACAGTGACAACTCAGATAGATGATCTGAACGGAGACAAAAACTGGGAAGAGCTGTTCTTCGTCACCAATCTTCCTGCCAACGGCAAACAAACGCTCAAGCTCACCTGGGTTGACACCAAGCCAACCTATGTGGCCCGTACCAATGTGCGGTTTGGCAAGCGTACGTCTGCCACCACGCCTGTTCTACCTAAAACCAGCGACACCACCTACGCGAACCAATTGCCTAAAAGCCCCGGTTACGGGTACCAACCCTACCAGACCGATGGTCCTTCCTGGGAAAACGACAAGGTAGGTTTCCGGCATTACTTTGACGGCCGCAACGCCAAGGACCTGTTCGGGAAGCGGGTGTCGTACATGGCTCCTGAGACAGTGGGCATCAGCACCTTTGGGGCCGTGGAAGACAATTACCACGTAATGGCCGATTGGGGCCGGGATATTATGGCCGTGGGTAACTCGGCCGGCATTGGCGGTTTGGCGCTTATGATCAAGGATAGCCTCTACCGCCTGGGTGTAACGGTAAATGACTCTGTAAACAACGTGCAAAGCACCAGCTTCAACATTCTCACCGAAGGGCCGGTACGATCTGTGATGCACTTGAAATACAACAACTGGAAGCCCGATGGCACCACCCGCTCTTACACAGTTGAAGAGAATCCTGCCATCTGGCCCGGCATGTATGCCTACCAGAACACCGCCCGAATTTTGGGCTTAAAAGGCGATGAACACTTACTCATCGGGATGAACAACCTGGATAGAACCGATCCGGTTAAGGAAATTAACGTGGATGACAAATGGGTGGTGTTACTGACGCATGACCGTGAAACCTACAATAAAGATTGGATTCTCGGGCTTGCGCTTATCTTGCCCAAAGACACCTACCAGGGCCATATAGAGGCACCTACCTCTGGTCGTTTGGCTCAAGGGTATTTCGCTAAAATGAAAGTGCGGGATAACCAGCCCGTGACCTACTACGCCGTGGGCGGATGGGAGTTGAGCAATGAGGCTTTCAAGAATTCTGCTTCCTTCCAGAAGTATGTAGAGGACCTCACCCGCCAACTCACTGCTGTAGTTGAAGTTCAGGTAAAATAACCCAGCTAATCCTATTGAAAGGGAGAGTCTTTGCTTATTGGCAGAGTTCCTCCCTTTTTTGTTCTTTTTCACCTCTTACTTCCAAGGAATAATCCGATAAAGTCTGCTTTTCTGGTGACTACAACCGGACAGTACAGGATAGCTAATTCTAAACTTGTTTCTACTTTGAAGACAAAACTCCCCCTCTGATGAAGAACAGGAAGCAACTGGCTTCTGTGGAGGAGAAAAAAGGAAGAAATTAAACAATAGAGATACAATGAGATCAGAAGCAATAAATATAGCTACTACCCAAACGCCTTCCTGGCTTAGCTTGGGAGCAAAAAAAGCATTCCTTGTCCTGGCACTGGCTGGTACCTGGCAGGCGACAAATGCGCAGACCACACCCAAGAAAGTGTCTGACGTGACCACGCCGCTGCATGCCATGCAGCCTGATTACCCCACTCCGTATGGCACCACCAAAGTAGAGGATGTGACCAAAGTTTTGAACCGGGTCCACTCCTACTTAGATGCCGCTACCCCGGCCCGGGTAGTAGACAAAAAAACAGGCAAGCAAGTGACTGACATGAAAAAGCTCAACGAGAACTCTGCCATTGAACAAGGTGATTTCCGGTTGACCAGCTATGAATGGGGCGTTACGTACGCGGGCATGTTGCTGGCCGGTGAAGCCACGGGTGATCAGCGCTTCACCAATTACACCACTCAACGGCTGAGCTTTTTAGCAGACTTGGCTCCTTACTACCGCAAAGAGCTACAGAAAAATCCCAAGTTAGAGACCCCAATGAGGCAGGTGTTGATGCCTCATGCGCTGGATGATGCCGGCGCTGTGGCCGCCGCCATGATCAAGGTGACCCGTGCTAATCTGGTTAAATCAGACCTGCGTCCACTCATCAACAACTATCTTGATTACATCAGCAACAAAGAATTCCGTTTGCCGGACGGCACCTTAGCCCGTAACCGGCCATTGCCAAATACCATTTGGTTAGATGACTTGTTTATGAGCGTGCCCGCTCTGGCACAGATGGGAAAACTCACCGGCGAGCAACGCTACTATGATGATGCCGTGAAGCAGGTGGTGCAGTTCTCTGAGCGCATGTTCAACAAAGAGAAAGGCCTTTACATGCACGGCTGGGTGCAAGGCATGGACCCACACCCGCAATTCCACTGGGCCCGGGCCAACGGCTGGGCAGTGATGACGCTGGTTGAATTGTTAGACGTGCTGCCCCAGAACCATCCGGGTTACCAAAAGGTAGTGGATCAATTACGTGCGCATGTAAAAGGATTGGCGGCTTACCAAGCCGGCGAAGGCTTCTGGCATCAGCTTATTGATCGTAACAACTCTTATTTAGAAACATCCGCCACGGCTATCTATACCTACTCCATTGCCCGCGCCATTAACAGAGGCTGGATTGACAAGCAAGCCTATGGCCCTATGGTACTACTAGCCTGGAATGCCGTAGCCACTAAGGTAAACGACAAAGGTCAGGTGGAAGGAACTTGCGTAGGCACTGGCATGGCTTTTGACCCGGCATTCTACTTCTACCGCCCTATCAACGTCTATGCGGCGCACGGTTACGGCCCTGTGTTACTAGCCGGCGCCGAAATCATCAACTTACTCAAAGGCAATAAATACGAGATCAATGATAGCGCTGTGATGTTTTCCTCAAAGTAAGGAGGCTTCTAAGTGCAGTATTAGACCTTTTTTTCTAGTAGAGCCTTTAGGTAAGTAAGTATGGAGGTGATTGGTTTTTTTGATTAGTTTTTAGAAAACTGACCTAAAACGCCAAGGCTTATACCAGTCAATGAAAATAGTTAAATGATTGTTCCAACAGCCTAGGATATCCAAAGCAGTATAAACAAAGAACCAGTTTTGAAACTCGGAAAGATGAGCTTTAAAACTGGTTCTTCGTTTATACACCCTTCAAGCCTTGTTCCATCTGAGTGTATTTGCATCAACATAAGTAATCACTTTATTCCGAAAAACACCTAAAAAATAGAAAGAGACATTATAAATAGCAATCCTTATAGTACATCAAAACGCCGGGTAAAACTAAATATAGAACTTAGTCTTACCCGGCGTTTCAGTTACGTTTTTAGAAAAGAGGCTTCAAAGCACCTGTGTAGAAGCCTCTGAGTAGATCAAGATTATAGCCCTTGTGGATGCATGGGCACCATCATGATGTCACTGTCTGTGAGCATGCTGGAATTAAATAGAACCCATTTCCCATCAGGGCTAATGGATTGGTGCGCATGCGCCTGGGGTGAGAACGGGCTTTTGGTGTTGGGCCTGTGACCAGTGGTCAGTAAGGTGGCGTCACCCTTGTCAATGTTCAACCGGTAGATGTTGCCGTCAAAAGAATCACCAATTGCCCATTTCAGGTCTTTTGTTCCTGCAGCGTGCCAGTACCCTCCTAATTCTTTGGCTTGCCCCAGCATTTTAGATTCATTGGTGCGGATGTTGTGCAGCACAATACCAGTAGGATTCTTTCTTAACCTGTCAAGATGACCCATCACGTTGAAAAGAATGTGATCGGGTCCGGCAAACACTTCATGCGTCACCCACTCATCTGCCTTTTCTTTGTAAACCGCCCTGTTGTTCACCTTGCCGTTCTTATCAACACTCAGTACCCACATGCGCTGCGGAGAATCACCGCCGGTTTCCCAGCAGTACATCATCTCGCCAGATACATAGGGATTCGCTTGGAAGTGGCCGGTCCTGAAAGGCACCTCTACCAGTTTAGTTGTTTTTTTGGTGTCCAGGTCAATGCTGTGGATGGCCGAACCATCTGCCCCAACCCGGGTAGAGAAGAAGATTCGTTTGTCATTGATGTCCAAACACGTTCCGCCCGGTTTCAGGTCACTGGGAATAGTGGCCACCAGCTTCTCATAATTGGCGGGTGCTTTCACTTTTCCAGCTTCGCTGTCCTTGAGCAGTTGTTCCAGGTTTACCTCTATCACCTGATTGTCTTTGATGCGGTAGGCAATGTTTCTATGATGCCCAAGAAGCATATCTCCTGCTCCAGTTCCGGTAGTTACCTGAACAATCTCGTGGGTATCCATGGAGAGAGCGTAGTACTGCCTTTCTTTTCTTGGCGGAGCATTCTTGTCTGCAAATGTGACATTGCCGCCAGCTGCCGTATTCCGATTTGAGGTAAAAACAATGTACTTCCCGTCTGCCGTCCAGTTAGGGTGATCCTGGTAAATTTTGGAACTGCTGTGGCGGGAAGTAGTAAGAGCTGTGATCTTCACGCCGGTGACAGGGTCCACAATGGTCGCACTTTCTGAAGGAAAGCGTTGCCCAAAAATATCAGTGCCTGCCATATCAAAGGTTTTGTCCACGTGGGCTCTGTCTGAATAATCTACGCCTCCAATGGTTTGGGCATGCGAAGAAACAGAGAGCCCTGTGGTACACAGAGCTGCCAACAGAAAACTTACACTTAGTTTTGCCGGTGCATGCAGCCTGTTACCTGTTTTATTATTTGTGTCATTAAAGCTTTTTTGCATGGGGAATATCGTTCAGGTTAGAAAATGGGGAGGTTTAATAACCTGGGTTTTGGGTCAGGTTAGGATTAGCTTGTAGTTCTGTAGCAGGCACAGGGAACAGCTCTCTGAATTTTGGAGAGTCAGCTGTTCTGAACCTCCAGTCCCAGGTTAGGAATGTGCCAAAACGAATCATGTCTCTTCTCCGGCTTCCTTCCCAGATCAACTCCCGACCTCTCTCCTCCAGAATGTCATTGAGCGTAATGGAGGTAAGGGCAGACGCATTGCTTCTCCTCCTCACCTCGTTCACCAAACGTAGTGCTTCGGTAGTAGAGCCACCAGATCTAAGTAAAGCTTCTGCTTTGGTTAACAGTATTTCTGCATACCTAATCAAGGCAACATCATTGTTTCCAGACTGACCCACCCAAGCCGGATCTGGTTGCCACTTCACCAATCTGTAGCCTTCGTTTTCGGCAGAATTGGTGATGTTCTGATGAGGTACTAATACCAACTGTCCAGAACCAGTGTTTCTAGGCAGGGGACCACCGCTGGCATTTGTCTGGGGACCCAAGAGGAACATACTTTTACGCACATCCTGATTTTCGTAACGGTCATAGGCAAGCTCAATGACGGTAAAACCATTTTGAGGCGTAAAAGGCAGATTGTATTTGAATCTATGAGAGTCATGGGTTCCCCTTAGCACAAAGTTGTTTGAACCTGCGTTATTTCCCGGATCTACTGTAATGGCATAGATAAATTCTGGAGAGGTATGGTTACTGGCCACAAAATTGTCTAAATAATTCGGAGTCAAGGTGTAAGCACCGGAATTAATCACCATGTCAGTGGCTGTAATTGCCTCTTGATAATAGCTTTTACCGGTATAAACCTGTCCATTCAGGTATGTGATGGCTAAGATTGAGTAAGCTGCTTCTTTAGACATCCTGCCATAGTAGCTGGTCCTGTTTACCGATTTTATGGAAGGTAATTTGGGGATGGCTGTATTTAACTCACTTACTACAAACTCGAAAACCTCTGCTCTGGAGTTGGTTTTAGGAAGATTCTGCGGATCAATGCGTGCTTGGGTTACAATGGGTACATTCCCAAACAAATCCATGGCATAAAGGTAAGCATATGCCCGTACCGCTCTCATTTCTGCTATCTCTTCTTCTAAACCTTCACGGGGAGAGTTCTCCAAGCTTTCCAGCACGGCGTTGGCTCTTCCTATTACTGAAAACGCTTCTCTCCAGGCACTCAGGATTCGGTTATTTTGCGGTGTCCAGGTGTGATTGGCAAGTTCAAGCCATACCCCTCCATCAAACCATCTTCCATCTGATCTGGAAGGGATTAAGAATTCATCTGTTCCTAAGTGCATTACCCGCCACCCGTTACCTCCATTTCCGGCAAACGACATAGCACTGTATACCCCTGCTAAGGCAGATAATACTTCCGCATCGGTTTGGTAAAAATTAGCTGGTGATAAACGGCCATACAACTCCTCATCCAGGTTGGTGCAACTCCCACAGAAGGCCATTATCAAACCCAGAATGACACACTTCTTTTTTGATATATACTTTTTCATCTCACAAGTCTTTATGATTTAAGGCTACTTAAAAAGTGATGCTGGCTCCTAACATGTAAGTTCTAGCTCTAGGATAGGTCATGTAGTCAATTCCTCTGGGGGATTCACCAATGCCACTGATGCTGGAAATCACTTCAGGATCTAACCCTGTATAGTCAGTGATCAGGAAGAGATTTTGTCCGGTTACATACACGCGGGCATTTTTAAGGACAGGGAATCTAGAAATATTAAAGTTGTAGCCCAGGGTTAAGTTATCTAACCTAATAAAGGAGCCATCTTCAATCCATCTGGAAGAATACCTTACTGCTGCCGTATTCCCTAAACCATCATTAAGAGCTCCCTTCAGAATGTTCTGGCCTGGAAGAATATTTTTCCGCTGTAAATCAAGGGCAGTATTGTTCAGCACATCATTGCCTTGTGACCCTCTCAACATAAAGGACAGATCAAACCGTTTGTAGTTGAAGGTATTGGTGATGCCGAAAGTGAAGTCAGGCTGGGTGTTACCAATGATTTCAACATCCTCTGTTTGGTTAAATCTGCCGTTTCCATTCACATCTGCATACTGCTCAATGCCATTCTCAGTCCCAATGTATCTTAGCCCGTAAAAATTACCCAAAGGCTGACCAGGTATAATGGCTTGGCTGTTTATCCCGGTAAATCCAAATCCAGATAACTCATAGTTCTGAAGAATTTTGGTACTCCATTGGTCATTTGAAAGGCTAATCACTTTGTTGCGGTTCCTGCTCCAGTTAAGATCTACCTTCCATTGGAAATCTGCTTTATCAAAAACATAGCCTCCTAAGGCAAGCTCTACCCCTTTATTTTCTACTTCCCCCACGTTCGCTAACTGAGTAGTCACGACAGAAGGAGACGGTATGTTGAAGCTCAGTAAAAGATCTGTGGTGTTTTTATGATAATAGTCAAGGGAACCATACACCCGGCCTTTAAAGAGTTGGAAGTCTGTTCCTATGTTAAACTGAGCGGTCTCTTCCCATTTTAAATCTGGGTTGGCATAGCGTTCCGGCGACACAATAGTAATGGGACTGCCCCCAATGTTATAAGTGGCGGAGGTTGCTCCTAAGGTGGGCAAAGACAATAAGTTTCCAATTTCCTGGTTACCCGTGATGCCGTAGCTTACCCTCAGTTTCAAATCACTCACTAAGTTAGTTTTAGGGAAGAAATCTTCATTAGACACCCGCCAGGCAACTGAACCGGATGGGAACACGCCCCATTTATTGCCAGAACCAAAACGGCTGGATCCATCGCGGCGTACGGTTAAGGTAACCAGGTACCGGTCTAGTAAACTGTAATTCACCCTGCCGTAGAAGGAAATCAATTTGCTGCTTTCTCTATAAGAGGAGGTGGTCAGCCTTTGGCTGGCCGCACCAATGTTGTAGTACTTGAATTCGTCAGAAACAAACCCTTGCACCCGGTTACGGTATCCCTCATCTATGAAATACTGGTAAGAATACCCGCCAACGGCATCAATACGGTTGTTTGCATTGATATCATGTTTGAAGATCAAAGTGGTTTCCAATAGCTTGCTCCAGTGTTCTGAGGCTTGTGTGTTGGCCAAACCTCCTACCCCTTGCCCCAGCGGATTGGCTCTGGGTACATAGGCGTTTCCTTTGATGTTTTCATAGGTGTAGCCCAGGTTCACGTTGACACTCAGCGGTCCCCAGATATTGTAGGTTGTGGAAATATTCCCCAGGTTTCTCCTGGTGGTGCGCATGTCCTCAATCTGCTCAGCGTAAGATACCGGGTTGATGATGAACTGGTTGATTTGAGAATAATTTCCCTTTTCATCATACACCGGATACGTTGGGTTGAACCGAAGCGCATCTTTCAGGATGTTCCCGCCTTCACCGCCTAGCGCACTGGAGATGGGTGCATTGTCTTCTTCCACAACCGCACCACCCAGGTTTAAGTCAATGGACAACTTCTTGTCAAGGGCCTTGTGGTTGATGTTTACTCTACCAGTGTAGTTATCTATGCCCGAAGAGATGATAATCCCTTGCTGAGAGATATATCCTACTGAAGCCCTATAGGAGGTGTTTTCTGTTCCACCGCTCACCGCTAGATTATGGTTCTGTGAATAAGCCGTCCGGAAGATCTGATCCTGCCAATCGGTGCTCGCGCCTTTGTCTGTGAAATTGGTGATGTTGTTGTCCTTCATGAATTGACGGTACTCGTCGGCAGACAAGACATCCAACGTTTTAGCTACCTTGGAAACCCCAGCATAGGTGTCATAGGTAGTGCTCATGGATCCTTGCTTGCCTTTTTTGGTCGTGATGATCACTACCCCGTTCGCGCCTCTGGAACCATAGATGGCCGTGGCGGAGGCATCTTTCAGGATTTCCATAGATTCAATATCAGAGGGGTTGATGGAGTTAAGCGGGTTCACCGGCTCTTGGTTGAAGATCATCATATTGCCCCCGCTACCACCAATATTACTTTGCCGGCTGGCGTTAGATAATTGCAGCGGTACCCCATCTACCACATACAAAGGCTCATTTCCGGCACTAATAGAAGTACCTCCCCTGATCCGGATAGTAGAAGCACCACCAG